>NZ_CP102480.1:600000-897500 GCF_024662015.1 Nisaea acidiphila | reverse complement strand
AGGATGTGACGAATATCGGAAGTCGTGCGCGCTTACTGGATTGTGCGTGCGGCCTGGATGTTCCGGGAAATAGCCCTGCCATATAGACCGTACCCCAAACCGACACAGGTGGGCTGGTAGAGCATACCAAGGCGCTTGAGAGAACAACGTTGAAGGAACTCGGCAAAATGCCCCCGTAACTTCGGGAGAAGGGGGACCTCTCATTGGGCAACCAGTGGGGGGTGGCACAGAGTAGGGGGTGGCGACTGTTTACTAAAAACACAGGGCTCTGCGAAGCCGCAAGGCGCGGTATAGGGTCTGACGCCTGCCCGGTGCCGGAAGGTTAAGAGGAGAGGTGAGAGCTTTGAATCGAAGCCCCGGTAAACGGCGGCCGTAACTATAACGGTCCTAAGGTAGCGAAATTCCTTGTCGGGTAAGTTCCGACCTGCACGAATGGCGTAACGACTTCCCCGCTGTCTCCAACGTTGGCTCAGCGAAATTGAATTCTCCGTGAAGATGCGGAGTACCCGCGGTCAGACGGAAAGACCCCGTGCACCTTTACTACAGCTTTGCAGTGGTATCAGGAAATGAATGTGTAGGATAGGCGGGAGGCTTTGAAGCACTGGCGCCAGCCAGGGTGGAGCTACCCTTGAAATACCGCCCTTTTGTTTTTTGATATCTAACCGCGGCCCGTGATCCGGGTCCGGGACCCTGCATGGCGGGTAGTTTGACTGGGGCGGTCGCCTCCCAAAGAGTAACGGAGGCGCGCGAAGGTAGGCTCAAGCTGGACGGAAATCAGCTGACGAGTGCAATGGCATAAGCCTGCCTGACTGCGAGGCCGACAGGCCGAGCAGAGACGAAAGTCGGTCATAGTGATCCGGTGGTCCCGCGTGGAAGGGCCATCGCTCAACGGATAAAAGGTACGCCGGGGATAACAGGCTGATACTCCCCAAGAGTCCACATCGACGGGAGTGTTTGGCACCTCGATGTCGGCTCATCACATCCTGGGGCTGGAGCAGGTCCCAAGGGTTCGGCTGTTCGCCGATTAAAGTGGTACGTGAGCTGGGTTTAGAACGTCGTGAGACAGTTCGGTCCCTATCTGCCGTGGGTGTTCGAGACTTGAGAGGAGCTGTCCCTAGTACGAGAGGACCGGGATGGACGCACCTCTGGTGGACCTGTTGTCGCGCCAGCGGCACAGCAGGGTAGCTAAGTGCGGAAAGGATAACCGCTGAAGGCATCTAAGCGGGAAGCCCCCCTCGAAACCAGGTCTCGCCGAGAACCGTGGAAGACCACCACGTCGATAGGCCGGGTGTGGAAGCGTGGCAACATGTGAAGCTAACCGGTACTAATCGTTCGATCGGCTTGATACATAACTCATACAGAACCAAATACCGGACCGAAGGGCACTGCCCTTCGCCGAAAGCAGACATCCAACACGAACCCCGTTCCATTCTTCGCATCGATGACCTGGTGGTCATGGCGAGGGGCCCGCACCCGATCCCATTCCGAACTCGGCCGTGAAAACCCTCCGCGCCAATGGTACTTCGGCTTAAGCCGCGGGAGAGTAGGTCGCCGCCAGGTCATCTATGCGAAAAATAAAAAAGCTTAACCTCTCACAATCAACACACCCATAACGCGGGGTGGAGCAGCCCGGTAGCTCGTCAGGCTCATAACCTGAAGGTCGCAGGTTCAAATCCTGCCCCCGCAACCAAGAATATCACATAATGTCAATGCAATACATCAAGCGCCCGAAGCCTCCCGCTCGGGCGCTTTTGTCATGTCAACATAATGTCAGCAAGAATATTTCGCCCTACAGCGGTCCGGTCGAGAGACCTGCTCCTGAGAATGCTCTTGAAGCCATTGTGTCGCCGCGGCTACGGAAGTTTACGCCACATAATTTCAACTAAAAATTTATATGCTCGAGTTTTCTATGATCCCGATGCTCTCATAGGCCAACCGAGAATTTCTTTCTCTCAATGCACAAGATGATATCGCAAGTTACGCGAATTGGTCGCGCCGTTTCGTAAAATATAAATATATCAGAGACATAGCGCTTCGTCGTAGGGACGATTCAAAATAGCTACGAATTATTATGCGAATCTCGGAAGCGTTTGCCTTGACCCAAAATCTGGAATCGTCATAGCTCTGTATTTGTATGTATTGGTGACGATACATCTAAAAATTTATCTATTTTGAGGGTATCGTGGCGGGACCGGGCGCAGGAAATGACGGGGAGGAGGTTGGGGGAATCCGCTCCCTGGCTGCCCTGTTTGCGCTGATCGGTTTTCCGGTCCCAGCACACCGGCTGCGCCACGAGCTCGGGATGCCGGAAGCGGCGGCGGCGGCTGAGGATTTTGTTGCCGTCGCACGGCACTTCGGCTGCGAAGCGGCGATCCGGTCTGTGGCATCCGCGAAGCTCTCGCAAGCGCGCCTTCCCGCGATCGCGGAGCTGAAGCGCGGCGAGGCGACAGCATTCGTGCTCGTCGGGCGGGCCAGCGCCGAAAAGGTGCTGCTGACAGACCCGGAAAGCGGCAAGCCCGCGACCTGGGATATCGCCGAATTCGACAGGCTTTACTCGGGACGCCTGCTCGAGATCTCGCCGCCGCGCACCGAGGAGGCGGACGAGCGGCGCCCCTTCGGGCTTTCCTGGTTCGTGCCGATCCTGCTGAAATACAAGCACCTCGTCGCCGAGGTGGCGATCGCCTCCTTCCTGCTGCAGATCTTCGCGCTCTCGACGCCGCTCTTCTTCATGCTGATCATGGACAAGGTGCTGAGCACCGGCGCGCTGACCACGCTCGACATCCTCGCCATCGGCCTGCTGGCCGTCGGGATCTTCGAGTTCGTCATGGGGGTGCTGCGCGGCCGCCTGATGTCCTTCGCGACGCACCGGATCGACGTCGAGCTGGCGGGCCGCTTCTTCCGCCATCTCTCGACCCTGCCGGCGAGCTTCTTCGCCAGCCGGCAGACCGGCCGGACGACCCAGCGGGCGCAGGAGCTGCAGCAGATCCGCTCCTTCCTCACCGGCTCGGCCCCGACCGCGATCATCGACCTGCTGTTCTCGGTCGTGTTCCTCGGCGTCATCGCCTATTTCGCGCCCTTCCTGGCGCTCGTCGTCGGCATCGGCATGGCGTTGATCTTCGTCGTCTACGGCGTGGTCACGCCGATCCTGAAGAAGCGCCTGATGGCGCGCGCGACCAATCTCACCGAGAACCAAGGCTTTCTGGTCGAGACCGTGTTCGGGATGGAGACGGTGAAAAGCCTTGCCGTCGAGCCGGCGCTGCAGCGCTCCTGGGAGCGCCAGATGGCGGACCAGACCCTCTGGGGCGAGAAGAGCGAGAAACTGACACAGAACGCCAACCAGCTGGTCACCCTGATCAACCGGGTCGCCGTGGTCGTCACGCTCTATCTCGGGGCGCGCTTCGTGATCGACGGGTCGATCAGCGCGGGCCAGCTCGTCGCCGTCAACATGATGACCATGCGGGCATTGGCGCCGGCCCAGCGGGTGGCGCAGATGTGGAACCAGCTGCAGCAGGTGCTGCTCGCGGTCTCCCGCCTCGGCGAGGTGATGAACGCGGTGCCGGAGCCGAAGACGACCAGCTCCGCCGCCCTGCCGGATATCCGCGGCCGGGTCGAGTTCCGCAATGTCTCCTTCCGCTACGGCGAGGACAGCCCGGAGGTCCTGGAGGAGGTGAGCTTCACGCTCGCGCCGGGCGAGGTCGCTGCGATCGTCGGGCCGTCCGGTTCCGGCAAGAGCACCATCGCCAAGCTGATCCAGCGGCTCTACTGGCCGCAGAAAGGCAAGATCCTGGTGGACGGCGTCGATCTGGCGCTGGTCGACCCGGCCTGGCTGCGGCGCCAGGTGGCGCATGTGCTGCAGGACCCGTTCCTTTTCAACCGGACGATCCGCGAGAACATCGCCGTCGCCGATCCGACCATGCCGATGGAGCAGGTCATGGCGGCGGCGAAGCTGACCGGCGCGCACGATTTCATCCTCTCGCTGCCGAACGCCTACGACACGGTGATCGGCGAGCGCGGGGCCAAGCTTTCCGGCGGCGAGCGCCAGCGCATCGTGCTGGCCCGGGCGCTGGCGACGAACCCGCGCATCCTGATCCTGGACGAGGCCACCTCGGCGCTCGATTTCGAGGCCGAGCGGCTGATCCAGGAGCGGATGGGCGAGATCTGCAAGGGAAGGACGGTGATAATAATCACACATCGCCTGTCTTCCGTCCGGCATCTGCAACGGATTATCGTGGTGGAGGACGGCAGGATTACCGAAAAGGGCAGCCACCAAGAGCTGCAACGGGGGAAAGGCTGGTACGCGAGGATGGATGCCTTGCAGAACCGGCAGACGGAGCGGCAAGGCGCACAGTCCTAGCGCCGCGCATTTGGGGTAACCCCGTTTCCCGCCCGGACGGCTCCGGGAGGGCGGCGGCTAAGTTGGGGACGGCATGGCGGAACTCGCCCGCATAGTGCCAAAACGAATCTCGGCGGAAGAGCTCGCCCGCGAAGGCGCGGCGGAGGGCGATGCTTCCGTGCATGCGTCTGCCGATCATCCCGCCACCGTCACCCCGGCGGAGGCCGGGGCCCAGGGGAGCGGCGCGCGGGATGCGCGATCCCGGGGTACCGGCCTTCGCCGGCATGACGATCAGGGAGAACCATCCGATATCCCAATCGCCGCAGCGCCCGCCTCCGGCGGCGACGGCTCCCTCGGCCATGACGATCTGAAAGACCTGCACGACGCTTTCCTCGCGAGCCGCGTCGAAGCGGCGGTCGCGCCGCCCTCGCGCCTGGTGCTGGCGCTGCCGGCGTTGATGGCGCTGATGCTGGTGCTGGCCGGGATCTGGGCCTGGTTCGGCCATCTCGATATCGTCGTCGCGGCGCCGGGCAAGATCGTGCCCGGCGGCAAGGTGAAGGTGGTGGAGAGCAGCCTGCCGGGTATCGTCCGCGCGATCCATGTCGAGGACGGCGCCAGGGTGGCGGCGGGCGACCCGCTGCTCTCGCTCGACCCGACGGAAAGCGGCGCCGATCTCGAGAAGCTGACGCGGGAATGGCTGGCGGCCCGGCTCGACGTGGCGCGGCACGAGGCGCTGATCGGCGCCGTGGCGCTCGCCGGCGGCGGCGGGCCGTTGGCGCCGGAAGAGATCTTCGCGGCGCCGGACGGCGCGGCGGAGCACGAGGTGGCGGAAAGCCTCGGCGTATTGCGGGCGGAATGGGCGGCGCTGATGGGCGAGCGCGAGCGGGCGGCGAAGGACGCGGCCCGGTCCCGCGCCACCCTGGCCTCGCTCCGCGCCGAGCAGGCCAAGGTCCGCGCCGTGCTGCCGCTGCTGACCGAGCGGGTCGAGGGTCAGCGCATCCTCTACGAGAAGCAGCTGACGCAGAAATCGGTCTATCTGGAGCACGAGCAGGTGCTGCTGGAGACGCAGCACCAGGCGCTGGTGCTGGAAAGCCGGATCGAGGAGGCGCGCGCGACGCTGGCCAGCGCCGAGGCGACCGCCGCCAACCTGCTGCTCGCCTTCGAGGCGGAGACCCAGCAGAGCCTGAACAAGGCCCGCCAGCTCGAAAGCGCGGCGCGCCAGGAACGGATCAAGGCGGAGGACCGGGTCGGCCGCCTCACCCTCGCCGCGCCGGTCGCAGGCACGGTCACCGGCCTCTCGGTGCACACGCTCGGCGGCTATGTGCAGCCCTCGGAGGCGCTGATGCGCATCGTGCCGGAGGAGGACCGGCTCACGGTCGAGGCGACGGTGACCAACCGGGATATCGGCTTCATCGAGGTCGGCCAGTCGGCCGCGGTGAAGATCGACGCCTTCAACTACATGCGCTACGGCAGCATCGAGGGGCGCGTCGTCGCCCTCAGCGCCGACGCCGTGGTGCCGCAGGACGCGAACAAGGCCGCCGGCGCCCCGGGCGCGGCGACCAGCGGCCCGCAGGCGGCACCGCAGATGCTGTCCTACACGGCGAAGATCGAACTGGAACACGAACATCTGGCCGTGGACGGCAAGGACGTGCGCCTGGTGCCGGGCATGTCGGTGACGGCGGACCTTCTGACGGGAGAAAGACGGGTGCTGGAATATGTGCTGCAACCGGTGCTGCGCTATGCAAGCGAAGGGATGCGGGAACGATGAACGGCTTAATTAATTCATTGTGGTCTTTGGAAGCAATGAAAAGTATTTACATAGCAATAATTTCACTTATCTCTATGTCATATTTCATTTTTGTCGTTATGTTTAATAGATTTAAGTGTAAAGATAAAACAGCGTTTCAAATATACTGCACGCCAAAAAGAGAGATGAGTGAAAAAGAGTTAAAATTAATTCGTTCGGCATGGATATTTAATATTTTTATATTTTCTAACGCGATAATTTTAATCGCAATAGAAGTAATTTTTTCATAGGGGTGAGGTATGACGATCCTTTCGAGGACAACTTCTGTTTCGTTTTCTGCTGAAGTTTTGGTTGGCGGCGGTGGTCAATTTGAGATTACGTATGTGAAGGACTACTTGGGTAACGATGCATTATTTTTCAGCCTTGGGGCTGGCGTCGGCGTCGGCTTCAGCGGCGAGATTGTTGTCCAAAATTGGGACCGGCCTAATCTCGACGGTCGAGAGCCTCCAACCGTCGACGAGTTTGAAGGCTTTTCCTCAGAAGTTGGTGTGGGTGTCAATATAGGTCCGACCCCGTTTACGGTTGGTGTCGAGGTAGATAGTGCTGGATTCGGTGACAATTTCATTGAGGGGGTAGGGGTTGCGCTTGGCGTCAGCATAGGGGCTGGCTCGATTGCGGGTGGAAATCATACGTGGAGATTGCCTGATCTTTGGGCAGACATACTTGTTGAGTATGTCCCAGTTGTAGAGCGTCTGGCTGATGCAGCTGAGGCGGCAGTGAATGGTGCGACGCCAAATGATATTGCTGCTGTCGTTTCGGGAGAGCTAACAGAAATCATACAGGGCGATGTGGTGACGCCACCTGCAATCCCAAATTTGAGAGATTTGTTTGATTTTTCTTTCGGCGGGGCGACGGAAAACAACAACGCAACACGCCATTTTGTTGGGGGGGGGAGTCAATATGTAGATGGGAGTTTCCAGAGTACAAATTTAGTTGGGGCTCCCGAGCAGCCAAGTCTGGAAACCTCTTTAATTGAATATTTTTCGGCCTTCGATGGTAGTGATCTGCCTTCTGGTAGTATAAAAATAATTAGCACAAAAATTTATACAGATAATAGAGGGCAGGAATTTCTTGCTCAAACATCAACTATTGACCACCCTCTATATGGAAAAATTACAGCAATAACGAAATTCAGAAATGCAGGAAATTTAGAGAATGGAAAAACTGTTTGGGAGAAAGAAAATACTGCAATGAGTCTCCCTGTTTCCGCAGGAGGAGAATCAAAAATAATTGGGGTAAGATATGAAAATGGCGATATTGTATCTGGTTACAAAATAAACGACGGAAAAAATATATCTGAAGAAACAAAATACGAGAGAGTTGACGGTGTTCTGGTAAAAACGAGCGACGTGGAAGAATATTCTCTTTTAGGCGCCGAATCTGATGTTATTAATTTCTCTGTCGGGTTCGCTTCGGGCCTTATTACTTCAGTGGTTAATTTTTCTGATCCAGCAACTGAGATTGCGTTTAATGCGGCTGTTAGATCGTTTGAAGGGGTCGTATCTGACGCAATTGAGCGTAATTTCGATAACAATCTCGAAAATAATCCTACCCTTGATCAAGCCTTTAAGCAATTCGGTCAGGCTTTCCTTCAATCCGCAGCGCTATCCGGCGCGAGTTATGTCGGAGGTAGGCTAGGCGCGGAGATCGGCGAAGAGCTCTTCGGCGAATATGGCGAACAAGTTGGTCGTATAGTTGGTAGCACTGCCGCCGGGCACGTTGCGCGGTCACTTATTGCCGATCAAGCGTTCACTGAGGCGCTGGTCAATACAACGAATCTCCAAGTTAGCGCCGCGGGCGCAGCTGTAGGACTTATCGTCTCAGAACTGGGACGAGCGGTCGATATTCCCACTGAGGCGCGCGCAGTTCTCTCGCACCTCGCGTCAACCGCGACAACGACGGCCCTGGGAGCCAACTTTGCAGCGGATGCCGCAATAGCCGCGGCTGTTGAGAAAGGCTACACCGCTGCGGTGACTCAAGTTGCGGGTCAAGCTGCGGCAGCCGGTTCTCTTTCTCTCGCCACGGCGGGCTTCACTTTCGCTGTCACTGCGGCCTTGATGGCCCAAGCCGCATTCCGTGACAAGCCTCGCGCAGGGGCAATCCTAGATTTCGAGGATGACGGATATTTGCTTGTCACCGACAGTTGGTCGATCGAGGGCGGTCCGGTCGAGACGGTCGAGAATATGGCGATCTCGGTCTCGAGCGTGATCAACCAGGTGCTTGGCGTCGCGCATGCCGAAGCGGCGAATCTTCATCTTTACGATCTGGAAGTTCAGTTCGACAAAGACGAATACGTTGCGACCTTTACGCGTCACGACGATTTCTACGACGAACTCGTCTTCGTCGCCACCAACGAGGACGGAACCGAAGGGCATTACGAACGCCCCGGCGATCTCGTCAAGAACCCGGACTACGTTCCACCGAACGAGAACGATGACGCGCAGGGAACCCCCTTCGTCACGCGGAAATATTTCCTCAAGGATCCCGAGACCGGCGACGATGTCGTCGGCGAGACTGCGCTGGAGGAAGCGGCGGAGCAGCAGTACGAGATCTACAAACAAGAGTACAATGCCGCGAAGACCACGAACGGCGACAACGATGTCCCGGGTTTCGATATTATTCGCAGCAGTACCATCAAGCGCGAGGATCACGAGGATCCGGACGACGAACCGATCAGCGTCGTCGACAGCATGGTTCTCGGTGTGCTGCAGAACCTGGACTACACGACGGGCAGTCCGTTCGTCCTGAAGATGCTCCAGTCGACGCCGTCGGACGCGTCGATAGCGGGTTTGATGATCAATCTGCAAACCACGCAGCTCTTCGAGAATTACCTTCTCAATCAGGCCGAAATCGATGCCATCCGGCGCGACCATGCCGGAACCGAACTCGCCGAACAGTGGGAAGGTGTCATCGAGCATGCCGAACAATTGGGTCTTACCAATGTCTCGATGCAGGACGCTTTCACCTGGTGGGCGACAGCCTCTCTCCGCGTGCCCCAGCGCGATTACGACCTCGACCTCGCACTGACGGAAACCATCGGTTGGGCGGGGGACGACAGCCTGATGGGTGGAGACCTCCGGGATATCATCTACGGTACTCTCGGGAACGACACGCTCTATGGCGATACAGGAGATTCTTTCCGGAATGGTGCCGCTGATACGCTCTACGGCGGGCAGGGCAACGATGTTGTCTACGGCAATGTCGGGGACGACGACCTTTTTGGTAACCTCGGTGACGATCTGTTGTATGGCGGCCAGGGGATGGACATCATCATCGGCGATGATGGCGATGACACGGCCTTCGGTAACGCGGATTGGGACACGGTATCGGGCGGTGACGGAAACGACCTGCTTTACGGCAACCAGGGCTCCGACGATCTCTTCGGCAATAACGGCAACGACACGCTTTATGGCGGCAAGGACGGGGATTGGATCGACGGCATGGCCGACGACGACCTTGCCTATGGCGGAATGGGCGGGGACAAGGTTTTTGGAGGACTCGGAGACGACACGCTCTACGGCGAATACGACGACGACACCGTTTCCGGCGGTGACGGCAACGATATCCTCTACGGCAACCAGCAGAACGACCTGGTCGCGGGCGACGACGGCAATGACACGCTCTATGGCGGCGAGGACAACGATACCCTGCAGGGCGGCGTCGGGGCCGACATGCTCTACGGTGGCGAGGGCGTCGATGCGGCCTCCTATGCCGACAACGACACCGCCGTCTATGTAAATCTCGAAACCAACGAAGCCATCGGCGGCAATGCCGCCGGCGATGTCCTGATCGACATCGAAGGCGCGGTCGGCTCCGGCTTCGACGACACCTTCCATGGCAATGCAGACGCGAACCATTTCGAAGGCGGGGATGGCGACGACCGGTTCTTCACCCGGGGCGGGGCCGATACGGTCGAGGGCGGGGCCGGCGACGACACGATCTATGGCGGGTTCATCGTCGAGGATCCAGGCGCCGACGACGGGGCGTCGGACAGCCTGAATGGCGGGGCGGGGAACGATCTCGTCTATGCGGGCGCGGGCGCGGACATTCTCTCCGGCGGCGCCGGTATCGACGCGCTCTATGGCGAGGCGGGCGACGACGCCGTCTACGGCAACCAGGGCAACGACTTCCTCGATGGCGGCGCGGGCGCGGATTCGCTGTTCGGCGGGCAGAACGAGGATCTGCTGCATGGCGGGGAGGGCGACGATTTCCTCGTCGGCAATGACGGTCTCGACACGCTCGACGGCGGTCTCGGCAACGACACGCTCTCCGGCGGCGATCACGCGGACCATCTCGCCGGCCAGGACGGCGACGACGTGCTCTACGGCAATCTGGGCGCCGACCTCATCTATGGCGGCGCCGGCGCGGACGCCGTCTATGGCGGACAGGACGACGACTTCCTGCACGGCGATGCGGGCGACGATACGCTCTATGCGGGCCAGGGCAACGACGTGGCCGCGGGCAATCTCGGCAACGACATCGTCTACGGTAACGAGGGCAGCGATTCCCTCAATGGCGGTTCCGGCAACGACACGGTGTTCGGCGGCGCGGACCAGGACCTGATCGGCGGCGACGAGGGCGACGACTTCCTCCAGGGCAATAGCGGTTTCGACACGCTCGACGGCGGCAGCGGCGCCGATACGCTCGAAGGCGGCGAGCATGCGGACCTGCTCGTCGGCCGCGACGGGGCCGACCAGATCTACGGCAACCACGGCAACGACACGATCTATGGCGGCGCGAGCGAAGGCGGCGGCGACGCGGCGAACGACACGCTGTTCGGCGGCCAGGGCGACGACGTGGTCTACGGCAATAACGGCGCCGACTTCGTGCAGGGAAATCTCGGTCACGACACGCTGTTCGGCGGCGAGGGCGACGACACGCTCGAGGGCGGCGACGGCAACGATGCGCTGATCGGCGGCGCGGGCAGCGACCTGATCGACGGCGGGGCCGGGATCGACCGGGTGAGCTACGCCTATTCCACGAGCGGCGTGAAGGCCGGGCTCGGGGCGCAATACGGCGGGACCGACGGCGAGGCCGACACGCTGATCGGGATCGAGGAACTGGAAGGCTCGGGCCATAACGACGAGCTCGACGGCAGCGACCAGGACGACAGGATCCTCGGCGGCGGCGGCGCCGACAACATCATCGGCCATGACGGCGACGACCTTCTGTCCGGCGGCGAGGGCGACGACATCGTGCGCGGCGCCACCGGCGCGGACATGATCTACGGCAACCAGGGCAACGACACGCTCTACGGCGGCTATGTCGGCGGCGGTTTCAACGTGGACACGTCCAGCGACACGATCTTCGGCGGCCAGGGCGACGACGTGGTCTACGGCAACCAGGGCGAGGACTGGCTGCATGGCAACCGGGGCAACGACGAACTCTATGGCGGGCAGCAGGAGGATGTCGTGCTTGGCCAGCAGGGGGCGGACACCCTGGTCGGCGGCAAGGGCTTCTCCTTCCTCGACGGCGGCGACGACGGCGATGTCTACCGCTTCACGGCCGATTTCGCGGTCGGCGACGAGGCGGCGCTGGTCATCTACGATTCCGGCGTGAACGGCGGCACCGACGTGCTGGAACTGGTCGGCTTCGACCGCAACGACGTGACGCTCTATCAGGACGATTCCGTCCTGACGATCTTCACCGACGCCGGCGGCGAGTTGCAACTGATCGGCAATACGATCGAGGAGATCCGCTTCGTCGACCTGGCGGGCAACGATCTCGGCGGGGCTATCGTCAACGGGTCGCTGCCGAGCTTCGATCCCTACGAACTCAGCGCCTTCCCCTCTATGCCGAGCGGCGGCGTCCCGCACGCGAGCGGCAGCGGAACCCTTCTGGGGTCGGGAAATCAGAACTATACCGCGGGCAGCGGCGCCGACCTGATCTACGGCAACCAGGGCAACGACACGATCTACGGCGTCGGCGGGAACGACACGCTCTATGGCGGCCAGCATGACGACCAGCTCTATGGCGGAGCGGGTCACGATTTCCTGCTCGGCAATCAGGGCCGGGACTACATGGACGGCGGCGACGGCGACGACACGCTGCTCGGCACCGGGACCTGGGAGGACAATACGAGCGATACGCTGCTCGGCGGCAACGGGCAGGACCTGATTCATGGCGAGGGCGGCGACGACTGGGCGGGCGGCGGTGCCGGCGACGACCGCATCTACGGTAATCTCGGCAACGACTCGCTGCATGGCGAGGATGGTCAGGATTCCATCTTCGGCGGCCAGAACTCCGACCATGTCGATGGCGGCGCGGGCAACGACATCCTGCAGGGCAATGACGGCGCCGACTTCGTCTCGGGCGGTGCCGGCGACGACATGGTCTACGGCAATGCGGACGCAGACACGGTCCGCGGCGGCGACGGCCGGGATACCGTCTTCGGCGGCGCCGGGGACGACCGGGTTTCCGGCGATGCCGGCGACGATACCTTGGCGGGCGGTCTCGGCGACGACACGGTCGACGGCGGTGCGGGCAGCGACCTGATCTTCGTGACCGGCGGCGGCGTCGATCTCGGTGTCGACGTCATCCAGGACACCGGCGGCGTGGACGATTACGACATCGTCCAGTTCGAAGGCTCCCGCGGCGATTACGACATCTACAAGAACGGCGACGGCCATCTCGTGGTCGCCAGCACGCTCGGCCGCGGCACGACGATCCTGCAGAATTACGAGGTCGAGCACATCGTCTTCATCGACGATTACAATGCCGGAAAGACGGCGCCGGAAGGCGACTTCAGTAAGACGACATACAGAAATCTGTCGCAAGGCTATGTGACGAACATGGCGAACGTCTACGCGGCGGACGGCAAGACAACCCAAATCTTCGCGGAGCACCTGAAGTTAATGCTTTCGGGTGATATGGATCTGATCGACTACGCCGGCACGGCCGACGGCGATACGGTCACCGCGGCGACCGGAAAGAATTCGCAGCTGCATGCGGGCGAGTACTTTACGCAGCTTCAGGGCGCGGACGGCGACGACAGCCTCTACGGCTCGAGCGGGGACGAGACGCTCGTCGGCGGCGGCGGTGCCGACGTGATGCTGGCCGCGAGCGGCGCGGACAGCGTCGATGGCGGCGCGGGTTCGGACATCATCGACGGCGGCGAGGGCGACGACGCGCTCGAAGGCGGTGACGGGGCCGATACGGTGCTCGGCGGTGAGGGACGCGACACGCTCGACGGCGGCGAGGGCGCGGACCTGCTCGACGGCGGCGCGCGCGCGGACCTGATTTCCGGCGGTTCCGGCGACGATACCGTGGTCGGCAGCGGCGGCGGCGATACCATCGACGGCGGCGAGGGCACGGATCTCGTCGATTATTCGGCTTCCGAGGAAGCGGTGGAGGTCGATCTCGCGAGCGGCACCGGCACTTACGGCGATGCCGACGAGGACAGCTATTCGAATGTCGAGAATGTCGACGGATCGGCGAATGACGACACACTGATCGGTTCCGACGCCGACAACGTGCTCGACGGCGCAGCCGGCAATGACGAGCTCTCTGGCGGCGCGGGCGCGGACAGCCTGATCGGCGGCTCCGGCGACGACACGCTCGATGGCGGCGCGGGCGCCGACACGCTGGAAGGCGGCGACGGTGTCGATGCCGCGGACTACCGGCAGGCGGACTCCGCCGTTTCGGTGGATCTCGCGGCCGGTGCCGGAACTGCCGGCGAGGCCGACGGGGACGTACTTTCGGGCATCGAGAATCTGATCGGCGGCAGCGGCGACGACACGCTTGCCGGTGACGGCGGCGCGAATGAAATCTCCGGCGAGGCCGGCGCGGATCTGATTTCCGGCGCCGCGGGCAACGACACGCTCGACGGCGGCGAAGGGGACGACACGCTTGCCGGCGGGACCGGCAGCGACCTCGCTACGGGCGGGCTCGGTGCGGACCTGTTCCTACTTGCGGCGGATGGTTCCGGCAGTACCGAAATCACGGATTTCGATGCCGATGCCGGCGACCGTCTCGCCCTCGATATGGCGGATGCGACCGCCGAAACCGACGCCGTTCTGGATATCGTCGCCAACCAGACCCTGTTCGATGACGATGCCGTGTTCGATGTCGGCGGTGCGCTTCAGACCGTCTCCGGTGTCGGGCGCGCGCTCACGACGGAGGATTTCGGTTTCGGGCGCTTCACCATCGAAGCCGTTTCCGACACCGTCTCCGAAGACGATGGGCAGGCGTTCTTCATAATCCGCCGCGAGGGCGATGCGAGCCGCGAAGCGTCGGTCGATCTCGATTTCTCGGACGGTTCGAACACCGCCGTTGCGGGCACTGACTACGATGTCCCGACGGACACGACGCTCAGTTTCGCGAAAGGCGAGAAGGCAAAGACTGTCTCCGTCAATCTGAGGGACAACGGGCGGATCGACGGACAGTCGGTGATGCTCACCGTCGCGCTCACAAATGCCGTTCTGGGGATCATCGAAGGCGCTTCGGCGGAAATAACGATCGATGACATGCTGGGCGAGGCGGTCACCGGCACGGAAAGCGACGATCTGCTTTCCGGCGATGCCGGAGCCAATTTCATGTCCGGCGCCGGCGGTAACGACACGCTCTTCGGTCTGGCGGGCGGCGACCGCCTGATCGGAAACGAGGGCGACGACAGTCTCGATGGCGGCAATGATGACGATTTCCTCGAAGGGAACGGCGGTGCGGACACGCTTATCGGCGGTGCCGGGGACGACTTCGTTTCCTACGAGAATGACACGATCGGCGTTTCCGTCGATCTCGGCGCGAATACGGCCAGCGGCGGGGATGCGGACGGTGACAGCATCGACGGTTTCGAAGGCGTTGTGGGCGGCAGCGGAGACGACACGCTCTTTGGCAGTGCCGGTGAGAACACGCTACTCGCCGGGGCGGGCGACGATCTCCTGAGTGACGGCGACGGAAATGACAGCATTGTCGGTGGCGGCGGCAACGACACCGTGCAGGCCGGTTCCGGAGCGGACACGATCCTCGGCGGGGACGGTACGGACGCCGTCGATTACTCCCAGTCGTCATCTTCGGTCACGGTAGACCTCGAAAACGGTTCCGGGACCGGTGGCGCCGCGGAGGGTGACGTTATCTCGGATGTCGAGATCGTGACGGCCTCGGCCGCCGGTGATGAAGTTATCGGAAGTAATTCAGACGAGACGATTTCCGGCGGAGCCGGCAATGACACATTGGGGGGCGGTGGCGGAGCCGACCTCCTGGACGGTGGCGACGGCGATGACAGTCTTGATGGTGGTGCAGGTGCTGACATCGTCTCGGCAGGTTCCGGCAATGACGTGATCCATGACGACGGTACCGATACGATTTATGGCGGCGACGGTTTGGACACCGTCTATACGGGCGATGCCACGGATCTGGGGCGTTTCCATGACGTGGAGGAAATCCGGCTCCAGGACGGAGCGCTTGTCGTCGCGGGAACGGACACATCCGATGACCTGACGGCGACGTCCGATGCGGATCTGGTTCTGGGTCTGGGGGGTGACGACATTTTGGATGCTGGCGCCGGAGACGACACGGTGTCGGGAGGCAGTGGCACCGACACGGTCTATGGCGGTATCGGCAATGACGTGATCCACGACGACGGTCTGGACGTGGTCTATGGCGGTGACGGTTCGGACACTGTCTACACGTCGGATGCCTCGGATCTCGACCGCTTCCATGACGTGGAGGAAATCCGGGTCGACGATGGCAGTATTGTGACCTTCGGCACGGGATTGTCTGACAGCTTAGTCGGTGGCTCGAATGTCGACTCTCTCATTGGCGGAGCCGGCAATGACACATTGGGGGGCGGTGGCGGAGCCGATCTCCTGGACGGTGGCGACGGCGATGACAGTCTTGATGGTGGTGCAGGTGCTGACATCGTCTCGGCAGGTTCCGGCAATGACGTGATCCATGACGACGGTACCGATACGATTTATGGCGGCGACGGTTTGGACACCGTCTATACGAGCGATGCCACGGATCTGGGGCGTTTCCATGACGTGGAGGAAATCCGGCTCCAGGACGGAGCGCTTGTCGTCGCGGGAACGGACACATCCGATGACCTGACGGCGACGTCCGATGCGGATCTGGTTCTGGGTCTGGGGGGTGACGACATTTTGGATGCTGGCGCCGGAGACGACACGGTGTCGGGAGGCAGTGGCACCGACACGGTCTATGGCGGTATCGGCAATGACGTGATCCACGACGACGGTCTGGACGTGGTCTATGGCGGTGACGGTTCGGACACTGTCTACACGTCGGATGCCTCGGATCTCGACCGCTTCCATGACGTGGAGGAAATCCGGGTCGACGATGGCAGTATTGTGACCTTCGGCACGGGATTGTCTGACAGCTTAGTCGGTGGCTCGAATGTCGACTCTCTCATTGGCGGAGCCGGCAATGACACATTGGGGGGCGGTGGCGGAGCCGACCTCCTGGACGGTGGCGACGGCGATGATGTGGTCCATGGCGGCGACGGGGCCGACCGGGCCGTTGGCGGCGCCGGTAACGACGATATCTCCGGTGAGGCCGGGGACGATCAGATCGACGGCGGCATAGGTAACGATTTCGTCGATGGCGGCGAAGGCAACGATGTTGTCTCGGGTGGTGACGGCGAGGATTCCGTCCGCGGCGGCGCAGGCGTAGACACGCTCTATGGCGGTGCTGGGAACGATTTCCTCTATGACGATGGTCAGGATCAAGTTTATGGCGGTGACGGCTGGGACGTCGTCTTTACAACGGATTATTCCGACATTTCGCGTTTCCACGATGTTGAGGAGCTGCGCCTTGAGGACGGAACTTTGGTGCATATTGGAGGCGCTGGCGATGACATGTTGTCGGGCGGATCTGGTTCGGACACGCTTGTTGGAGGCGCTGGTTCGGATTTGATATCCGGCGGTTCCGGTGACGACGTTCTCTCCGGCGGGGATGGATCTGACACGCTTCTGGGTGGATTGGGCGATGATACTCTCGATGGAGGGGCGGGTTCGGACGCGCTTCATGGAGGCGGTGATGATTACGGGGATCTGACGGCCGGCGGGGGCGATCTTACGGGCTGGTCGGCAAGCGGCCTTTTGGTGAGCGGATCCGACGATGGCGTGTATACGGTTTCCGATGATACGAGGACCGCTTACTACCAGACCCATTACGGTTTGAGTGGAGTCTCCACCAGTGAAGAGCTAACGATCTCACTTGCAGTCCGTTCATTGTCGCGCACGACACTTGCGCTCAGCCTTGAAGACGACCTCAGTCAGACGGCGACATTCGACTTGTCCACTGGCGTTTCCGGATCTTTGAACACGAGCCCGTCGGGGTTCGGTATCAACGATCTTGGCGATGGTTGGTTCCAAGTCTGGATGCGGGCTTATCCGAGCAACAGCGATCCCGCAATCTATCTCGTAGCGTATGATCCCTCGACGGAGCCTTGGCCTCGCGGTGGTACCGGTGAGGCCCTGTTCGAGGTTCGTGACTTCCAGGTGGAGTCGGGTGTCTTGGAGCCGGCGCTTCCGGTTTGGTTCTCGGGAGACGACGTGGTCACTTACGAGAACTCCTCGGAAGGCGTGTTGGTCGATCTCTCGACGGGGTTGGGTTCCGGCGGAGACGCGGATGGGGACACGCTGTCCGGGATCGAGGGTGTGATCGGTTCAGCCTATGCCGATACGCTGATCGGGAACGGCGCTGCCAACGCGCTCTATGGCGGAGCCGGAGCCGACGTGTTGTCGGGCGGCGATGGTGCCGACACGCTGAGCGGCGGCGACGGCGACGATACGCTCCTTGGCGGCACCGGGAATGATGTTGTGTCCGGCGGCGCGGGGAGTGATGTTCTCTCTGGCGGTGAAGGTACTGACACGCTGAGTGGCGGCGACGGCGATGACGTCGTTCAGGGCGACGGCGGCGACGATTATCTGCAGGGCGGTTTGGGCGACGATGTGCTGTCCGGCGGCGACGGTTCCGACTCGCTGAGCGGCGGCGGCGGCGGCGATACTGTCTCGGGCGGCGCTGGGAATGACGCCGTGGATGGAGGCGACGGCGGCGACTTGCTCTCGGGAGGGGCTGGTAACGACACGGTTTCGGGCAATGACGGTAACGACACGGTCCATGGCGGCGACGGCGAGGACACGGTCTGGGGCGATGCCGGTGACGACGTGGTCTATGGCGGTGCGGGTTCGGACACGCTTTATGGCGGCACGGGGAACGACGTTCTTCATGACGACGGTCTTGACGTTGTTTACGGCGGTTCCGGTGTCGACACTGTTGTGACGTCCGACGTGTCGGACCTGTCGCGTTTCCACGAAGTGGAGGTTATCCAGCTTGAGGATGGGACGCGCGTCCAGGTGGGCGGATCTGGTTCGGACACGCTTGTTGGAGGCGCTGGTTCGGATTTGATGTCCGGCGGAGCCGGTGACGATGTTCTCTCCGGTGGTGATGGATCTGACACGCTTCTGGGTGGATTGGGCGATGATACTCTTGACGGTGGAGCGGGTTCGGACGCGCTTCATGGAGGCGGTGACGATTACGGGGATCTGACGGCCGGCGGGGGCGATCTTACGGGCTGGTCGGCAAGCGGCCTTTTGGTGACCGGATCCGACGATGGCGTGTATGCCGTCCAGGACGGTACGACGAGTGAGTATTATTATCTGTCTCATGGACTGAGTGGTCTCGACACTGGCGAGGATGTCACTGTGTCGGTGGTCGTGCGCGCGGATTCGCGTTCGACCTTGATCCTGAACCTGAGCGACGGCGACCCGAGAGATGTGACGTTCGATCTGTCGGACGGCAGCATGAACGATCTGGGTGTGAGCGGTGTCACGTCCGGGATCAAGGATCTTGGCGACGGGTGGCAGCAGGTTTGGGTAACGGCACCGGTCAGCATCAGCAATCCGACAATGAATCTTGTTGCGTGGGATCCCTCGACGGAGTCTTGGCCGCGTGCGGGCAGCGGGGAGGTTCTGTTCGAGGTTCGTGACTTCCAGGTGGAGTCGGGTGTCTTGGAGCCGGCGCTTCCGGTTTGGTTCTCGGGAGACGACGTGGTCACTTACGAGAACTCCTCGGAAGGCGTGTTGGTCGATCTCTCGACGGGGTTGGGTTCCGGCGGAGACGCGGATGGGGACACGCTGTCCGGGATCGAGGGTGTGATCGGTTCAGCCTATGCCGATACGCTGATCGGGAACGGCGCTGCCAACGCGCTCTATGGCGGAGCCGGTGCCGATGTTCTCTCTGGCGGTGAAGGTGCCGACACGCTGAGCGGCGGCGACGGCGACGATACGCTCTATGCGGACAGTTTTGATCACGTGGTCGATGGCGGCGCTGGCTATGACGTGGTCTATACGGATACCGAGCTCGAATTCGAGCGCCTCGTCGATATCGAAGAAATCCGGACGACTGACGGCAGCCGTATTCTGCTCGGTTCGTCGGGGGCGGACTCTGTCTCCGGAACGTCGGGGAACGATGTGGTCAGCGCCGGTGCTGGCAGCGACACGATCGACGCCGGAGCGGGTGCGGACACGGTCTATGGCGGCTCCGGAGACGATGTCATCCTGGACGATGGGCTAGATGTGGTTTACGGCGGCAGCGGCAAGGATACGGTTCTTGCGTCTGTTGCATCCGACCTGTCCCGGTTCCACGACATAGAGGAAATCCATCTCGACGATGGCACGCGGATTCTTTTCAGTGCCGAAGGCGGAGACACCCTGCTCGCCGGCGACGGTAACGACACACTCTATGGTGCCGGCGGCGATGACAGCCTGGCCGGTGCGGAAGGCGACGATGTTGCTTCCGGTGGCGACGGCGAGGACACGCTGATCGGGGAGTCCGGCAACGACACGCTTTATGGCGGCGACGGCGCGGACGTGATCCTCGGCGGCGACGGGGCCGACCGGGCCGTTGGCGGCGCCGGTAACGACGATATCTCCGGTGAGGCCGGGGACGATCAGATCGACGGCGGTTCCGGGAACGATTTCGTCGATGGCGGCGAGGGCAACGATGTTGTCTCGGGTGGCGACGGCGAGGATTCCGTCCGCGGCGGCGCAGGCGTAGACACGCTCTATGGCGGTACCGGGAACGACTTCCTTTATGACGACGGCCAGGATCAGGTCTATGGCGGCGACGGCTGGGACGTCGTCTTCACGACCGACTATTCCGATCTGTCGCGTTTCCTCGATGTCGAGGAACTGCGCCTTGAGAACGGCACTGTCGTGCATGTCGGGACCAACGGCGCGGTTCTTCTGAGCGGCAGTGCTGGTGATGACACGCTGGATGGCGGAGCTGGCGACGACACGCTCTATGGTGGAGTTGGCAACGACACGGTCTATGGCGATGCCGGCGAGGACATGGTCTACGGCGATGCCGGCGACGACACGCTTTATGGCGGCGCGGGCTCGGACACGGTCTATGGGGGCACCGGTAACGACATCATCTATGACGATGGTCTGGATGTTGTTTACGGCGGTTCCGGTTCCAACACTGTGGTGACGTCCGACGTGTCGGACATCTCGCGTTTTTACAATGTCACAGAGGTCCAGCTTGAGGACGGGACGGTCGTGGTTACGGGCACGGCGGGCGGTGACAGTCTTGTTGGTGATGGGGCATCGGAGGTGATTGCGACCGGAGCCGGCAACGACAGCGTGAATGGCGGTTCCGGCAACGACACGATCTATAGCGGGTCCGGCGCGGACTATGTCGACGCGTCCTACGATCAGGACACGGTTTACGGCGGTGAGGGTTCGGACACGCTGCACGGCTCTGTCGGCAACGACGTTGTTCACGGCGAGGAGGGTTCGGACATCGTCTATGGCGACCAGGGCTCGGACACGGTCTATGGCGGCTCCGGTGACGACGAGGTCCATGGCGGCCAGGGCGTGGTATCCGATAGCAGCGACGTGCTCTATGGCGGTACGGGTAACGACACGCTTTATGGCGAAGCGGCCGACGATACGCTTTATGGCGGCGATGGTGCGGATGTCGTTTACGGCGGTACCGGCAATGACATCATTTACGACGACGGCCTTGACGTGGTTTACGGGGGCGACGGCATCGACACTGTGGTGACGTCTGACGGGTCTGACCTGACGCGTTTCCATGAGGTGGAGGAAGTGCGTCTCGAGGACGGGACGGTGCTGCTATCGTCGGGCGACGACTCTCTCGTTGGCAGTGCGGGTTCTGACACGCTGAGCGGCAGCGCTGAGGATGACACGCTGGATGGCGGCGCTGGCGACGACACGCTTTATGGTGGAGTTGGCAACGATCTGGTGTCCGGCGGCGCCGGCGATGACTATGCCGAGGGCGGTGACGGCAACGATACGGTCGCGGGCAATGACGGCAACGACACGGTCTATGGCGATGCCGGCGAGGACATGGTCTACGGCGATGCCGGCGACGACACGCTTTATGGCGGCGCGGGCTCGGACACGGTCTATGGGGGCACCGGTAACGACATCATCTATGACGATGGTCTGGATGTTGTTTACGGCGGTTCCGGTTCCAACACTGTGGTGACGTCCGACGTGTCGGACATCTCGCGTTTTTACAATGTCACAGAGGTCCAGCTTGAGGACGGGACGGTCGTGGTTACGGGCACGGCGGGCGGTGACAGTCTTGTTGGTGATGGGGCATCGGAGGTGATTGCGACCGGAGCCGGCAACGACAGCGTGAATGGCGGTTCCGGCAACGACACGATCTATAGCGGGTCCGGCGCGGACTATGTCGACGCGTCCTACGATCAGGACACGGTTTACGGCGGTGAGGGTTCGGACACGCTGCACGGCTCTGTCGGCAACGACGTTGTTCACGGCGAGGAGGGTTCGGACATCGTCTATGGCGACCAGGGCTCGGACACGGTCTATGGCGGCTCCGGTGACGACGAGGTCCATGGCGGCCAGGGCGTGGTATCCGATAGCAGCGACGTGCTCTATGGCGGTACGGGTAACGACACGCTTTATGGCGAAGCGGCCGACGATACGCTTTATGGCGGCGATGGTGCGGATGTCGTTTACGGCGGTACCGGCAATGACATCATTTACGACGACGGCCTTGACGTGGTTTACGGGGGCGACGGCATCGACACTGTGGTGACGTCTGACGGGTCTGACCTGACGCGTTTCCATGAGGTGGAGGAAGTGCGTCTCGAGGACGGGACGGTGCTGCTATCGTCGGGCGACGACTCTCTCGTTGGCAGTGCGGGTTCTGACACGCTGAGCGGCAGCGCTGAGGATGACACGCTGGATGGCGGCGCTGGCGACGACACGCTTTATGGTGGAGTTGGCAACGATCTGGTGTCCGGCGGCGCCGGCGATGACTATGCCGAGGGCGGTGACGGCAACGATACGGTCGCGGGCAATGACGGCAACGACACGGTCTATGGCGATGCCGGCGAGGACATGGTCTACGGCGATGCCGGCGACGACACGCTTTATGGCGGCGCGGGCTCGGACACGGTCTATGGGGGCACCGGTAACGACATCATCTATGACGATGGTCTGGATGTTGTTTACGGCGGTTCCGGTTCCAACACTGTGGTGACGTCCGACGTGTCGGACATCTCGCGTTTTTACAATGTCACAGAGGTCCAGCTTGAGGACGGGACGGTCGTGGTTACGGGCACGGCGGGCGGTGACAGTCTTGTTGGTGATGGGGCATCGGAGGTGATTGCGACCGGAGCCGGCAACGACAGCGTGAATGGCGGTTCCGGCAACGACACGATCTATAGCGGGTCCGGCGCGGACTATGTCGACGCGTCCTACGATCAGGACACGGTTTACGGCGGTGAGGGTTCGGACACGCTGCACGGCTCTGTCGGCAACGACGTTGTTCACGGCGAGGAGGGTTCGGACATCGTCTATGGCGACCAGGGCTCGGACACGGTCTATGGCGGCTCCGGTGACGACGAGGTCCATGGCGGCCAGGGCGTGGTATCCGATAGCAGCGACGTGCTCTATGGCGGTACGGGTAACGACACGCTTTATGGCGAAGCGGCCGACGATACGCTTTATGGCGGCGATGGTGCGGATGTCGTTTACGGCGGTACCGGCAATGACATCATTTACGACGACGGCCTTGACGTGGTTTACGGGGGCGACGGCATCGACACTGTGGTGACGTCTGACGGGTCTGACCTGACGCGTTTCCATGAGGTGGAGGAAGTGCGTCTCGAGGACGGGACGGTGCTGCTATCGTCGGGCGACGACTCTCTCGTTGGCAGTGCGGGTTCTGACACGCTGAGCGGCAGCGCTGAGGATGACACGCTGGATGGCGGCGCTGGCGACGACACGCTTTATGGTGGAGTTGGCAACGATCTGGTGTCCGGCGGCGCCGGCGATGACTATGCCGAGGGCGGTGACGGCAACGATACGGTCGCGGGCAATGACGGCAACGACACGGTCTATGGCGATGCCGGCGAGGACATGGTCTACGGCGATGCCGGCGACGACACGCTTTATGGCGGCGCGGGCTCGGACACGGTCTATGGGGGCACCGGTAACGACATCATCTATGACGATGG
Organism: Nisaea acidiphila; assembly: GCF_024662015.1. NCBI lineage: Bacteria > Pseudomonadati > Pseudomonadota > Alphaproteobacteria > Rhodospirillales > Thalassobaculaceae > Nisaea > Nisaea acidiphila. The sequence continues at coordinate 873,884 of NZ_CP102480.1, read as the reverse complement.
TCTGGATGTTGTTTACGGCGGTTCCGGTTCCAACACTGTGGTGACGTCCGACGTGTCGGACATCTCGCGTTTTTACAATGTCACAGAGGTCCAGCTTGAGGACGGGACGGTCGTGGTTACGGGCACGGCGGGCGGTGACAGTCTTGTTGGTGATGGGGCATCGGAGGTGATTGCGACCGGAGCCGGCAACGACAGCGTGAATGGCGGTTCCGGCAACGACACGATCTATAGCGGGTCCGGCGCGGACTATGTCGACGCGTCCTACGATCAGGACACGGTTTACGGCGGTGAGGGTTCGGACACGCTGCACGGCTCTGTCGGCAACGACGTTGTTCACGGCGAGGAGGGTTCGGACATCGTCTATGGCGACCAGGGCTCGGACACGGTCTATGGCGGCTCCGGTGACGACGAGGTCCATGGCGGCCAGGGCGTGGTATCCGATAGCAGCGACGTGCTCTATGGCGGTACGGGTAACGACACGCTTTATGGCGAAGCGGCCGACGATACGCTTTATGGCGGCGATGGTGCGGATGTCGTTTACGGCGGTACCGGCAATGACATCATTTACGACGACGGCCTTGACGTGGTTTACGGGGGCGACGGCATCGACACTGTGGTGACGTCTGACGGGTCTGACCTGACGCGTTTCCATGAGGTGGAGGAAGTGCGTCTCGAGGACGGGACGGTGCTGCTATCGTCGGGCGACGACTCTCTCGTTGGCAGTGCGGGTTCTGACACGCTGAGCGGCAGCGCTGAGGATGACACGCTGGATGGCGGCGCTGGCGACGACACGCTTTATGGTGGAGTTGGCAACGATCTGGTGTCCGGCGGCGCCGGCGATGACTATGCCGAGGGCGGTGACGGCAACGATACGGTCGCGGGCAATGACGGCAACGACACGGTCTATGGCGATGCCGGCGAGGACATGGTCTACGGCGATGCCGGCGACGACACGCTTTATGGCGGCGCGGGCTCGGACACGGTCTATGGGGGCACCGGTAACGACATCATCTATGACGATGGTCTGGATGTTGTTTACGGCGGTTCCGGTTCCAACACTGTGGTGACGTCCGACGTGTCGGACATCTCGCGTTTTTACAATGTCACAGAGGTCCAGCTTGAGGACGGGACGGTCGTGGTTACGGGCACGGCGGGCGGTGACAGTCTTGTTGGTGATGGGGCATCGGAGGTGATTGCGACCGGAGCCGGCAACGACAGCGTGAATGGCGGTTCCGGCAACGACACGATCTATAGCGGGTCCGGCGCGGACTATGTCGACGCGTCCTACGATCAGGACACGGTTTACGGCGGTGAGGGTTCGGACACGCTGCACGGCTCTGTCGGCAACGACGTTGTTCACGGCGAGGAGGGTTCGGACATCGTCTATGGCGACCAGGGCTCGGACACGGTCTATGGCGGCTCCGGTGACGACGAGGTCCATGGCGGCCAGGGCGTGGTATCCGATAGCAGCGACGTGCTCTATGGCGGTACGGGTAACGACACGCTTTATGGCGAAGCGGCCGACGATACGCTTTATGGCGGCGATGGTGCGGATGTCGTTTACGGCGGTACCGGCAATGACATCATTTACGACGACGGCCTTGACGTGGTTTACGGGGGCGACGGCATCGACACTGTGGTGACGTCTGACGGGTCTGACCTGACGCGTTTCCATGAGGTGGAGGAAGTGCGTCTCGAGGACGGGACAGTCGTGGTTACGGGCACGGCGGGCGATGACACCGTTACGGGCGGTACGGATACGGAGGCGATTGCGTCCGGAGCGGGCAATGACAGTGTCAATGGCGGTTACGGCGACGACACGATCTATGGCGGCACGGGCAACGATGCCGTTGATGCGTCCTGGGATGACGATGTCGTCTATGGCGGCGAGGGTTCGGACACGCTGCACGGCTCGCACGGTAACGACGCGGTTCACGGCGGCGACGGCGCGGATATCGTCTATGGCGATACGTATGACGATACGGTCTACGGCGATGCCGGCGACGACGTTGTCTATGGCGGCCAGGCCGGTTTGACCTCTGACGGCAACGATATTGTCTATGGCGGTGCCGGCAACGATACGCTCTATGGCGATCAGGGCGACGACACGCTCTACGGCGATGCGGGATCGGACATCGTGTCCGGCGGTACCGGTAACGATGTCCTGCATGCTGGCAATGGAGCCGACACGCTCTTCGGCGGGGCAGGCGATGACGTGATCAAGGTCAGTCACGCTTTTGCCGCGGCCGTCAGCAAGAGCGGCGACAGCACGTCGGTGACGATCGATTTCGGCGACGGCGACTCCGTCTCGATCTCGAGCGATGTGGAGAGCATCGAGTTTACCGATGTCACATACGGCTATGCGGATCTGGTGACCGCGGTGAACCAGGTCGATCCGCTGGTGCTGGATCTGGACGGCGACGGAGTCGAGTTGATCTCGCTCGCGGAGAGTTCGGCATATTTCGATATGGACCTCGACGGAATCGCGGAGCGGACCGGGTGGATTTCAGGCGACGATGCGTTGCTCGCCCTCGACCGGAACGGTGACGGTATCATCAACGATCTCTCCGAACTGTTCTCCGAGGCCTTTGCGCCGGACGAGGCCTCGACCGGTTTCACGGCTCTCGCCACCCTCGACGAGAATGGCGATGGCGCGATCAACGAAGCCGATTCCGATTATGCGGGCCTTCTTCTCTGGCGGGACCTCAACGAGAACGGTCAGAGCGAGGCGGGCGAGCTACAATCGATCGAGGACGCGGGCGTGATCGAGATCTCTCTGGAAACCGAGATCGTGGGAGAAGATATCGAAGGGAACACAATAGAGACGGTCGGAACCTATCTCAATGATGTCGGTGATAGCGGGATTGCCGCGGACATACGTTTCGCGTTCGAAAACGGTGACGACGCGGGCGGGGCACCGGAATCCGATGCCGGTGAAAGCACGGAAATCGGCGGCGAGGTGGCCGAGTCCAAAAGCGACGAGAATGCCGGCGAAGATGTGGGCGTCCTCGGAGACGGTTCGGAAACTCTAGAGGCGGAAACGAGCGAAGTGGACATCGATGAAAACGACGCCACAGAGGTGGATGAAGAGCTTTCTGGTCAGAGTGGAACGGAAGACGTTGCGGATGCCTCCGAAGCCGCAAGTCTCGCCGGTCAGATGGTCGATGCAATGTCGGCCTTCGACACAGAGGCAAAGCTTTCCGAGGAAGAAACCGAGCCGGTTCTGGATATCGCGGTCGTGTTAGAAGAGACGGATGAGACGGATCTTGGCGTGGCGGCCTAACCGGTTCCGGAAATGATTGTCTAGCCAAATATGACAATCAGCCCTGCCTTAAGGCGCTGCCTCGCTGGTTTGGGTATTCAGCCGCCTAAAAAAGTCAGTCCGTCTTAATCAATTATGTAGCTGCTAGAACTACGCACTACGTGTCATCAGCTCTTTCTTTACTTCCCTCCAATATCTCACTTCGCCAATATCGTCTAATTCTGGTGGAGCACTCGTATTATGAATTACGAACGGAATATAATAATTCCCCTGCATCAATTTCCCAATGCAATCCAAATATTGGTCTATCAGTTCGCTATCCGGGCGCCTCCAGAGCCGCCCCCAGACAGACCCGAACCACTCTTGCGCTTCTTTTTCCTCCGTCCAATCCGAAGATGGGACTTCTGGGAGCGCACGCGTCTCATCAAGGTTCCTCTTAACAAAAATTTTCAGCCAGTTTCTTGAGCTATCAACTAGAATATCTCTAGGATTGATCTGAAAATCCACAACATCCCACCCAGTATCAAGAGTCGGCGCCAGGAAATTAAATTCTCTCGGCTCATACTGAATGAGCTCTTTGCGGCTTCCGGCCGCGTTGAACGCGTAGTTCACGCTGAAGAAGTATCTGCATGAAATATCTTGTTCGATGAATCGCATTATTTCTTCAGCTGTACTGCGCGGCATTTCCTGAAGGCTGCCGGTATTTATGACGATATCTACGCTTCTAGAGAGAATGACGCTCCGGAACTCGAACGGTACTAGCAGGATATCGTATTCTTCATTATCAATGTTGCTTGCATCAGAAAGCATGGAAACTTTAAGCTCTGGAAAATTCAAACGTAAAAAAGTATAGGAAAAAATCAATGACTCTGGGAGATCTACAATTACATAGGAATTTGCTATTCCAGCCCCAAGTAGAATTCGGGCTAGATTGCCGTATCCACCGCCAAATTCAACAATACTTAAGTTGTTTGGAGATTCGGATGCTTTTTGAAGCCCTTTGAGGATGCTAAAGTAAAAATGTCCATGCCAAAACGATGTTGTGCTGTATTTTCGGCCTTTCCAAAATTTTTGACCGAAAGGAAGGCAGAATTCTGTATCAGATATTATTTCATGTAGTTCTGGTTGTATTTGAAAATCGGAAGAAAAAAACCGTACTTTGAAATCGATATTTTTCTTTGCGTCCTCATCGGAAATGGATCTGTGGTCAAATCCAGACGCATTGGATTGAGCATAGTAGATTAAATGATTAGGATTTTGAAAGTGTCGTATTATATATTCGGAAATTTCCTTCTTTCTCGTCCAATGGACTGTTGAGCCTTTGGATTTGTCCTGATCAAATATGGTGTTTTTTGCAAACGCAACGATCTCTTTCTTGATTTCGTCGGAAAGTGTAGTAGGCAAAGACGGTGACTCGGGCATCAATTTAAATATTGATGAAAAATAATGCTTCCGTAATTCCTCATCTTCTACGTCAAACGCGAATTCGATAAGGCCACGAAGATTTCTAAATGCTTCATACTTCAGCGCATACGAGGTGACACCCTTTTCTGCAAGCGCGAGGATTGCAGGGTACCGTTCTTGCGAATAGAGTGGCATCTTTGCCAAGTCAGCCAATTGTTGAGCAGACTCTTTCTCAATCGCAAACTTCCATTTTACTGTCACGTATCTATCCAACCCAAATTGACATCGAAACAAAATTTGCAGCCAATAGTTTAATCTTGGTTTTATTGGCAAGCAAAATACCGTGATCGCGGCTTCCGATTAGCGCACCAGACATAAAATTCTACTCAACCGAAAATCCCGAAAAGAGCGGGGCAACCGCTTACGGTTCAAGGCAGATTAACTCTCTTCCGGATTTAACGAAAAACGCAGCGCATGTCGATGTTCATCAATTCATCAGATACGCTATCCCGACCTCTATGACTAGCTCTGACAGCTGAGTCACTTCCCATTTTTTGAGTAAGCGGGGATATTTCATCTGCTGCTGAAATTTGTTGGCGCGCCACTCTGTCTGCCTGCCACAAGGCTATGTTGTCTATGGCGTTGCCGGGAGCGTCACGGTCTCCGGCAACGACGCCGTATATGGCGGTACCGGCAACGACCCGCTCAAGGGGAGCGAAGGCTCCGACACGCCTTACGGCACTTTTGATGCGGACTCGGTGATTGGCGGCGCAAGTTATGACGCGCTTTTTGGCGATACCTGTACCGATGTCCCGTCGGCTGGCGGCGGTGACCATTATGCCGAGGGCGCGGGTGTCGTTTACAGCGGTACCAGAAATGACGTTCTTTATGTTGGCTTGGGCCGTGGCCTTTTCATCGGAGACGGGGAGGGGGACGCGGCATATGTGGATCAGGGTGCTGGCGATATGGAGGTGTTTGTCGTGGGTGGCGAGTATGACCGAGGAACAGACCTCGGAGCCGCTGCCCAACCTCCGAGGGTAAACAATGCGGTTTCAGATGGCGTCTGATGACCGCTTCGCCGATGCTTCCCCGTTCATGTTTGGCAGAAACGTGCGCGTGTTTTTCTAGCGTGCACCTTTGGCTATTGGCGAATTCGGTGTCTGTGGTCTGGCGGTGAATTGAGTGCCGAGAGTTCGAATAGACAAAATCAATAACAACAAAAAGGTCCTGAGTTTTCGGGGCATTCCCGAAAGACCAATGCGCTACCGCCCCGCATATCGATCCAAAGCTCTCGGAAGGACCCGCGATTTAGTATCGAAGGGATCGAAGCGTTTTTCCATGGAGCTACCCCGCGCACGCGTGCGCGCGAACGGATTATGCAAGAAGCGCCTTCGATGCCTTCGCAGGGGACCGGCAGGCGAAGCGCCAGCGAACGACGAAAGACCGTTAAAGGCCAAGAGCGGACGTTGACGTAGCCCCCGAAATTTCCGCGGCGCCTAATCGGATTGGTTTGTCTTAAGCCGGAGTCCCCTAAAAATTGATACTCGGGTTTTCGGGTGCTTGGCCCTTTCGTGGCCCCGATCAGCCAGTTTTTGGCTGAAGCTCTTCTCTGTTCCCGCGTACTCACCGGTCGTCGCACACCATTCCTGCCAATCACCAAAGATCGTACGGGTCGGCGTTTCTTCCCCGTCGAAGAGCTCGATCGGCTGACATCTCTCCTCGAGAAATCGACCTAAAGCGTCTTCCTCGAGTAGATAGTCGTTGGTTGCTGCACGCGCCGCCTTGGATGGCTTCAAGCCCTCTCTCTGCCACTCGGAGCATCCTTCGATCATCCAGGCGAGGATCCCGGGCCATTCGGCTTCGAGCGCTTCGGCGAGTTTCGGATCGCGCCGGTCGGCAGGAACTGTGCGTTCGAACGGGATCATGATCAGCCGCCGCTTGATCGCTTCATCCACGTTCCGGAGTGACGGCTTGTGGTTGCCGGCGATGATCAGTGTGAACTGCGGCGTATAGGTGAAGTTGTCCTGGCGCATGTAGCGAGCGGTGATTTCATCGCCGCCGGTAATGCGCTTGATCTTGGCCTCCGCCCATCGCTGGCCGTCCTCCGTCTCCTGCGCCAGGACCAGCCGGCGTCCGCGGAGCATGGCCAGGTCCGTAGAGTGGCGCTCATAGGTGCTGCTCGTGAAGGTTTCGACCGCCGCGGTGGCGGCGTAGCTGCCGAAGATCCGTTGAACCGTATTCAACAGCACGCCTTTGCCGTTGCCGCCCGTGCCGTAGCAGAACGCGAGCATGTGTTCCTGGCAGATGCCGGTCAGCGCATAGCCCAGCAGCCTCTGGATGAAGCCGATGGTCTCTTCATCATCGCCAAAGGTTTCTTGAAGGAACGCAATCCACCTCGGACAGTCTCCGTCCGGCGCCGACCGCGCTACTCTGGTGATCAAGTCTGCCGGCGCATGGGGGCGTATTTCCCCTGTACGCAGGTCGACTGTACCGCCTGGAGTGTTGAACAGCCAGAGATCTGCATCCCAGTCCCCAGTCCTCGTCGCGATTTCCCGGCTAGATCGTGCGAGGCGCTCGATGGCATAGATCGTCTTTGAGCTGGCGATCTTCTCGGCGCCATTCTTTGAATTCGGGACTTCCCCCAGGAACTCTGCAGCTGCTTGCGTCGCAATCTGACGGGCACGGTGGAGCGCGAGGCGCGTGTCGTCCTCTTGCCAGTGCGTACCGCTCCAGATCATCCACTTGCCCCAAAGTTCGACCCAGCGCTGCTTGTCCTTGAAAGCCTCGGTGTAGCGGCGAGTCAGGGCCTCGTCCGAGTAGGCCGGTGGCAAATGGTCCAAGGGGTTCGAGGACACGGCCAAGGCAAGGTCGAGTTCGTCATGCAGATTGCTCATGACACCCGGTCCTTGCCGCGCCTCAGCACGCGCTTCTCGGCATGGCGTTTCAGAATGCTCTTGAGAACAGCAAGAACTTCTTCTTCTGGAAGCGGTGGCTTGCAGGCCTGGGTATTGAGCCCCAGCAGGACAGTGAGGCAGAGATGCGGGTCCACCGACTTCCGGATCAGATATCCGGCGATCCGGGCGAAGGTCTGGTTCCGGGAGCCTTCTGGAATGCCGGTCCTGATAAGGTCACGCCAGTCTCCGTGCGCGGGAGTATCTCGTTTGGACGCACCACTCGGGCGAACCAAACTGATCAGCCAATCCGGAGCGGGGGAGAGGGGAACGTCGTCCGGGTGGTGGTCGACCGAGATCGTATAGAGGCGCCCGCTCACATGCAGGGACGGAGGCGCAACTATGTAGCCACCGTCGCCACGGACATCGATCCCTGGACCAATGGCCGAAGCGCTGTTCGGAACTCTGCCTCCGGGATGCCTGAAGAGGATGTGCTCGCCGCCTCCACCGGTGAGGAACCTCCAGGTCGGAGGCAATTCGCCATGACGCTCCTCCAACTCGGACAGCGTCGTGAACCCGTCATGCCGTTCGTCAATATCGAGCACGAAGATGCTGCTGACAGCGCCTGTCGCGATACCGATGTTCAGGCTGTCCGAACCCGGGAACCATTCGTGGAGAAGATGGAGATCCCTGGATGCGTCTTTGAAACCCTGTGGTGCCCGTCGACCGTCGGGATGTTTTCCGGGGGACGAGCAGTCCTGCCGCCCACAACCGCACCGCCAACCGCCGGCAGTTCGAATAGGCCGGCTCACCGGAAACACCGCCATATCGAGATCTGCGAATTGCAGAGCATGCTTCAGAACCGCCTGGCGGTTCATCGGGCCCTCCCGCGCGAGCGCGAGGAGTGATGCTGATCGAAGTCTGTTTCCCGTCGCAGGAGCCAGTCGCGGACCGCCTCGACCCTGTAATAGATAGCCTTGCCGATCAGGACGTGCGGCGGTGCCTTGCGCATCGCGCGGTCACGCTGACAGGTCCGGATGCTGACGCCCCTCTGGGCCGCATATTCCGCCTCGGAGATGTAACCGTCAAAGACGGGAGGGCCCGATTTGGTTTCCATAGTTGTCCTCCATCGCTTTGGCAGCTTTCGCTGCCGTCAGCGCTGGATGAGACGAGTTTAAACAGGCCGGAAAAAGCCCCTATAAACTCGCCCGAAACCTGGGTTTTAGGCTTTTGATTCTTCGGGTTGGAAGGCCCTGTAAGCCGCTCGAATGTGTGCAGCAATGGTCTTGGCAGTTGCTTGCGGTTCATCTGGATGGTGATTCGCAAGCCAGCTTTCCAGTTCTTCCGCCTCCTCGGACAGCGTGGGAAGTACTTTCCCCTCCGATTTTCGACGTTCGAATTGCTTCATAATTAGGGTCTTCGAGGATGGACGCCCACCTTGTTTCCGGCCGGTCTGCCTACGCTTGATCGGTGGAAATATTTGAACTGCCACCCAGGCTCGCTTGGTGCCTTTGCCATCTGACAAAATCTCATGGATCTCGCCCTTTTTGATATTGACGGCGATGTCCCAGGACCACCACTGCGACGGGATTGCGATAGTCGTTGCTTCGTAACGTTTATCCTCGGGGATGCCTTCAGCTCTCAACCCATCGTCGCTTAGCAACTTGAAAAAGCGATGCCTTGCATGCTGGAGCCGGTATTCATGCATGGCGTCTTCGAATTGCACTTCTAGTGATGGGATGGCTTGTCCCAACCGTCGGCGCATCTTGGGATAGGACTCCCCGTTCCTCGCGGCCTCTCTCCAGTCCCATTCACTTGGCCCCTTGGATGTCGGCGGCTTTAGCTTCGGCCACTTGGGGAGGTGACGACAGTAACGGAGACCAAACTTCAAACCGCCAACGGTGCGGGCCGTGGTGTCGATGGCCTCCGCGATCTCCGGGTAAGAGCGCATATGGCCACGATATGCTTCCTCTAATGTGCAACCCGCTTCGGGTACTGTTGCACGCCGGTCGGAGATTTCGATTACCGGCTCAACTTTACCCAGCTGCATTTGTAGCAGCGCCTTCGCGAACGGCATCTCAAACACATCACCGGTTTTGAAACGTCCAGATCGCTCATCGTCTGCGACAGCACGAACGCGAACCTGACGTTCATTCTCCTCTGCCGGGTTTTTCGGACGTGCCATTGATCGCTCTGCTTACTAACTCGGCTGCACCTCGAAGAGGTTCATCATACAGATGCGCGTAGCGTTGTGTGGTTTGGACCTGTGTGTGGCCCAGCATGGCACCTATAAGTGGAAGCGATGCGCCCTGGCTGACGAGAATCGAAGCAAACGAGTGTCTGAGATCGTGGATCCGTGCGTTTTCGATACCGGCCTTTTGGCAAAGCGACTTCCATGTGCGCTTGATGTCTGTCAGCGGATGATCGGGCGATTTGCCGGCAAAGACATAGCGGCCCTTGCTCGTCTCCCTGAGACGGCGAAGCAACTCCACAGCAGATGTAGCGAGCGGGACGCGGTGGGAGCGGCGCTGCTTGGTGTGAGCGCTGGGCATCGTCCAGATGCCCTTTTCCAGGTCGAACATGTCCCATGTCGCATTTAGTACTTCGCCACGGCGAGCGCCGGTCAGCATAAGTATGCGGATTGCGTCGGCCGACACCTGCTCTGGGTGTTCCTCCAGCGCTGCATTCAGCCGCGCGATTTCATCAGAAGACAGATAGCGCTCGCGCTTCTGTTCGGGGTTTTTCTTGATTCCTGTGACGGGGTTCTCGGATCGCCATCCCCACCGGATTGCTAGGTTCATGGATTTCCGTACGACCTCAAGAACCCGGTTGGCGCGAACAGGGGTTCCGCGTTTCTCGGAAATATCCCAGTGCAATTGTTCGATCTGGTCGGTGGACATATCCCGCACTTTTTCTCGGCCGAGGGCCGGAAGGATCAAACTCTCCCACATCGCGGCCTCATCTTTCCGGCTTCGGTCGGTCTTATGTACGAGGTGTTCGTCCCGGTACCGATCCCAGAGGTCCTGCATCGTCGCTGCCTGGCGATCTTCATGGCGCGCGCCCATGGGATCGCCACCCAGATCGACTTCGCGTTTCATCGTTTTCGCACGATCGCGAGCGGCGGCGACCGTCCAGTCCGGATAGTTGCCGATGGTAATGCGACGTTGCCGACCCTTGATCCGGTAGTCGAGAACGAAAGCCTTGGTGCCTCGATTGGTGACCCGAAGCGCGAAACCCTTGATCTGGTCATCCCAGAAAAATGCTTGTGCCCGGGAACCAGCGCTTGCGCGCCGAACGATTTGATCTGTCAGTAGCTCAGCCATTTGTCTGTCAACAACTTGTCAGCGTCTGTTTTTGCAAGGCATGACGCCCTATGTCGTCATTTTTCTGAAGGTTTCACCAAATAACATGATGAATATAAAGAGAGAGTCGGGCGAATGAGATTTCTTGTCAACAAATAATCAGTTGCGAAAATGCATGCCCTGTGTCTCATAACCTGAAGGTCGCAGGTTCAAATCCTGCCCCCGCAACCAACAAAGCCCTCCAGTCTTCTGGGGGGCTTTGTTGGTTGTGCACTGTTGGCCGGACGTTCTTACCATACGCCCCTTCCAGACAGCGTCTGGACGACCTGTACCAAGATCCGGTGCAGCTCGGAAAAGCTCCGGTTGGCGGCTCGGTCCGCGCGCATGATGAGGCAGAGGTTCCAGGTCAGTTCCGGTGCGAGGGGGCGGGAAGCTAGGGTGCCGCGGGCGATCTCGTGGGTGACGGCGCTTTTAGAAAGTACCGTCGATCCGAGCCCGCTGGCGACCATCGCCTTGGTGATCGAGACGCCGTTCACCGCCGCCGCGATGTTCAGCTTGAGCCGGTGTCGTTCGGCATAGCTCTCCAGAAGATCCCGGAGGCCGAAGGTGGCGTCAGGCAGGATCAGATCCCTGTCCCTCAGCCATGAGGCGGGCACCCGCTCCGGGAGCGGGCGGTCGCCCGGAGCGATGAAATGCATCTGCTCGGAGACCAGAGGCAGGATCAGCATCTCGTCCAGCGGCTCCGGATCGTGCACCAGCCCCATATCCAGTTCTTTGCGTAGGACCGCCTCGTAAGTCGCGGCCGAATAACTTTCGCGAACGTGAAGCCGGATTGCCGGCCACTTCTCGTGGCAGATCCGGAAGAGTTCCGGCATCAGGGTCTCGCCGGCTGTCGGCGGTACGCCGATGACCACGGAGCCGCTCGGCTCGCCGAGGAGGGAACTAATCTCGTCCCGCGCATGCCCCATCGTAGCCAGAATGTCGCGGGCGTGCAGGAGGAAGCGCTGGCCGGCCTCGGTCACCTCTATGCCGTTTTTTTGGCGCAGAAACAGGGGGCCTCCGAGCTCCTGCTCAAGGGAGGCGACGTGGCGGCTGATGGCCGACTGGGCGATGCGGAGCTTCCGGGAGGCCGCCGTAAAGCCGCCTTCCTCGGCAACAGTGATGAAATATCTGAGGATCCGGTAGTCGAACATTTGCGCTCCGGTTTGCGACGGCAAAGCATCTCAATTTGGCATGAATAACATACAATTAATGCATTGGCAGTATCGTGGATTTGCCGTCAAGCTTCCGGGCAATAAGAGCGGGGAATGCCCGCGCGCATTTAGCCATGGGAGGAGCTAATGAGTTTTCGCAATTTGCGGCGCTATGCCGCGACCGGTCTGTTCGGCGCCGTGCTTGCCGGTGCCGGCCTTTTCGCCGGCCAGGCCTCGGCCGACACCTACAAGTGGATCACCTCGAAACCGCAGGGGGCGAACGACGCGCAGGCGATCAGCACCCAGTGGTTCGTCGACGAGTTCAAGCGCCGGACCGGCGGCAAGCACGAGATCCAGGTGTTCTGGGGTGGCAGCGTTGCCAAGACCCGTGAGATTCCCGACGCGCTTTCCGCGGGCGCGGGCGATTTCGGCGATATCATCACGCCTTACTTCCAGGACAAGTTTCCGCTGAATAACGCGGTCGGCTTTTTCATCCCGCAGCCGAACTCGACCATCGAGATCGCGCTGATGATGCAGAAATGGCATCGCGTCTACCCGCAGTTCGACGCGGAGCTGGCCAAACACAATCTGAAAGCCGTCGGGTTCCGTCCGCTGGAGAGCTACGGTCTGCTCTGCCGCGAGCCCGTGAAGTCGCTCGACGACCTGAAAGGCAAACGGATCCGGACCTACGGTTTCGCCTATCCGAAGATCGTCGAGGCCATGGGCGCGACGCCGGTCTCGATCGCCACTTCGGAAGCATACGAAGCCCTGCAGCGCGGCATTCTCGACTGCACGCCGATCGGTCCGGCTCTGGCCCGCGGCTGGAAATACGACGAGGTGGCGAAATACTTCGTCGAGTTCCCGTTCGGTGCCTCTTTCGGTCATCTGGTCGCGATGAACAGGAAATCCTATGACGCCATGCCGGATGACGTGAAAGCCGTTGTCGAAGGCCTCGGCCGCGAATATGCCATGCGTTACGCGGTCGATCTTGAGATTCAGATCGCCGAGGTGCTTAGGGGCTGGAAGGATTCCGGTGTCACGGTAATGGAATTCCCGGTCGATAAGGCCGCCGCCCTGGTCGGCAATCCGGGCGTTCAGGAAATCCGCAAGACCTGGATCGAAAAGGCGAATGCCGCCGGGCTGCCGGGCGAAGAGATCGCCGCCGAGCTGAAGTTCTGATCCCGGGGCCGCGCGCCCGGCATCCGGCGCGCGCGGCCTCCTGCTACTCTCTCAATATCCGATACCTAGCGACGAGGGTTTCCGATGAACGCACCGCGTTCCGTTCCCGGCCCGTTGAGCCGTGCCGAGGCATCGCTCGACCGCCTGCTCGACCTCATGGCGATGCTCTCCGGAGCGGTGCTTTTCCTGATGATGTTTCTCGTTGTGGCGAACACGCTGACCCGGAAATTGTTCAACTGGCCGATCACCGGGGCTTTCGAGATCACAGAGACGATGCTGACGCTCGCGATCTTCCTCGCTCTCGCCTACACGCAGAAGGTCGGATCGCATATTTCCGTCGACGTCCTCAACCGGCATTTCTCCGGCGCATTGAAACGGATCTTGGAGTTCTCCGCTCCGGTTCTCGGTGCTGTCTGCTTCGGTTGGGCGACCTATGCAAGCGGCCTGTACGCCCTCGATTCCTACGCTATGGCCGAACAGGAATGGGGCTCCATCACTTACCCGATCTGGCCGGTGAAAATGCTGATCTGCTTCGGCCTCGGTGCGCTCACGCTGCGCTACTTGCTGGAAATCGGGATCATCGCCCATGGCGAGCGTGCCGGTGCGGAGGACGGACAATGAACCTGGTTATCGGAACGGTCGGCTCGTTGGTGCTGATTGTCGCGATCCTGTCGGGCGCGAACGTGATGGTCGCGCTTGCGCTGGTCGGCGCGATCGGTCTTGCCGTGGTCGGCGATTTCAACGTCGCGACCGCGCTGATGGGCGGCGTATTCTTCGACACCACGCACAGCTTTCATTTCAGCGTTATCCCGATGTTCCTGCTGATGGGCTTCTTCGCCATGCGCGCCGGGCTCGGCGAGGACATGTTCGATGCGGCGACGAAATGGCTTGGCGGCCTGCGTGGCGGTCTGGCGATCTCGACCACGATGGGGGCGGCCGCCTTCGGCGCCGCGGCCGGGTCAAGCGTCGGTTCCGCTACGGTCTTCACCAAGCTGGCGCTGCCGGAGATGCTGGGGCGCGGTTACGACAAGCGTCTCGCCTCGGCCTCGATCGCGATCTCCGGCACGCTCGCGGTGATGATCCCGCCGAGCGCCCTGATGGTGGTCTACGGGATCCTGACCGATACCAGTATCGGCGGCCTGCTTCTCGCGGGTGTCATCCCCGGATTTCTCTTCGCCTTCATTCTCTGCCTTGCGATCTATTTCTGGGTCCTGATCTATCCCGAGGCGGCACCGCAGATGCCGGAGCGCTTCACCATGCGCGAGAAGGTGGCCTCGCTTCGCCTTGTCGGCCCGCTGCTGCTGGTGATCGCCGTGATCATCCTCGGCCTTTACCTCGGCTTCTTCACGCCGACGGAGGCGGGCGGGGTCGGGGCGCTTGTGACCATGGTCCTCGCTGCCGTCCGGCATCGCGGCCTCAAAGGCGTGGCCCTGAAGGAGACGCTGCTCGACACGGTGAAGACCTCGGGCATGATCTTCGCGATCATTATCGCCGCGATCCTGTTCTCGAAGTTCCTGGCCTTTTCCGGCGTCACCCACGCGCTCGGCAGCTTCCTGACCGGACTGGAGACCAACCGTTGGGTCATCGTCGGCTTTATCGTGCTGATCTACCTGGTGCTCGGCATGCTGATGGACGCCCCGGGACTGCTCGCGATCACCCTGCCGATTACACATCCGGTCATGCTGGGGCTCGGCTTCGACGAAATCTGGGTCGGTGTCTTCGTCGTGCTGCTCTGTGAGCTCGGCGCGGTGACTCCGCCGGTCGGCATCAATTGCTTCGTTGTCCAGGCCGCATCCGACGGGCGCGTGGAACTGCAGGATGTCTTTCGCGGGCTGACACCGTTCTTCGTTGCCGGGCTGGTGATGCTGGTTCTGCTCTGCGTCTTCCCGGAGATCGCGACCTTTCTTCCGGACACGATGAAACAGTAAGCCGGCACGGGCCGCGAGGCCGCCCGGCGCAATGCAGGAAAGTTCATGCTGACGCTCTATTCCTCCCTGACCTCTCCCTATGGCCGCAAGGTCAGGATGGTCATCGACATTCTGGGACTGACGGACGAGGTCCGGGTCCGGCACGCGAACACGCTGGACGCGGACGACCCGCTCCGCAAAGCGAACCCGCTCGGCAAGATCCCGGCGCTTGAGCTGGAGGGCGGCGCGACGCTGTTCGACAGCCGTGTGATTGTCGAGTTCCTGGAGGCCATGCACGGCACCGGGGCGATCATTCCGGGCGATCCGGAGCGCCGGTTCGGGGAGCTCACGCTTGCCGCGCTGGCCGAGGGCATCAACGACGCGCTGCTGCTGATCACCTATGAAGGCCGCTTCCGCGAGCCGGAACAGGCGAGCCAGGTCTGGCTCGATCACCAGTACGGCAAGGTCCGCCGTGGATTGACGGAGGTTTGCCGCCGTCTCGACGAATACCGGGACCCCGGTGTCGCGGCGCTCACGCTGGCCTGCGCGCTCGGTTACGCGGATTGGCGCAAGCAGCTCGACTGGCGCGCCGAATTCCCCCCGCTCGCGGCCTGGATGGAAGCCTTCGCCCGCAGCCAGCCGGCCTGGGAGCGGACCGCGGCGCCGGCCGAATGACCGTCGAGGAGAGAACCATGCAGCGCATCCCGGAACTCGATCCAGATACGCTCTCGGAGGACCAGAAGCGGGTCTATGACGAGATCGCCTCGGGGCCGCGCGGCGGCGTCCGCGGGCCGCTTGCGGTCTGGCTGAGGCGTCCGGGGCTGGCGGACCGGGCGCAGGCTCTCGGCCGGTATTGCCGCTATGACAGTTCCCTTTCTCCGCGATTGTCCGAACTTGCGATCCTGACCACGGCGCGGATCTGGGACGCCGCATACGAATGGGCCGCGCACGTGCCGCATGCGGAGAAAGCGGGCCTGTCGAAAGCGGTGATCGACGCCTTGAAGGAAGACCGCGAGCCGACCTTCGAGAGCGAGGAAGAGGCCGTAATCTACGAAGTCACGCGCCGGCTCAATCTCGACCGGCGCCTGTCGGATGACCTCTACCAGCGGGCCGAGCGGGTGCTCGGACTGGAGCGTCTCGTCGATCTCGTCGGGGTGCTTGGCTATTACAGCCTGATTTCGATGACGCTGAATGCGTTCGAGATCGAGGTGCCCGCCCAGTTCCGTACGAAAACCTGACCCGGCGAGGCCGCGATGGACCAGAAATCCAGTTTTCACCCGAATCCGTCGGCGCCGAGGTTGAAGCTGCCGGCTGGCGCGACCGACTGTCATTGTCACGTCTTCGGACCTGAGGCGAGTTTTCCCTATGCCGAGGACCGGACTTACACTCCCGCGGGCGAGGCGCCGAAGGAGAAGCTCTTCGCCATGCATGACGCGATGGGGCTGCAGCGCTGCGTGATCGTTCAGGCGGGCTGTCACGGCTTCGACAATTCCGTTGTCGCGGACGCCATCGCCGCCAGACCGGGCCGCTATCTTGGGATAGCGCTGCTGCCAACGGACATTCCTCTTGAGACGATGCGGGCGCTCGACGCGAAGGGTTTCCGCGGCGTGCGCTTCAACTTCATGCGTCATCTCGGCAAGGGCGCGTCGCTCACGGACGTGATCGCCATGACGGAGCGTCTGGTCGAAGTCGGCTGGCACCTCCAGGTGCATATGGAAAAGGAACTGCTGGAAGAAATGTCGCCGGAGCTGAAACGCTCGCATGTTCCCGTGGTGATCGATCACATGGCACGTGTCGACGCAGCGCTCGGTATCGAACAACCGGCTTTTACCGCACTCCGGCGGATCCTCGAGGCACCCGGTTTCTGGGTCAAGGTCAGCGGCTCGGAACGCGCCTCGCGCGACGGCCCGCCATATGCCGACGGCGTGCCTTTTGCCAGGAGCCTCGTTGCCGAGTTCGGCGACAAGGTGCTCTGGGGAACGGACTGGCCGCACCCCAATCTCGCCGGGCCGGTGCCCGACGACGGGATGCTGGTGGACCTGATCGGGGAGATCGCCCCCGGCGAGGCGGCCCGCCAGGCGCTGTTGGTCGACAATCCGGCACGGCTCTACGGGTTCTCGTGAGCCGTCCTAGTACAGAAAACAGGAGCTGAAATGTCTGGTCGTCTGGAAGGCAAGGTCGCGATCGTAACGGGTGCCGGCTGTGTCGGGCCCGGCTGGGGCAACGGGCGGGCAATCTCCGTGCGGTTCGCTGAAGAGGGCGCGAAGGTCTTTGCCGTCGACCGCAGCGAGGAGGCGCTGGCGGAGACCGTCGCGCGGGTGACCGACGCGGGGGGCGAGATCGAAACCCGGCTGACCGACGTGACCGACACCGATGCGGTCCGCATGATGGCGGAGGCATGCATTTCACGCTTCGGCAGCATCGACATCCTTGTGAACAATGTCGGCGGTTCGGCCGCCGGCGGTCCCGTCGAACTCAGCGAGGAGGCGTTCGATCTGCAGATCGACCATAACCTCAAGAGTGTGTTTCTCACCTGCAAGCACGTGCTGCCCCGGATGGAACAGCAGGGATCCGGCGCGATCGTCAACCTGGCCTCGACCTCCGGGCTGCGCTGGACCGGTTCGGCGCAGGTCGCCTATGCCGCGACCAAGGCGGGCGTCATCCAGTTTTCGAAAGTGACGGCCGTCCAGTACGCCCCGAAAGGCATTCGGGTGAACACGGTCGTTCCGGGCCAGCTCCACACCCCGATGGTCGAGGCACGGCTGGCCGGGCAGCGTGCCGGCGGGGATGTAGACACGTTGCTGCAGAGCCGTCTCAAGCGGATCCCTCTCGGTTTTATGGGCGACGGTCGCGACACGGCCAACGCCGTGGTTTATCTCGCCTCCGACGAGGCGCGATTCGTTACCGGAACCGAGATTGTCGTCGACGGCGGCATGACCGCGCGCTGCGACTGAAGCACGTGGGAACACGAGGGAAAGGTGGTGGGCCCGGAGGGATTCGAACCCCCGACAACACCGTTATGAGCGGTGCGTTCTAACCGCTGAACTACAGGCCCCACTCCGGCGGTCCGCGCCGGTCCGCTGTTATGCGCACCCGGGGCGGCGCCGTCAACCGGGGCGCCGTTTCCGTTCCGGGAAATCTGCTGCTTTCTTTTCCCTGTACCCCGAGGAATCGTTCGCGGTGCACTGGAGAAACCGGCGCAAGTACCTATCTCGATAAAGGGCGCGGAGATGCGTCGGCGGCCGGTGCCGGGGCGGTGGCCCTGCCGGTCTTCCGCCGCTTGGGAAGTGCACGCAACGACAAATTTAGAATGGCTCCAAAATTGCCCTTGCACTTGGCTGCGAATTTGTCATTTTAGAATGATTATAATTCGCGCTCACGTCCCCCGTGGGCAATTCCCTGGACCGTATGGGAGGGTCCCTGATGAATGAGATGAGTAAATGCCCGGTCATGCACGGTAGCAACACCGAGGCAAAGATGACCCCGACCGAGTGGTGGCCCAACGCGCTGAATCTGGACATCCTCCATCAGCACGACACCAAGTCCAACCCGATGGGCAAGGACTTCGATTACCGCGAGGAGCTGAAGAAGCTCGATATCGCGGCGCTGAAGAAGGACATGCATGCCCTGATGACCGAGAGCCAGGACTGGTGGCCGGCCGACTGGGGGCACTATGGCGGCCTGATGATCCGTCTCGCCTGGCACTCCGCCGGCTCCTACCGCCTGGCCGACGGCCGCGGCGGCGCCGGTACCGGCAACATCCGCTTCGCGCCGTTGAACTCCTGGCCGGACAACGCCAGCCTCGACAAGGCGCGCCGTCTGCTCTGGCCGCTGAAGAAGAAGTACGGCAACAAGGTCAGCTGGGCGGATCTCTACATCCTCGCCGGCACCATCGCCTACGAATCCATGGGGCTGAAGACCTTCGGTTTCGGTTTCGGCCGCGAGGATATCTGGCACCCGGAAAAAGACGTCTACTGGGGCGCCGAAAAGGAATGGCTGGCCCCGAGCGACGAGCGCTACGGCAGCGTCGACAAGCCGGCGACGATGGAAAATCCGCTGGCCGCCGTGCAGATGGGCCTCATCTACGTCAACCCGGAAGGCGTGAACGGCCAGTCCGATCCGCTGAAGACCGCCGCCCAGGTCCGTGAGACATTCGCCCGCATGGCGATGAACGACGAAGAAACCGTCGCGCTCACCGTCGGCGGTCATACTGTCGGTAAGGCACACGGTGCGAGCGATGCGGGTGTGCTGGGTGCGGAGCCGGAAGCGGCCGCTCTCGAGGAGCAGGGTTTCGGCTGGACCAACCCGGCCGGCACCGCGAAGGCCAACATGGCCGTCACCAGCGGTATCGAAGGCGCCTGGACCGCCAACCCGACCAAGTGGGACAACGGCTATCTGCATCTGCTGCTGAACTACGAGTGGCAGCTGACCAAGAGCCCGGCCGGCGCCAGCCAGTGGGAGCCGATCGACATCAAGGAAGAGGACATGCCGGTCGATGCGTCCGACCCGTCGGTGCGCAAGATGCCGATGATGACCGACGCCGACATGGCGATGAAGATGGATCCGGAATATCGGAAGATCTCCGAGAAGTTCTTCAATGACTTCGACTATTTCTCCGATTGCTTCGCTCGCGCCTGGTTCAAGCTGACCCACCGCGACATGGGTCCGAAAGTCCGCTATTTCGGCCCGGACGTGCCGTCCGAGGAACTGATCTGGATGGATCCGGTTTCCGAAGGCCCGAAAAACTACGATGTTGGTGCTATCAAGGCGAAGATCGCCGCGAGCGGTCTCTCCACGGGCGAGATGGTCGCCACCGCCTGGGACAGCGCCCGGACCTACCGTGGTTCCGATATGCGGGGCGGCACCGACGGTGCCCGCATCCGGCTGGCACCGCAGAAGGACTGGGAAGGCAACGAGCCGGCCCGCCTCGATAAGGTGCTTTCCGCGCTCGGGCCGATCGCGAAGGAAGCGGGCGCCAGCCTCGCCGACGTGATCGTCCTGGCCGGCAATGTCGGTGTCGAGCAGGCCGCCAAGGCTGCCGGTTTCGACGTCACGGTTCCGTTCACTCCGGGTCGCGGCGATGCGAGCCAGGAGCAGACCGATGCCGACTCCTTCGACATGATGGAGCCGCTCGCGGACGGGTTCCGGAACTGGCAGAAGCAGGAATATGTGGTCGGCCCGGAAGAGATCACGCTCGACCGTGCACAGCTCCTGGGCCTGACCGGTCCGGAGATGACCTGCCTCGTCGGCGGCATGCGGATGCTCGGTACCAACCACGGCGGTACCAAGCACGGTGTGTTCACCGACAAGGAAGGCGCGCTGACCACCGACTTCTTCGTCAATCTGTGCGACATGGCCTACAAGTGGGTCCCGACGGGTAAAGGCTCCTACGAGATCCAGGACCGGAAGACCGGTGCGGTGAAGTGGACGGCGACCCGTATGGATCTCGTCTTCGGCTCCAACTCGATCCTCCGCGCCTATGCCGAGGTCTATGCCCAGGACGACAACAAGGAGAAGTTCGTGAAGGACTTCGTCGCCGCCTGGACCAAGGTGATGGACGCGGGCCGCTTCGACATCTGATAGCGGTCTGACATCTAGAGGGGACGGCCCGGCCATTTCGGCCGGGCCGTTTCTATTTGGGCGCCGGGATTTTTAGAACAGAAGCTGTCCTTCCCAGATCCCGTGTCGCACCATCGACGCGGTTTCGGCCTTCAGCGTGTCTGCGAAGATACGCACCGCATTCGTCTCCGGGCGGGCGAGAGAGCGGACCAAGACCATTTTGCGGGTCACTGCCGGCGCCCGGATATCTATCGCCGAAAGCTCGCCGGCCTCGACCTGCGTATGGACAGCCGCGAGCGGGAGCACCGTATAGCCGAGACCGCGCATCACGAGATCCTTCAGGGTCTGCAACGCGTCCGCCTCGACGATCACCCGGAGCGCGATGTCATGCTCCCGTGCCGCCGCCTCCAGCAGTTTGCGCAATCCGTGGCGCGGGCCGGGCAGGATCAGAGGCCTGCCGGCGAGAGAGCGGAAATCGACGGGCTCCGGGGGAGCGGACCCGGGCGGACCGATCAGGTAGAGCGTTTCCTCGATCAGCGGCTCGGAGCGGACATTCTGCACCGCGCCGGTCTCGTACATCACCGCGAGATCGGCCTCGCCGCGCTGGATCATGTCGAGCAGGTAGCCGCTGAAGGCGGGCACGATACGGAGCGTGACTTCGGGATAGTCCGTGAGGAAGCGCTCCGCGAGATGCCCGGCGATGACCTCTCCGACAGTCGGCGGGACGCCGAGGCTCACCGTACCCTTCACCGCGTTGGCATCGGCGGAGATCGCCGCACGGGTATCCTCGACCATGCGGAGGATCGCCGTCGCCCGGTCCGCCAGAAGTTCGCCCGAGGGCGTCGGCATCATGCCGCGGCCGTGCCGGGTGAAGAGCGGGACCGAGAGCTCCTCCTCAAGCAGCCGGATCTGCCGGCCCAGCGCGGGCTGGGCGATGTTGAGCCGTTCGGCGGCGCGGCTGAGGCTGCCGGTCTCGGCGACGGTGAGAAAGGTGCGAAGCTGCTTCAGGTCCATAATCTATACAATCATGGCATATCTGAATAAGAAACATGCTTCTCGTATTTTGCTGGGCAGAGCTCTACTCACTTGGAACCGATAATTATCGCGTCCGAGGAGGCGAGATGAGTGCAGTTCCGGCCGAGGAGGCCCCGTCCTGGCAGGACCAGATCCTGCCGATCCTGAAAAGTTTCGATGTCCGCCATCTGGTCTATGTGCCCGATGCGGGCCACGCCGCCGCGATCCGCGCGGCGGAACTCGACAACGGTATCGTCTCGCTCGCCCTGACAACCGAGGAGGAAGGCATCGGCTACCTGCTCGGCGCCCATCTCGGCGGCGAACGCGGGGCGCTGCTGATGCAGTCGAGCGGCGTCGGTAACTGCCTCAACACACTCGCGCTGCAGACCATGACCCGCTTCCCGCTCCTGATGCTGGTAACCATGCGCGGCGACTGGGCGGAGTTCAATCCGTGGCAGAACCCGATGGGTCAGGCGACGGAAGCGGCGCTGAAGCTGATGGGCGTGCGCACCTGCCGGGCCGACCAACCTGGCGACGTGCCGCATCTGGTGCACGGGGCGGCCACCATGGCCTTCAACGGGGACGAGGCGACGGCCGTGCTCCTCGGACAGAGCCTCGTCGGCGAGAAGAAGTGGGTGAAGTGATGGGCAAGCAACTCCTCGACCGCCGCGCCGCCTCGGCGGCTCTCCTGCAGGATCGCGGCGACCTGCTCGTCGTCACCGGCCTCGGCTCGCCGAGCTACGATGCCATGGCCGCCGGCGACAACGACCTCAACTATTATCTCTGGGCCGCCATGGGCAGCGCCGCGACGGTCGGTTTCGGCCTGGCCATGACGCAGCGGGACAAGCCGGTGCTGGTGCTGACCGGCGACGGCGAGATGCTGATGGGACTCGGCGCGCTTGCCTCTATCGGCCAGAAACTGCCGCCGAACCTTACCATCGCGGTGCTCGACAACGGGCATTACGGCGAGACCGGGATGCAGAAGAGCCATACCGGCAACGGGCTGGAACTGGCCCGCTTCGCCGAGGCGGCCAACTTCCCCTGGACCCGGGTGATCGAGGACATGGCGGGCGTCGCCGAATTGCGGGACCGTATCCATGCCAAGGAAGGCACGTCCTTCGCGGCGCTGAAGATCGCGGCGGACGAACTGCCGCGGGCGTTACCGCCGCGCGATGCCGTGCATGTGAAGAATCGTTTCCGGGCCGCGCTCGGCCATTCCACAATCTGAGAGGAGAGCCCATGTCTCCCGCCGACGACTATCAGGACATCCGCGACGCGGTGCGCGCGCTCTGCGCCGAGTTTCCCCCCGAATATCACCGTGAGGTGGATGGGCAGCGCGGTTATCCCGAAGCCTTCGTCGACGCGCTGACCAAGGCCGGCTGGCTCGCCGCCATGATCCCGGAGGAATATGGCGGCTCGGGCCTCGGCCTGACCGAAGCCTCCATCATCATGGAGGAGATCAACCGGGCGGGCGGCAATTCCGGTGCCTGCCACGGCCAGATGTACAATATGGGCACGCTCCTGCGGCACGGCTCGGAAGAGCAGAAGCAGCTCTACCTGCCGAAGATCGCGAGCGGCGAGCTGCGCCTGCAGTCCATGGGCGTGACCGAGCCGACCACGGGCACCGACACCACCAAGCTCAAGACTAAGGCGGAGCGCAAGGGCGACCGCTACGTGGTCAACGGGCAAAAGGTCTGGATCTCCCGCATCCAGCATTCCGACCTGATGATCCTGCTCGCGCGCACCACGCCGCTGGAAGAGGTGAAGAAGAAGTCGGAAGGCATGTCGATTTTCATCGTCGACCTGCACCAGGCGATCGGCAACGGCATGACCGTCCGGCAGATCCCCAACATGGTGAACCACGAGACCAACGAGCTCTTCTTCGACAATCTGGAGATCCCGGCGGAGAACCTGATCGGCGAGGAGGGCAAGGGCTTCAAATACATCCTCGACGGACTCAATGCCGAGCGCACCCTGATTGCGGCCGAATGCATCGGCGACGGCTACTGGTTCGTCGACAAGGCGGCGGCCTACGCTAAGGACCGCGTCGTCTTCGGCCGCCCGATCGGGCAGAACCAGGGCGTGCAGTTCCCGCTCGCCGAGGCGCATATCGAGATCGAGGCGGCGAACCTGATGCGCTACGAGGCCTGCCGCCTCTTTGACGCGCACCAGCCCTGCGGCGCCCAGGCCAACATGGCGAAATACCTCGCCGCGAAAGCCTCCTGGGAGGCGGGCAACGCCTGCCTGCAGACCCATGGCGGCTTCGGTTTCGCCTGCGAGTACGATGTCGAGCGCAAGTTCCGCGAGACGAGGCTCTACCAGGTGGCGCCGATTTCGACCAACCTGATCCTGAGTTACGTCGCCGAGCACATTCTCGGCCTGCCGCGTTCCTTCTGAGGCAACGATGACGCTTCCTCTCAAAGGCCTGACCGTGCTGGCGCTGGAACAGGCGGTCGCGGCGCCGTTCTGCACCTCGCGGCTGGCCGATGCGGGCGCGCGGGTGATCAAGATCGAGCGGCCGGAGGGTGATTTCGCGCGCGGCTACGACGATGTCGCTCAAGGCCAGAGCAGCTATTTCGTCTGGCTCAATCGCGGCAAGGAGTCGGTGGTGCTGAACCTCGCTTCGGACGAGGGTAAGGCAGAGTTCCGGCAACTGGTCTCGGAAGCCGACGTGCTGGTGCAGAACCTGAAACCGGGCGCGCTGGCGCGTCTCGGCTTTCCGGTCGAGGAACTGCGCCAGGCCTATCCGAAGCTGATCGCGCTCTCGATCAGCGGCTACGGCGACGAGGGACCGCTCGCCGCGCGCAAAGCCTACGACCTTCTGATACAGGCGGAATCCGGTCTCTGTTCGATCACGGGCGGACCGGAGGAGCCGGCGCGGGTCGGCGTCTCCATCGTCGATATCGCGACCGGCCAGACCGCCCATGCCGCCGTGCTCGAAGCGCTGATAGCGCGCTCGATCTCGGGCGAGGGCGCCGACATCCGGATCTCCATGTTCGACGTCATGGCGGACTGGATGACGGTGCCGCTGCTGAACCACGAGGGCGGCAAGTCGCCGAAGCGGCTGGGCCTGCGTCACCCCTCCATCGCGCCCTATGGCGTCTTCCCGACGGCGGACGGGCCCTCGGTGTTGATCTCGATCCAGAGCGAGCGGGAATGGGCCGTGCTGTGCCGCAAGGTGCTGGACGCGGAGAGCGCGATCACCGATCCACGCTTCGCCACCAATGTGGCGCGCGTGCAGAACCGGACGGAAACCGATGCGCTCGTCGCTGGTGTGTTCGGAAAACTGCCGGTCGAGGCGCTTGAAGCGAAGCTCGACGCGGCGGACATCGCCTTCGCGCGGGTCAACGATACTGGCGCGCTCTCGAACCATCCGCATCTCCGCCGTATCACAGTGGACACGCCGAACGGCCCGGTCGCCTATCCCGCGCCCGCCGCGATCTTCGTCGAGGCGCCGCGCAGTTACGGGCCCGTGCCCGCCATCGGCGAACGGCCGGGGCTGTACTGATCGTTCGGAGCGGCTAAGCTGTCCCCCAATCAACAAGGGGGGACGGCATGAGCGAGAAATTGCGCGTAGGCTTCATCGGCGCCGGTCTGATGGGACACGGCATGGCGAAGAACCTGGTCGAGAGGGGCTTTCCCCTGACGGTCATGGGAAACCGCAACCGGCAGCCGATCGACCATCTGGTGTCGCTCGGCGCGACGGAGGCCAAGACGGCCCGCGCCGTCGCCGAAGCGTCCGACATCGTGTTTCTCTGCCTGCCGAACTCGGCGGTGGTCGACAAGGTCGTGCTCGGCCCGGACGGGATCGCTGAGGGGGCGCATGACGGTCTGATCGTTGCCGACTCGACCACGGCCGATCCGACGGAGACCAAGCGCATCGGCGCCGCGCTGGCGGAAAAAGGCGTGGCGATGCTGGACACGCCGCTCACCATGACCCCGAAGGAGGCCGAGGCGGGAACGCTGAACGTGCTGGTCGGCGGCCTGGCGGAGGTGCTGGAGCGGGCGCGCCCGGCCATCGCTTGTTTCGGCAGGAACATCTTCCATGTCGGGCCGCTCGGCGCGGCGCACAGCCTGAAACTGATCAACAATTTCATGTCCATGAGCATGGTCGCGCTGTTCTCGGAAGCGGTGGTGACGGCGCGCAAGGCCGGCGTCAGTGTCGACGGGCTGCACGAGCTGATCTCGGCCGGAGCGCTCAACAATCCGCTCTTCCAGAAGGTCATGGACTGGCCGCTGAAGGGCGATGCGAGCGGATTGCAGTTCGCCATCGAGAACGCGCTTAAGGATGTTTCCTACTATAACCGCGTCGCCGCCGACGCGGGCGCGACGGCGCCGATCGGCGCGACCGTGCAGCAGATCTATGCGCTGGCCAACGCGCAGGGCGAGGGCAAAACCCACGTGCCGAAGCTGATGGACGTGCTGGGCCGGCTGAACGGACTCTGAGCGTGCGAACGCTACGTCGAAGACTTCCTGTCTGATTTGGTCTGGTCCTGTCCGAAACGCCTCTGTCGCAGGAAATCATAGTGAGGCATCGAGAGCCAATCGGCGTCCACGGGACCCGTTTTGGGGAGGCTCAGACATGTCGCGCATTGTTATCCTGCTGTTTGGTGGGACCAGTTACCTGTTTTTCAATTTGGTTTTCCTGTATCTCGCCGCATTCCTGCTGGAATGCGTGGTTCCGAAAACAATCAATACCGGCCGGGATGCCGACCTGCTGAAGGCACTTCTGATTGATCTCGGAGCCATCGGTCTGTTCGGCTTTTTGCACAGCCTGATGGCGCGGCAGTGGTTCAAGGAACGGTGGACTCGGTTCGTGCCTCTATCGGCGGAGCGCAGTATCTATGTCCTGCAAGCGTCGGCTTGCCTCGCGTTCCTGATCTGGGTCTGGCATCCGATCCCCTCGGCCTTGTGGTCCTTCGACGGTTGGTCTGCAATTCCGTTCTATGTGGCATTTGTAACCGGGAGCGTGATCGTTCTCTGGTCGACCTACCTCATCGACCACTACGAACTGTTCGGTCTCCGGCAGGTCTGGTGCAATTTCATAGGTGTCGAGATGCCGGAACCGGAGTTTCGCACGCCCGGTCTATACAAAGTCGTGCGGCACCCGATGCAATTGGGGGCCCTGATCCTTTTCTGGGCGACACCGACCATGACGCTCGGCCACTTGCTGCTGGCAACAGCAATGACCCTTTACGTTTTCATCGGCCTCTATTTTGAGGAGCGGGCGCTGGAGCGCCAGTTCGGGTCCGATTACGCGGACTACAGGAAGCGCGTGCCAATGTTGGTGCCTGGATGGCCGCCTCGTCAGCCGAACGCTCTGAGCGAGTGGAGCTAGACCGATGTCGGATGGGCTCTCAAGGGGATACGGCTTTGCGATGGACTATCGCGATACGGGGACCGGCACGCCGGTGCTGGCCTTGCACGGGGCGTTGAGCGACAGCACTGTGTGGGACCCGTGCCGCGAGGCTCTGATGACGGCCTGTCGTTTCGTCGCGCTTACGCTGCGCTATCACGGGTCTCAATCCTGGCCGGATCCCGGTGAGAATTATGATGCGCAAACGCATGCTGACGATCTGATCGCATTCGTCGAGCTCAGGAACCTGCCGCCGGTACATTTGGTCGGGTGGTCGTACGGTGGAGCCGTAGCGCTGCGCGCCATGCTCGGGAGACCCAATCTGTTCGCGAGCGCGGTTCTATTCGAACCATCGGTTTCCGGCCTGATGAGCGAGGAGGGCGATGCGCGTTTGGAGGCGGCGTTTGTCGAGGATCTGAACGAGGTCCTGTTGGCGGGTGAGGATCTGCCGGATAGGGAGCGTGCCATGGCGTTCGTGCGCTTTGTCGATGGCCGGGCCCCCGAGGACAGGAGTGGTTTTGACGGGGCTGTCGAGCGGATGATCGCCCGCAATGCCCGTACCTTGCGGCCGCTCCTCGGAGCAATAGCCTCGACAAGGATGACGCTCGGGGAAATGTCCCTGATATCGCAACCCGTGACGATTGTCCGGGGCAGCAATTCGTTGCTTCGGTATCGACGGTTGTCCGAGCGGGTTGCAGCGGAACTGCCGTCTGGAAGATTGATCGAGATTGCAGGGGGACGGCATCTTGCTCCACTGACCAGAGCCGCCGAGATGGCGCTGGCACTTGAATGGCATCTCGCCGCGTTTAAGCGCGCGTCCCGCCTTGGCGCTCCAGTTGTTGGCGCGTCGGGAACTTGAATTTGCGCCGATAATTGGCCGGGGTCATGCCGACCTGTTTTTTGAACAGCCGCCGGAACGAGGTCTCGTCCGTGTAACCGACGCTTTCCGCGATCTCCACGATCGGCATGGCGGTGGTTTCCAGCAACTGCTTTGCTTCTTCGGTCCGGAGTTGCTGAAGATATGCCGACGGCGCGTAGCCGGTGGCGGCATTGAAGCGCCTGTTGAATGTACGCGGGTTCAGTCCGGATCCTGCTATTGCGTCCGAGAGTGCGCCGGGCTGGTCGTAATTGTCGCCAAGCCAGACTTGAGCCGCACTGATCACCGCATCTTCGTGCGTTACGTTACGTTGCAGTACGGAATAGGGCGATTGTCCGTCGAGGTGCCATTGGAAGAGAAAAAGGCGGGAGACCTCGCGCGCGGTTTCCATGCCGGCAAATCTCATAATCAAGTATAGGCAGAGATCCTGCCAGGATGAGGACCCACCGGCGGTTACCAACCGATGACCGTCGCCGGCGAAGCAAAGGATGCGCTGCTCTATAAGTCGAATATCTGGGTGACGCTGGCGAAGCGCAGGCGCGGCGGCCCAATGGCTGGTTGCCTCGGCTCCGTCGAGCAGGCCGGTTTCTGCGAGCAGGAGAGCGCCGCTGCAAGCGGCCGCTATAAGCGCCCCGCGCTGATACTGCTCTCTTATCCATTCCGAGGTGGCTCGATATTTTTCGGAGAACTCCATAATGTCGGAGACTAGCAACGACGGGATATAGACGATGTCGGGAGCTTCGGCCTGGTCGAAACTTTTTTGCGCTACCACTGGAAAGCCAAAGCTCGTCATGACTTGGCCGGCTTCCGTGCCGACAGTGAACGGGGCGAATGCGCACTCCGGATCGGCTCCCGCCCCGACCATGGCGCGCCACAAACCGCCGCTCGCCGCCAGCGCGTCGGCCACTCCGTATAGCGTGCTCGCTTCGGTCTCCGGAAGACAGACCAAAGCGACCTTAAGTTTTTTCATTTTGGCGCTCCGGAGAAACTGGCGACCCCGACAGGATTCGAACCTGTGACCTACAGATTAGGAATCTGTTGCTCTATCCTGCTGAGCTACGGGGCCGCACGGGCGAAGTGATACAGGAGCAGCGGCCGCTTGCCAATGTCGCAGCACGCAGGTCGAACAGGCTTACTCTGCCGGGACCCGGTTGTCGTTGTGATGTACGCTGTCGAGCGGGCCCGGGGTCACCAGGCAACTGATGAAATGGACCTTCTCGCGGAACAGGTTGGAGAGCCATTCGCCGGCCACTTTGCGGGCGGCGGAAAGGCGGTGGCCGCCATCCACGAGTACGAAACTGTCGTCGAGATAGAAGATCCGCAGCGGATCGGAAGAGGCGTAACCGTGGTCGCGGATTGCGTTCACGAGACGCCAGAAGCGATCATTCTCGCGATCGGTACCTCGGTCGTCGTTCACAAGGTGCAGTTTCTGGATCTGGTCGAGTGTGAGGTCGACCTCTGCAAAACCGCGCTCGCGGATCTGCTTCTTGATCGACTTCTTGACCTTGCCCTTGATGACCATGACCGGCTGCCTCGTACCCTCACAATAAATATTACAATTCGGTGACATCTATATAAGTTCGAACGAAATCCGTTTCCAGTAAAAAATGCGCACTGGTTGCGCTTTCGTTCGCGAGGCTTGCCCCGACTTGCAGCCGGACGTTCGCCTCAAGTTACTGAAATCATATCATATAGAGAGTTTAAAAATCGCTAAGAGCGGCGATAGATCAACCAGTAAATCAAGGCGACGAAAACGCCGTCGCCAACCATGTTCCCGAGGGTCACAGGGATCGGGTTTCCCAAGTGTCGCATCAGATTCGGATCGGAAACGCCGGAGAACGCGGCGATCGGCAGGAAGTACATGTTCGCGATCGAGTGTTCGAGACCGATCGCGACGAAGGCGCCGACCGGGAAAAGATTGGCGAGAATTTTACCCGGCACGGAATGCGCGGCGGTGCAGAGTCAGACCGCGAGAGATACCCGAAGGTTGTGGAGCAGGCCGTGCTGGAAACTGTGTTCGAACGAAAGTTCGAATTTCGCAATTGCGATTCGACCGGTCGTTTCCGGCATCGCGCCCATTCCGGCGATCTCGTCGCGTTCGGCGATCCGCGCCGGCGTGCGAGCTCCGAAGGCCGAAGCACACAGTGCCGGGGGCAAGGGCTCCCGGACTTGTGGGGCTGCGGTGGATGGAAGAGACTGCGGCCGCAAGAAAGTGGAGGAGGAGCGCGACATGGCCGGGACATGCGGGAACGCGGAAAAGGAACAGGCGGTGGCCCGCCATCTGCTGGCGGAGCACGCCGCGGGGACCCCCTACACGACTCTGACCGGTACACTCGCGCCGGCCGATATGGAGGAGGCCTACCGGGCGCAGCAAGCCTTCGTCGCGCAGCGCCGGGAAGCGACCGGCGCGGGAGTCGCGGGCTACAAGATCGCACTGACCTCGAAAGCCATGCAGGATTTCGTCGGTGTGGGCCATCCGCTACTCGGCGCCATCTTCGACGACACGCTTCACGAGGCGCCGGCGGAGATCTCGCTCGGCGCTTTCCAGCGCGTCGGCGTCGAGTTCGAGCTGGCGCTCCGGCTCGGCCGGGACGTTCCGGCGGCGGCCGACCCTTACGGCGCGGAGACGATCATGCCCTTTGTCGACGCGGTGATCCCGGCCTTCGAGCTGGTCGAGGACCGCAACGCGGTCTACGAGAATTTCGATGCGCTTTCCCTCGTCGCGGACAATGCCTGGAGCGCCGGCGTCGTGCTGGGCGCACCTGTTATGGACTGGCGCGGGCTCGACCTCTCCTCCCTTCCGGCCAGGCTGGAAGAAAATGCGGGGACGGAAAGCGCGACCACCGGAGCGGCGCTCGGCAATCCGCTGACCGCGCTTGCCTGGGCGGCAAACGAACTCGGCCGGCAGGACCGGCCGCTGTTGGCGGGGATGATCGTGATGACCGGCTCCACCATGAAGACCCGGTTCCCTGCCGCGGGCGAACGCTATCTCTACGAAATCGAGGGAGCCGGCGCGGTCCGGCTGTCGATCCTGCCGTGATGCCGGCTGTCCGGTCCAGCCGGCGCCGGTTTATCTCCGGCGCGCTCTCCGTTGCGGCACTCTCTGGCTGCGGCACGCTCGGCTACGGCCGGGAGCGCTCGTTCCGGCCGGACCCGGTGCGCCCGCTCGCCCACTGGCAGAGTCATGTTCCAGGCGCGCAGCGGCTGGTCGACCACTCGCTGTGGACCCGCTTTCTCGCCACCTACCGGCGGGTGCGCTCCGACAGAGTGCCGCTACTGCCTTACGGGGAGGTCGCGAGCGCCGAGCTTGAACTGCTCGACGAATATCTCGCACTGCTCGCCGGGACCCCGGTCGGCAAACTCGACCGGCCGGAGCAATACGCTTTCTGGCTGAACCTCTACAATGCGCTCACAGTCCGGCTGATCGAGCGGGCCTATCTCGTGCTCTCGATCCGGGATATCGATTTCGGCGATGGCACGCCGTGGCATCGTCCTATCGTCGAGGTCGAGAGCCAGCGCTTGAGTCTGGCGGACATCCGGGATCGGATTCTGCGAGCATATTGGCGGGACGGGAGGCTGCATTATGGCCTCTGCTACGGAGCGATCGGCTCGCCTGGCCTGCTCGCCGAAGCCTTCACCGGGGAAAATGTGGACCGTCTTCTGGACGCCCAGGCCCTGGATTTCGTGAATCATCCGAGAGGAGTCTGGGTTGAAGGCGGTAATGTGACCCTATCGAGCATCTTCGACTGGTATGCGGCGGATTTCGGCGGTACGCGCGATGCGATTCTGGCTCATCTGCGGCTTTACGCACTACCTGGACTGAGGCCTCTGCTGCGCGACGATCTGGCATTCGACTATGCGTTCGACTGGTCGCTGAACGACGCGACAGGGAGCCAGGGAAGGCGCTGAAGCGGAGCAATCCGGCCTCTGCGGCGTCCTCCGTTCCCGAGAACTTATTTTCAGTCCGGGTTTGATATCGCGGCGTTAATCGGCTTCAGTGAGTATCAGCCCGCTCACACGATTTTCCCCCACGGGCGTTCACGACGCGCTACTGTTTTCCAGAGGCATCCCCGCCGCAGCGCAATCGGTCTGGCAAGGAGACGCATGCAATGAAACAAGTCCTTCTCCCGTTCGGGTCTGACAATGCCGATGTGACGCCGATCGCGGCGGCGGCTCAGTTCGCGGGCCGGTTCGATGGACAGGTGACCGCTCTGTTTTATCCTCGCCTGCCGGATCCGGTGATCGTCGATCCGATGAGCGGCGGCGTCGTCTCTTATGAAGGGATCGACGAAGAGGTGGCAGCCCAGCGGGAGCAGGCCGAAGGCCAATTTCTGGCTCTTAAGGACGGTCTTGAAGCCAATCTTGCCTCGCGCGTCGCGGTAGACATGCAGCGGCTCACGAACTGGCGCCAGATCGGCGAGGAATCCCGGATCTTCGACATTACGGTCGTTGCGCGGGCGAACAAGAGCCCGCACTGGCAGACCCTTTTCGAGATGGCTCTTTTCGAGGGCGGCCGGCCGGTGATGCTGGTCCCCGAGGGCTGGAGCAAGCCTTTCGGCGATACCGTCGTCATCGCCTGGAACCGCAGCACCGAGACCGCCCGGCTGATCGGCCAGAGCCTGCGTGCGCTCAAGGCGGCGAAGTCGGTTCACATCGTCGAGCTGGAGGGCTGGTATACCGCCGGCCCTGACGGCAAGGCGCTGCAGAATTATCTCGCCGGTAACGACATCGAGGCGAAATGCCATAAGAGCGATGCGCCGAGCGGGCCCGGGGCCAAGATGGTGGAGATTTCCCGAGACCTTGGCGCCGACATGATGCTGAAGGGGGCTTACACTCAGAGCCGTCTGACGCAGCTGATCTTCGGCGGTGCCACGCGACAGGTCCTCGAGCAGTCGGACATTCCGGTTATTTTCGCTCACTGATCCGGACGAGGCGGAACGCGGACAGGCTCCGGGGCATGCTTGGCCCGGGGCCTGTTTCTGTTTGGCCCGGAAGTGGAACGGAACGGATTGTGCCCGGTTTCGAGTAAAGCGCCAGCCCGCCCGGATGTTCTTTCGAAATTCACGATAATATTCGCCGGTTTTCATTCTCCGATGCATGTCGACGCGCGATTGTTGCCTGTCGGGAAATACCCTTATTGGGTTTGGGTGCTCTCGAATTCATGATATGTTTGGTTAATCATTCTTTAACCATGATTCGATTCTGAAGGCTCCCGCCATGG
Source organism: Nisaea acidiphila (assembly GCF_024662015.1). Classification (NCBI taxonomy): domain Bacteria; kingdom Pseudomonadati; phylum Pseudomonadota; class Alphaproteobacteria; order Rhodospirillales; family Thalassobaculaceae; genus Nisaea; species Nisaea acidiphila. Next base: position 840,719 of record NZ_CP102480.1, on the reverse strand, counting down.
GTATGCGTGTCCGTGAAGACTACAGGGGCATTACCGGTCCGGAAAAAGCCGCAATCCTGCTGATGTCGCTCGGCGAGGAGCAGGCGGCAAAAATCTTCGCATTGTTGGACGACGAGGAGATCAAGGAAGTCTCGCAGGTGATGGCCGGGCTCGGCACGGTCAGCTCGAACATCGTCGAGCGGCTCTTTGTCGAGTTCGCGGAGCAGGTCTCCTCCACCGGCTCGCTCGTCGGCTCGATGGATTCGACCGAGCGCCTGCTGACCAAGGTGCTCGGCGGCGACCGCGTCAACGAGATCATGGAGGAAATCCGCGGTCCGGCCGGCCGTACGATGTGGGACAAGCTCGCCAATGTGAACGAGCAGGTCCTCGCCAATTATCTGAAGAACGAATATCCGCAGACCGTGGCCGTGATCCTCGGCAAGATCAGCCAGGCCCATGCCGGCAAAGTGCTCTCCATCCTGCCGGAAAATTTCGCCATGGAAGTCTGCATGCGCATGCTGCGCATGGAGGCGGTGAACAAGGAGATCGAGAAGGATGTGGAGCGGGTGCTGCGCACCGAGTTCATGTCGAACCTCGCCCGCACCAACCGGCGCGATGCGCACGAGATGATGGCGGAGATCTTCAACAACCTGGACCGCGCGACGGAGAGCCGGTTCCTCTCGGCGCTGGAAGAGCGCAACAAGGACAGCGCGGAGAAGATCCGCAGCCTGATGTTCACCTTCGAGGATCTGGCGCGGATCGACCCGGCGGGCGTGCAGACGCTGCTGCGCGCGGTGGACAAGGACAAGCTCACCATCGCGCTGAAGGGCGCGTCCGAGGAGCTGAAGGACCTGTTCTTCTCGAACATGTCGGAGCGCGCGGCGAAGCTGCTGCGCGAGGACATGCAGTCGCTCGGCCCGATCCGTCTGAAGGAGGTCGAGGAGGCGCAGACCGCCATGGTCACCTCGGCGAAGGATCTCGCCGACCGCGGCGAACTTGTCATCGGCGGTTCTTCGGGCGACGATCAGCTCGTTTACTGATGCGGCTGCGGATGCCTGAATGGGCTTTGACCTAGAGCAATTTCGCGAACGCCTGCTTGCCCGGCGAGCGGAAATCCGGAATGTGATGGAGGCGGCCTCCGAGTCGGCCCGTCCTGTCGAGCTGGACCAGACGCGGGTCGGCCGCCTGTCGCGTATGGACGCCTTGCAGGGGCAGGCCATGGCCAAGGAAACCGAACGTCGCCGCAGCCTCGAGTTGCAGCGCATCGCCACGGCCCTCGAGCGCATCGAGGACGAAGAGTTCGGCTATTGCGTTTCCTGCGGCGAGGAGATTCCACTCAAGCGGCTCGATCTCGATCCGGCGGTGACGACCTGCGTAGATTGCGCTGCAAAATGATGGCGCTTGCCGTGACGCGGTGCCCTTGGCACTCTCCCGGCCCATGAACGATCTCAGCCAAAAGACCGACGACGGTTTCCTCCGCGACATCTGGTATTTCGCCATGCCGTCCGCCGCCCTGAAGCCGGGGCAGGTGGTGGCCAAGACCCTGCTCGGAGAGCCGGTGGCGATCGCCCGTCAGGCCGACGGAAAGGCCTACGCCCTCCGCGATATCTGCCCGCACCGGGGCATCCCGCTGTCCGACGGGCGCATGGTCGGGGACGAGGTTGAGTGCTGCTACCACGGCTGGCGCTTCGATTGCGAGGGGACCTGCACGCTGATTCCCTCGATCACGACGGAGCAGGATTTCGATTCGACCCGCATCCGGGTGCGCAATTATCCGCTGGTCGAGAAACATGGCGGACTCTGGATCTATATGGCCCGGCACGACGCGAAGAGCCTGCCGGCGGACCTGCCCGATCCGGGCCTGCCGGACATTCCCGATTTTGCCGAGGCGCCGAATATCCAGGTCAGCATGGATTTTCCCTGCCATATCGATCACGCGGTGATCGGCCTGATGGATCCGGCGCACGGACCCTACGTGCACAAGAGCATTCTCTGGCGCGACGAGAAGAGCATGCACGACAAGGCGAAGGATTTCGGCCCGTCCGAGTTCGGCTTCGCCATGAAGCGCCATCCGCCCTCGAAGAACGCCGCGGCCTACAAGATCCTCGGCGGGGAGATCACCACGGAGATCCGCTTCCGCCTGCCGGGCGTCCGGGTCGAGCACATCATCGCCGGCCGTTATCAGCTCTGCAATCTCACCTGCGTGACCCCGCTCGGCCCGATGGAGACCGAGGTGCATCATATGGTCTATTGGACCGCGCCTTGGCTCACGCCGCTCAAGCCGGTGCTGAAGCCGCTGGTGAGACGCTTCCTCGGTCAGGACCGGGATGTCGTGGTGAAGCAGCAGCGCGGCCTCGCATTCAATCCGCAGCTCATGCTGATCAACGACTCGGATATCCAGGCGAAGTGGTATTTCCGGCTGAAAAAATCCTACGAGGCCTGGCGCAAGGACGGCGGCGACTTCGACAATCCGGTGCGGGACACGGTCCTGCGCTGGCGGAGTTGACCTCGGCCCAGCGGCGGCGCAGCATGCCCGCTTCTTACCTAATCCCGGACGGAAATCATGGCGAAGATCGAGACTGTCGAGGCGCTGCGCGCAATTTACAAGCCAGCGGCGGGCCGCGCGGTCGAGAAAGAGCTGAGCGCCCTTGATCCGCACTGCAAGCGGTTCATCGAACTCTCGCCTTTCCTCCTGCTGGCCACCCATAACGCGGACGGCGTCGTTGACATCACGCCGCGCGGGGACGGACCGGGGTTCGTCGCCGTCCCCGACGGCAAGACCATCGTCATTCCCGACAGGCCGGGGAACAATCGGCTGGATTCGCTGACAAACATCCTCTCGAATCCGACATGCTCTGTCATCTTCATGATTCCGGGCGTTGACGAGACGCTGCGCATTCGCGGCACCGCCGAGATTAGGGACGATGCGGATCTGCTCGCCGGCTTCGAGGTCAAGGGCCGGCTTCCGGCGACGGTTCTCAGGATCTCCGTCGATCTCGCTTTCCTGCATTGCGCCAAGGCGCTGATGCGCTCGCGCCTCTGGAACCCGGACGCGCAGATCGAGCGCTCCACGCTTCCGACCCTTGGTCAGATGATCAAGGACCAGCTCAATCTCAATGTCGAGGTGGAGAGCCAGGAAGAGATGGTCGCGCGCTATAAGGAAGCGCTCTACTGAGCTTCCAGCTTCCCGAGTGAACCTAACTCTAGGTCGTCATTCCCGCGCACGCGGGGACCCAGGGATCCAGGTCTTCTCTCTACGATCCCTGGGTCCCCATTTGCATGGGGATGACGACATTCACGGGCGCATGGATAGGTCGGTTCGAGAGGCGTTAAACTGCCCCCTCCAGTTCAGGCTTCGCGGTCTGGAACAGCCGCGCCAGCTCGTCCATCATCGCCCGCACCCGGGGCAGGGTGCGGAGGTCGCGGTGGACCAGCATCCACTGGTCGGCGATCACGTCCTCGAGCACCGGCGTCGCGCGCACAAGGTTCGGGTCCGGGTCGCCGATGAAGCAGGGCAGCACCGTCACGCCGGCACCTGACGAGACTGCGTAATGCAGGCTGTTGCCGTTATTGGTCCGCATCGCCGGCGTCCGGTTGCCCAGCAGGCGGCGGATCCAGGCCTGGCCGGGCATGTACTGGTGGGCCTCGTCGAACCCGATCCAGGGCAGATAGGCGAGCGAGCCGTTCAGCGGATCGCAGCCGCTTCCGCCGCCGCCGATCTGGCCGATGAGCTGCGGCGTGCCGTAGACCGCGTAGCGGAAGCGGCCGATCCGCCGCGTCACCAGGTCCGCGGCATCCGGCACCACCTCGCGGATCGAGATATCCGCTTCCCGCCGCGACAGGTTCGCCATCAAATGCGTGACGTGGAACTCGATCTCGATCTCCGGCAGCCGGTCGCGCAGCTCGACGAGGTGGCGGGTGAGGAATTGCATCATATGCTCGCCGACGGAGACCCGCACGGTCCCGCGCGCGGTGTCCGTAAGGCCTAGGCTGCGGCGCTCGATCGCCTGGGCGGCATCGTCCATCGCCTCGACATCCGCCAGCAGCTGCTCGGCCGCGGGTGTGAGCACGTAGCCGTCGGGCAGCCGGTCGAACAGGCGGGCGCCGATGGCGTCCTCCAGCGACTTCACACGGCGCGCAACGGTCGGATGGCTGACATTCAGCTCCTTCGCCGCGGCCGTCAGGCTGCGTTCGCGCGCAAGGGTCAGAAAGACCCGGTAATCGTCCCAATCGGTCAGCATGACGACACCATACTGCGAGCGGATCGCAAATAGGCAGTACAAATTTGTTCGCTGCGATGCAAAATTTATCCAGTCCCGGAAAATAATCTTTCCGATAATCTGATCCCGATCTGAAATCCGGACGATGAATTCTGCGCGTCCGGTCTGTCGCGGAAGGGACCCGCCATGCATTTCGAAACCCGGCTCTGGCAATTCACGGAAGGTGTCCGCGGGCGCATTTCCTGGGCGATCCTGATTGGCCTGCTTGGGGTCAGTCTCGGTGTGGCCCGCCTCGGCCTGCTGGGCTGGCTCATCGGGCAGGTCTTCGCGGGCGCGACGCTGGCGGCGCTCTGGCCTTCGATTGCGGGCATCGCGCTGGTGATGATTGCCCGGGGCTGGGTCGAGCAGTGGCGCAACATGGTGGCGCACGAGACCGCCGCGAAGGTGCAGATCAGCCTCCGCCGCAAAGTCTATGACAAGCTGGCCTCGTTGGGACCTGCCTATGTCGGTCGTGAGCGCTCCGGAACCATCTCGCTGGCTCTGACCGACGCGGTCGACCGGCTCGAGGTCTATTTCGGCCAATACCTGCCCCAGCTCGCGGTCTCGCTCTTGGCGCCGCTGCTGATCTTCGCCTTTGTCGCCTTTATCGACCTGCCGGTGGCATCGGTGATGCTGGTTTTCGCCCTGATCGCGGTCTTCGCCCCCTCGCTCTGGCACAGCTCGAACGAGAAGAGCGCCAGGCGGCGGCAGGAAGCCTACGCCGCCTTCGCCGCCGAGTTTCTGGACAGCCTGCAGGGCCTCGCCACGCTGAAAGCCTTCGGCCAGAGCAGGGCACGCGGCGACATCCTGGAAGTGAAGGCGCGGGACGTGTTCCGCAGCACCATGTGGGTGCTGAGCGGCAATGTCCTGGCACGCGGAATTACCGACAGCGCGATCGCCTGCGGCGCGGCCGCTGCACTCGGGCTCGGTGCCTTCCGCGTGGTGGAGGGGCAACTGGAGCTGACCTCTCTGCTTGTCATCCTGATGCTCGGCGTCGAGGTCTTCCGGCCGATGCGCGAGCTGCGCAACGTGTTGCACGAAGGCATGGTCGGCCTCTCCGCCGCCAAAGGCATCTACCGGGTGCTCGACGGCGAGGCGGATGTCGAGGATGCCGCCACAGGTGTTTCGGGAACGCTGGAGCCTTCCATCGCCTTCGAACAGGTCGGCTTCCGCTATCCGGGCAACCAGCGCACGGTGCATGACAGGCTCGACTTCGCGGTGAAGCCGGGCGAGCGCATCGGCCTTGTCGGCCCCAGCGGCTGCGGCAAGAGTTCCGTCGTCCGCCTGCTGTTGCGTTTCTTCGACCCGGTCGAGGGCCGCATCCTGCTCGGTGGAAAGCCGCTGAACGAACTCTCCTTCGAGCAGATCCGCGCGATGATCTCCGTCGTCAATCAGGACACCTTCCTCTTCCACGGCACGGTCGAGGAGAATATCCGCATGGGCGACCCGGCGGCGGATCATGCCGCAGTCGTTGCTGCGGCGAAGGCCGCCAACATCCACGCTTTCATCGAGGGTCTGCCGGACGGCTACGGGACGGTGATCGGCGAGCGCGGCATCAAGCTCTCCGGCGGCCAGCGCCAGCGCGTGGCGATCGCCCGGGCGCTGCTGCGCGACACCCCGATCCTGGTGCTCGACGAGGCGCTCTCAGCCGTCGATGCCGAGAACGAGGCGGTGATCCAGGACGCACTGAACCGGCTGATGAAGGGCCGCACGACGCTCGTCCTCGCGCACCGGCTCTCCAGCGTGATCGATTGCGACCGCATTCTGGTGCTCGACCAAGGCAAGGTGGCCGAGGAAGGCGCTCATTCCGCCCTGATGAAGGCGGGCGGGCTCTATGCCGGTCTGATGGCGGAACAGGCACGGGAGGCTGCAGCGGCGAAGACGGCCGAGCCGGTGGTGAGCGAGGAGGCGCCGGAGCCTGCCGCCGAAACGCTTTCGGACATTCCCGGCGGGGCCGTGCAGGCGCCGACCGAAGGGATCATCAAGGCTGAAGGTCTCACCTGGTTCCAGGTGGTGGTCGAGCTGATGAAGGTCATCATGCCCTGGAAGGGGCGGCTCATCTTCACCTTCCTGTTCGGCGTGCTCCGCGTCGTCGGTTTCATCGGCGTCGGCGTGCTCAGCGCCTTCGTCGTGCTGGCTCTGAAGAACGGGGAGGATTTCACCCCCTGGCTTTGGGCGCTCGCGGCGGTGGCGCCGCTTTCCGGTGTGCTGCACTGGCTGGAGAGCTGGCTCGCCCATGACATGGCCTTCCGCCTGCTCGCCGAGATGCGGATCGAGGCCTATCGCAAGCTCGACGCGCTGGCACCGGCGTATCTCGTCCGGCGCCGGACCGGTGATCTGATGACGCTTGTCACCCACGATATCGAGTTGGTCGAGTATTTCTTCGCCCACACGGTGGCGCCGGCTTTCGTCGCCATACTGGTGCCGGGTTGCGTGCTGCTCTGGCTTGGCGCGGAAAGCCCGGCGCTGGCGCTCACCCTGACGCCGTTCCTGCTCGCGGTCGGGCTCAGCCCCTTCCTGATGCGGCGACGGGTCGACCGGCTCGGCTCGGAAGCGCGCGAGGCCTCGGGCGAGCTCGGTGCCTTCGCGGTGGACAGCGTGCAGGGCCTCGGCGAGATCGTTGCTTTCCAGCAGGAAGCGCGGCGCGGTGACAAGCTCGACGCACTCGGCCAGAAACATATCGATCTGCGGCTGCCGTTCTTCCGGGAACTGACGGCGCAGCAGAGCCTTCTGGAGGCGCTGACTGGCCTCGGCGGCCTCGCCATCGTCGTCACCGGTGCCGCGCTCGCGGCTTCGGGGATGATCGATGCGGGCGTCCTGCCGCTGCTCACCATCCTCGCCATGGCCGCCTTCCTGCCGGTCTCGGAGATCGCGCAGATCGGCCGCCAGCTCGCCGACACGCTCGGCTCGACGCGGCGGGTCTACGGTCTCTGGAACGAGCCTGTGCCAGTGACGGACGGGCCGGGCGCGGACGCCAAGGGCGGCCCGGTCTCGCTCGCGCTGGAGAAGGTGGATTTCCGCTATCCGGGGCAGAACCGCCGCGCGATCCGCAACTTCACGCTGGAGATCCCGGCGGGCAAGACGGTGGCGCTGGTCGGCACCTCCGGGGCCGGGAAGACCACTTTGGCGCAGATGCTGATGCGGTTCTGGGATCCGGATGCGGGCAGGGTGCTGATGAACGGCACTGATCTGCGCGACTACAAGCTCGACGAGCTGCGCAGCCGGATCGCGCTGGTGGCGCAGGACACCTACCTCTTCAACGACACGCTCCGCGCCAACATCCTGCTGGCAAAGCCGGGCGCGGGCGAGGAGGAACTGAAGGCGGCCGTGCGCCATGCCTCCCTGGAGGATCTGGTGGCGATGCTGCCGGATGGGCTCGACACCCCGGTCGGCGAGCGCGGCACCAGCCTTTCCGGCGGCCAGCGCCAGCGTGTCGCCATTGCGCGGGCCTTCCTGAAGGATGCTCCGGTGCTCATCCTCGACGAGGCGACCTCGCATCTCGACGCCGTGAACGAGCGCGCCGTCCGTGTTGCGCTGAACCGCTTGCAGTCCGACCGCACCACGGTGGTCATCGCCCACCGGCTCTCGACGATCCGCGACGCCGACCTGATCGCAGTGCTGAGCGAGGGCGCGCTGATGGAGACCGGGACGCATGAGGAACTGGTGGCAAAGGGCGGCCTCTACGCGAAGCTGGTCTCGCACCAGCTCGCGTCCGCGGTGGCTGCGGAGTAATTAGGCCTCGCGCTTCAACAACGGTCGTCATTCCCGCGAACGCGGGGACCCAAGGAACATAGGTCCGCGTTCTGCGATCCCTGGGTCCCCACTTGCGTGGGGATGACGACCGTTTGCTGGGAAAAATGGCCTGCTCGTCCCAATGAGGGGACATGGGACCATTTCTTTGCATCCTCGCCAGCAAACGCAACGGGACGCTCTATACCGGCGTCACGTCGGATCTGACGGCTCGAGTCGCGCAGCACAAACGTGGAATGGCCGGCGGCTTCACTGCACAATACGGCGTCAAGACGCTGGTCTATTTCGAGCTGCACGAGACCATGGAAAATGCGGTTCGGCGCGAGCGTCAGGTCAAGAAATGGCGCCGCCGCTGGAAGCTCGAACTGATCGAACGGCAGAACCCGCGTTGGCGCGATCTGTATCCGGATTTGTTCTGAACACTCAGATATAAAGTCGTCATCCCCACGCAAGTGGGGACCCAGTGAGCCTAGAGCGACGATCTTGGATCTCTGGGTCCCCGCGTTCGCGGGGATGACGACCTCTTGTGGTATTTGAAGCCCGGGTGCGACCCCTACTCAAGCGTCTCCAGCAAGCGCACCCACATCTTGGCGCGGGGCTCGAGCGAGGAGAAAAAGATCTTCTCTTCCAGCGTATGCGCACCCGCGCCATCGGCGCCGAGGCCGTCGAGGGTGGGGACGCCGAGGGCGGCGGTGAAGTTGCCGTCGCTGCCGCCGCCTGTGCTCTCGGTCGCTTCGAGGGTGAGGCCGGCTTCGGCGGCGCAGACCTTCGCGTGCTCGAAAAGCTTCAGGCTCTCCTCGGTCGCCTCGAAGGGCGGACGGTTCATGCCGCCGGTGACCTCGACACTGACGTCCGGGGTCAAGGCTTTGAGGCCGAGGATTTTCGCTGTCATCTCCTCGCCGTCCTCCTTGGTGAGGACGCGGAGGTCGATTTCCGCAACCACGTCGCGCGCGACCACGTTGACTGCGGTGCCGCCGCTGATCATGCCGACATTGGTGGTGACGCCGCGCTCGTAATCGACCATGGCGTCGATCGCCCTGATCTGGTTGGCGAGCTCGCTGATCGCGCTGCGGCCGTCCTCGTGCTTGGCGCCGGCATGGGCCGGTCGGCCGGTGATCTTCATGACGAAGCGGCCGACTCCTTTGCGCGCCACGACGACCTTGCCGCCGTCGCGCGCGGGCTCGGTGACGAGCACGTATTTCGCCTTGCGGGCCTCTTCCTCGATGATTTCCTGGCTGATCGGGCTGCCGACTTCTTCCTCGGAGACATAGAGGAAGGTCACCGGCAGTTTCGTCGTGCCGCCGAGGCGATGCAGGTGGCGGTAGGCGTAATAAGGCAGGTAGGCGCCGGACTTCATGTCGTAGATGCCGGGGCCGTAGATCTCGTCGCCCTCGCGGCGGATCTTCAACTCGCCGTCCTTCACGCCGACCGGGTGCACCGTGTCGATATGGCAGAGGACCAGAATGCCCTTCTCGCCGGACGCGTTCGCGGTGCGCGCGCGGATGATGTCGCCGAAACCGTCGCGGCCCGGCGTGCGCTCGATCGCGAGACCGAGGTCCTTGTAGAGGTCCTGGACCTTATCGGCGACCTTGTTGACCGCCGCGGCGTCGGTGGTCGGGCTTTCCGCCTCGACCCAGTCGAGGATGCCTTCGAGGATGTCTTCGGGATCGACTTTCGGAGTGTTGGACGGGACGGAGGAGTCCGGGCTCATGGCGCGCGGCCTTTCATTCGGATGCTGATTTTATTGCTGTGCCGCCCGGCGGGAGCCGCCGGAAGCTGACGGGATCTTTGAAGCCTCTTATAGCTTGCCGGTCCGCCTCCAGCCATTGCGATTTCAGCATCTCCGCCGCCGCGGGATCGGCGGCAATGGCCTCGCTGATCACGATCTCGCCGGGCCCGGCCTCGCCTTGCAGCCGGGCCGCCATGTTCACTGTGCCGCCGAAATAATCCAGCCGGCCGTTCAGGGTGACGGCGATGCAGGGGCCGGCATGCAGGCCGAGCTTGAGACCGATCGGGTTGGACCGGTGCGCGCGGTTGAACTCCGCGACATGCTCGCGAATTTCGAGCGCGGCCTTGATGCCGTTTCCCGGTTCGGTAAAGGCCGCCATGACCGCGTCGCCGATGGTCTTGATGACGCCGCCGTCATTGTCCCGGACGATACGGGAGAGAAAATCGAAATGCTCCCGTACGAGGCCGTAGGCCGGTGCGTCGCCGATCTTCTCGTAGAGGGCGGTCGAGCCGGAGAGATCCGTGAACATCAGGGTGATATGGGCGATCCCCACCTCGTCCCCGCCGCGCAGCACGTCCTCGGCGAAGAGGTTGCGGAAAGCCTGCATCGTGGTGACACGGTGCGCGGTGAGTGCGTCCTCGGCCCAGTCGCGGGCCTCGACGATGACGACGCGGGGGCGCTCGCATCGGTTCCGGAGGGTGACCGTGCCCAGCTCCGGTTCCTCTGTCTCGACGGCAATCTCCGCTTCGCCGATGGAGAGCGCGGGAAATCCGCCGCCCGAGAAGTCGAGGATCCGCTCGGGGCCGGGTTCCAGGGTGCGGATACGGTAGGAGCCGGGCGCGAGCGCTGTCTCGACACTCTCGCTGCCGCCGGGCGCGACGCGGACCTGCAGGCGGACATGAGGCGTCGACATCGGTCCGAACAGGCAGAATTCGCCGTGCACGACCTTGCGGATCCCTGCCGCCGGCTGGAAGGTCAGTTCCACGTTCCGGGCGAAGTCGCGGTCGTAACTGATGTTGCAGGAGGGGCAATGCGCGCCTTCCGGCAGTTCGTCGAGGCCGGAAGTGGTCAGCTTGGCGCCCTTGCAGCGCGGGCAGAGCAGATCCCAGCGGCTTTCGAGCAGCCCGTCCTTCACCGCCTCGAGGCAAAGCTCGATGACGTGGCGTTCTTCTTCCTCCCACATCCGCGCGAGCTTCAGCGGGCGGATGCTCATCAGGTCGACCTCCTGGGCCGAGAGCAGCCATTCCGCGAGCCGGCGCCCGAGCCCGTGGCCGTAGCGCGAGGCGTCGACCCGGCCGAGCGCGGTTTCCAGGCGGCGGCTGTGGGTCTCGTCCAGCGTGACCGGTTCCGTCGGGTAGGGCGTCTCGGCCTGTTCCTTCGCCCAGGCCTCTACGTTTTCCGAGACCTGATGGAAGTTCCGTTCCGTCGTCGCGAAGATACCCTTGCGGGCGATCAGGCCGCCGAGGAGGCCGGCGGGCTCGACGTCGATCCGGTAATGCACCACGCAGCCCTCGCCCTCGTCCTCGAAGCGGACGAAGACATTGAGCTGCTTCAGCGGGCCTTTCAGAAACAGGCGGCGGTGTCGGAACCAGCGTCCCGAGGCCCATTCCTGGGGAATGTCTTCCCAGTGCAGGGTGACCGGACCGAGTTTCGCGGTGGCGAAGAAGCGGACGCTTCCGTCCGGCTGCTCCTCCTCGCGGATCTCGTGCTTCGGCAGGCCGATGGATTCGTTGTATCGCTTGGTGTCGGCCAGCGCCTCCCAGACAAGCGTACGGGGCGCGTCGAAATGGTAGACGAACTCACGCGACAGCAGGGTGCTCATGCGCTGTTTCCACCGTTCTGTTTGGCGAGATATTCCTCGCCGAGCGGAACGTAGAAGGCGGCGGCGAAACCCGCAAGCTCACGCGCCGGGATGTTGAAGGGCGGTTTCACCCCTCCGCGGAAATGGGTGCGGACGAGGTGCTGCCAGGTCTCGACCCGGGGCTTTCCCTCGCGGTCGCAGACATGGTCGAACCAGCGTTTTCCCACCGCGACATGTGTGATCTCGTCATCGAAGATAACCTGCAGGATATCCGCGCTCGGATCGTCGCCGACCTCGCGCATCTTCTCGATCATCGCCGGCGTCACGTCGAGTCCGCGCGCTTCCAGCACCAGCGGGACGATGGAGAGGCGCGCGAGCAGGTCGTGCGCGGTCTCGGTCGCCGCGAGCCAGAGCCCGTCATGGGCATTGAGCGCACCGTAATATGAGCCGAGGTCTTCCAGCCGGTCGGAGATCATCAGGAAGTGTTTGGACTCGTCGTCCGCGACCTTCATCCAGTCGATGAAGAAGCCTTCCGGCAGATCGTGCCCGGTATAGCGGGCGATCATGTCCCAGGAGAGGTCGATCGCGTTGAGTTCGATATGGGCGAGCGCGTGCAGCAGCGCGATCCGGCCCTCCGGGGCTGCCGTGATCTTCCGTTTCGGGACCTCGCGGGGCGGCCGCAGGGCAGGGAGCTCCGGACGGGCGGGACGGTCCGGCGGCGCGGCGGTCCCGATCTCGCCGAAACCGCCTTCATTCCAGAGCGCGACGACAGCGCGCCCGAGGGTCGCCTTCTCGCGGGTGTCGCCGGTTTGGAGCACGGCGACGGCCGCGTCTGCGAGGGACTTGAGTTCTTTCACGTCGGGCATGCGGGGCCGGTCACTTTCAACTTCGCTCAAGATTGTTGTACGCGCTCCGTGCCGGATCGGTCCAATTTTTGGCACCGTTGCGGCGGGGCCGGGGCGCAGCCTATAACCGGAGCGGAAATATGGAGTGAAAGCGATGACAGCGGACAGTCTCTTTGCCGAGCGCGGCAGCATGGCGGAAATCGAAGAAGGTACGTCTTTCCAGCCGAAATTCGACGCGGACGGCCTGATCCCCTGTATCACCCAGCATGCCGAGACCGGCGAGGTGATGATGTTCGCCTTCATGAATCGGGAGTCGCTGGCCAAGACGCTGGAACTGGGTGAGGCGGTCTACTGGAGCCGCTCACGGGGAGAGCTCTGGCACAAGGGCGCGACCAGCGGCCATGTGCAGAAGCTCGTCGAGCTCCGAACCGATTGCGACCAGGACGTGGTGCTGCTGCGCGTGATTGCCGGTCCGGCCTGTCACGTGGGGTATGACAGCTGTTTCTACCGCGCGGCGTCTATTGAGGACGGGAAAGCGGTGCTCACCGTGGTCAAGGACGGCAAGGCCTACGATCCGGACGCGGTCTACGGCAAAAAAGGCTGAGCGGATGGCCGAGATCGAGATCGTGCTGCCGGCAGTCGAGGCGGCGGACCGGGATCTGAAGACGGAAACGGGGACGTTTCGCCTCGCCGGTCTCCATATCCCGGAAAAGCGGGTGAAAGCCGATCCGGCGGTTCTGCGCGATCTCGTGAAGGCGGCGCGGCACGCGGCGCGCGGTGCTCACGCGCCTTATTCCAATTTCCATGTCGGCGCGGCCGTCATCATGGCGGACGATCCGGAAGGCCGGGTGATCACCGGCGCGAACGTGGAAAATGCCTCCTACGGTGCCGCCGTCTGCGGCGAGCGCAATGCGCTGCATGCCGCCGCGGCGAAAGGCTTCCGGAAGATCCGTTTCCTCGCCCTCTCGACCGCGGACAGCCTGGACGGCCCGTTGCAGGACCGCTCGCCCTGCGGGATCTGCCGGCAGGTCATGCGCGAATTCATCGACCGGGACGAGTCCGGCGGCGCGGCTTTGATTCTGGTCGATACCGGAGATCCGGATTTTACCGCGGATATCCTCGATATCGACCGGCTACTACCTTACGGGTTCAGGCTCTAAGCCGAGGCTCTTCCGCAGGACGCCATTCCGGTGGAACCGGGGAATGCGAACTCTCGCGTGCCCAATGTCAATCGAACATCGCCCCTATCTCAGAAAGCCAGGTGAGAATTTTCATCGTTGCGTCCTCTGCCTCTCGGTCATGTGCGGTGACCGCGAAGAAGGCGCTTGGCGGCGTCAGCGGGGCTGCGACAGGTGCGACCAGCCGTCCTTCCGCCTCGTAGCCTCCGGTGATCGAGCGCCAGCCCAGCGCGAGACCGCGGCCGGCGAGAGCGGCCTGGGTGGCCTGGACGTAGTTGGAAAAGCGGAGCTGCACCGGGTTCGTCGCTCGCCCGAGGCCGAGCGTCGCGAGGTAATCGGTCCAGCCAAGCCAGCGCGGGTCGACGGTTTCGACGTGGATCATCGGCGCGGTGTGCAGGGTTTCTTTCGTGAGACCGAGGGAGGCGGCCAGTTCGGGGGTGCAGACCGGCATTATTCGTTCGTCGAAAAGCCGGGTGACGGCGCCGTCGCTCCAGTTGCCGTCGCCGAAGCGGATGGCGATATCGATGTCGCGCGCGATCGCCGGCGCGCCGCTCTCCGAGGTAATCACGTTCACCTGGATGTCGGCATGGCGCATGTAGAAGCTCTCGAGATGGGGCATCAGCCAGTGGGTCGCGACGCCGACGGAGCAGGAGACCGTCACCGCCGAGCCGTTGCGCGTGGTGCGGCGGCGGATCTCCTCGACGGCGCCGGAGATCCGCGCGAGGCCGTCCTCGGTGGCACGCAGCAGGATCTCGCCTTCGCGGGTAAGGGAGGCGGGGCGGGTCTCGCGGTTGATGAGGCGGGCGCCGATATGGTCCTCGAGCTGCTTCAGGGACTGGCTGACCGCCGGCTGGGAAACGTTCAGCGCGGCCGCGGCGGCGCGCAGATTGTCCGAGCGGCAGACGGTCTCGAACACGCCAAAGAGGCGGAGCGGCGGGAGATAGCGTGACATCCGATAATTTCACCTTATCGAAGCATGCGAATTTCAAGGCTTCTCACGGAGCCCGGTGAAGGTTCAAGTTTTTCATATATAACAGGTACTTGGATGGCGCATTCGGACCGCTTTATGGCCTCCATGCGACATCGAGGAAAATTAACCTTCTTATGAAAGGCGGCACCGCCGCGGAAAGGGGTTTCCATGCAGGCACGGCAGCAGGGCAGCGTCACGCTCGGCGAGAACGGTCTCGATCTCGGCTTTCCCGACGGCAGCTCCGGATATTTCAATTATTTCTGGCTGCGCGACAATTGCCCGACTTCGTTCGATCCGGTGACGCGGGAGCGGAGCTTCGACATTTTCGGCGAGGCGGAAGCGCCGCGGCCGGCCGAGGCCGCTATGGATGGCGAGGCGCTGTCCCTTATCTGGCGCTCCGGTCACGAGAGCCGCTATCCGCTCGACTTCCTCGCCGCCTATCGCAGCGGGGCGCCGCGGCCGGACGTGGCTGCGCTGCCGCGCCGGGCCTGGCATGCCGACCATTATCCTTCGGTCGCCCGCTTCACCCAGGCGGAACTGGAGGCGGAACCGGAAAAGCGCCGCGCCTGGTACGAGGCGCTCCTCGTCGAGGGTGTTGCGCTGGTGAGCGGGCTGCCGGACACGCCGGAAGCATTGGAGGACCTGGCCTCGCTCGCGGGCGAGGTGCGGCCGAGCTTCTTCGGCAAGGTGTTCGAGGTCTATACCCATATCAATCCGACCAACACCGCCTATACGGCGGCGGCACTGGAACTGCACACCGATCTTCCGTCGGAGGAATTCGCGCCGGGAGTGCAGTATCTCCACTGCCGCGCCAACTCGGTCGAGGGCGGTAACAGCATCTTCGTCGACGCGGTCGCGGTGGCGGAGGATTTCCGCCGTGACCATCCGGAGGATTTCGCTCTTCTGGCCGAGACCGAGGTGCCGTTCTATTGCGAGCATGACGCATTCGACATGCGGGCCCGCCAGCGGGTGATCGAGCTCGATCGCGACGGCGAGGTCGAGGGCGTCACCATCAGCCAGCATATCGCCGACATCTTCGATCTGGAGCAGGCTTTCCTCGATCGCTACTACCCGGCCTTCTACCGTTTCGGCCGGGCGCTCCGCGATCCGAAATACGTCATGCGGTTCCGCCTCAATGCGGGCGAGTGCATCTGCTTCGACAATCACCGCGTAGTGCATGGCCGCGAGGCCTATACGGCGAGCAGCGGCGAGCGGCACCTGCGGGGCTGCTATACTGACCGCGGCGAGCTGCGCAGCAAGTACCGGATCCTGAGCGGGAAAGGCCGCTTCGATTAAGCCGAAGCGTCCGTGCAGGTCCGGTTCCGCCGGACGGGCATGGGAGCTGAGCTTCCGGGGCCAGCGTTCCATGATCTCCGCGTCGGACCGGCCACTTTCCTCGACCGCCGCGAAGCGCTCATGATGATGATCGGAAGCGCCGAACATACAGTGCTTTAAAGCAACTCAAAATTGATTAAATTGCAGCCCATATTCAGGTGAGACAAGTTTCTGATTCATCACAAAATTACGCGGTATTACGGTCCAAGAAATCTAATGCTGAGCTATACACATCAAAAGTGTGACATTCACTGCAAGTTGTGAGATAATTAAAAAACAAGATCGAGATGCCGACAGACGGAATATTGGGGAAGAGGCGCTCTCGAACGCACGCATGACATTTTCGATGGTTGCCCAATCCGTTTGGGGCCCGGCTTTATTCGGATGCCGGGGGATCAGGCAGTCATCTTCAGGTTTCCGAAGTCGATCTGACGGCGGTTCTCCGCCCATGTCGGGAATTGCCACTTTTTATTCATTCCCTTTCGCGGCAGCGTTCCCCGGCGCTGTGTGATGCGGTCCGGCGTTTCCCCCGTCGGATGCAGTCTTTCACTTTCCGCGTACAATATTGAGGCGTAACACGTCATGAAACGGCCAGTGACGTTCCTGTTCATCGATCCGTCGGTGCAGAATCCCGAGATCCTTATCGACGGTCTCGATCCCGAAACCAGACTGCACCGGCTGGCGCCGCGGGGAGATGCCCTCGCGGAGATCGCTACCGTCCTGTCCGGGCACGGACCGGTCCGCCGGCTGGCTATACTGGCGCATGGCGATCCGGGGTCCTTCACCCTGTCGGGACGCCGCGTCGACGCGGAGAGTCTGCGCAATGCTGGCGCACCGTTGGCGAAAATCCGTGCCTGCCTGACCGCCGATGCCGACCTGATGCTGCTCTCCTGCTCGACCGGCGCGGGACTGGCCGGGCGCATGTTCGTCGCCGGACTGGAAGCCGGTCTCGGCGTTCCGGTGCATGCCTCAGAGACGGATCTCGGCGGCGATGCCGGCTGGCGCGGTCTCGCCCGTGCCGCGACGGTCGTCGCGCCGGCGGCGCTCGCCTCCTATCCCGCGCGGCTGGTCGTCTCGATCGGGGATGCGGGCGACAACCTCATCGTCGGCACCGCATCCGACGATACGCTCGACGGCCAGGGCGGTAACGACACGATCAGCGGCAGCAACGGCAACGATACGATCACCGGCGGTGATGGCAACGACGAGATTTCGGCGGGCAGCGGAAACGACTCCATCCTGGGCGGGTCCGGCGACGATACGATCAGCGGTTTTGGCGGTAACGACCTGATCTACGGCGACGCCGGCGATGACCTCATCGGGACCGGCAACGCCAACGATACCGTTTATGGCGGCGACGGGAACGACCGTCTGTACGTTCAGGGCGGCAGCGACCTGCTCTATGGCGGCAACGGCAACGACACCATCTCGACCGGCGACGGCGGCGACACGATCTACGGCGACGCCGGCGATGACGTTATCATCCTGGCGGGGAACGCGGAGGTCAGTGGCGGCACCGGCAACGACACGATCAACGGCTCGATCGGTTCCGATACGATCAATGGCGGTGACGGCGACGATTCCATCACCGGCGGCGGCAGCCTCGACTTCATCACCGCTGGGGCCGGGAACGACACCCTCCTTGGCGGTGCGTCGTCGGACAATCTGATTGGAGAGGCCGGCAATGACATGCTGTCCGGCGGCTCCGGCAGCGACAACCTGAGCGGCGGCGACGGGAACGACACGTTCGTCGGCACTGTCGCAGAGATCGACGGAGACACGATCACCGGGCTTGCGGCCGGCGACGTCATCCAGGTGATGGGCGACACGAGCTATGCGACCAGTCTGCATGCCTCAAGTGTCGGCAGCACACTGACCGTCGGCAGCAGCACCATCACTCTGACCAGTGCGGGATCCGGACTCTACCTTTCCGGCGCGGCGTCGGGTGGAAACTCCGTTCTGACCGTCGTGAGCAGCGACCCGAACGCGTCTTCCGGATCGTCAGGGAGCTCGGGTTCCGAAAGCGCGTTGACGATCACGGACCAGAGCACGTCGGACGAGACGAGCCGCACTTTGACCAACAATTCCGGCGGCTCGGCAACGGGAGCGCTGATCCAGAATACCGGCAGCGGCAGTACGGTGACGGTCACCCTGCCGAACGGATTTTCCGTTGCCGATTCCGGAACCGTCGCGGCTCAGGCGGCCTCCGCCTCCAGCGGAACCCTGACCCAGCACATCAACGCGGCCGAGTCCGTGACCTCCGACCAGAGTTTCCTCGCCGGCCACGGCACGCAGTTCCTGGCACAGCTAGGCAGCCAGACGATCGATATCCGGACCGTCACCTTCTCCGGGACCGGCTCCGGGGAAACGATCAGCTTTACGGGCTCGAGTTCCGGAGCGGAAGCGCTGGTAATCGATACTTCGGGACTGCCGTCCGGCACGGCCATCACACTCGACAATATCGATTTCGCTTCCGTGATCGGGAATGCGAGCATCTCCGGCGGAGCGGGCAGCAACTATGTCGTCGGTGACAGCGGCAGCCAGTTCATCTCGCTCGGAGCCGAGGACGACACGCTGGCCGGCGGCGGCGGCGCCGACACGATCGGCTCCGGCTACGGTGAGGACATTCTCTACGGCAACCAGGGCGCGGACAGCGTCTTCGGCGGCGGCGGCATGGATACGCTCTATGGCGGTCAGGACGGCGATACCGTGCTCGGAAACAACGACGACGACGTGCTCTACGGCAACCGCGGTAGCGACACGCTCTTCGGCGGCGGCGAGGAGGATGCGATCTACGGGGGCCAGGACAGCGACATTGTCTACGGCAACCAGGGGAACGACAGTCTCGCCGGCAATCTCGGCAATGACAGCCTTTATGGCGGTCAGGGCAATGACGTGCTCGAGGGTGGCGATGGCGACGACTATCTGAGAGGCAACAAGGGCGACGACACGCTCGTCGGCGGGGATGGAGCCGACATCTTCGTCTTCGATTTCGAGGGTGGCAACGATACGGTGAACGACTTTGCCGCCGGCACCGACACGCTGGCGCTTGAGGCCGGGCTCGGCATTGCCGGCGGGACGGACGTCGGGAACGGAACTCTCGTCACCTTCTCCGACGGAGGTACGGTGACGGTCATCGGCATTCAGAAGACCGAACTGGCCGCCGCCACCGGATGGGAGCTGGGATAGGGCGCTTCCGTGAGATCGGGGCCCGCATCGGCGCTGCCGGCGTATCCGGGATTGGACATGGGGCGGTAAGGGCGTAGAACGCGCTCGTCTTCATGATACGCGGAGCCGACCCATGACTTCCCACACCGAAGAGCGCTTTTCGGGCCTGACCCAGCTCGGCGGAGCAACCGAACTGCCGTCCCGTCCGGAAGACGCGGTACTCGAAAAGGTGCCGAACTCGATGGCGGACAAGGATTACGTTGTCCGCTTCACGGCGCCGGAATTTACCTCCCTCTGCCCGATGACGGGGCAGCCGGATTTCGCTCATCTGGTGATCGATTACGTGCCGGACGAGTGGCTGGTGGAGAGCAAGTCGCTGAAGCTCTTCCTCGGCTCCTTCCGCAATCACGGCGCGTTCCACGAGGATTGCACCGTCGGGATCGCGAAACGGCTGGCGGATGAGCTGAAACCGCGCTGGCTGCGGATTGGCGGCTACTGGTATCCGCGCGGCGGCATTCCGATCGACGTCTTTTTCCAGACGGGTCCGGTCCCGGAAGGAGTATGGCTGCCGGACCAGGGGGTGCCGTCCTATAGAGGCCGGGGATAATCCGCGGCCGCGGCGAAGGCCGGGGCGGGAGCCTGCGCGGTCAGTCACGGCCGGAACCTTGAACGGTATTCTTCGTCTGAGTTGAGATTGCGGCGTGCGAATGGACTTAATTCTACAGTTGCTTTGCGAGTGTGAGGTCATCCGCAATTTCTTGAGGATGCGGGCCGCTCTGGGGCCGGGAGAGGATCGCTAACCCTACTGGAACAGGCCGAGAATCGTCTGCGGACGCTGATTGGCAAGGCCGAGGGTCTGGACGGCGAGCTGTTCCTGAACCTGGAAGGCGGTCAGCCGGGCGCTTTCCCGGGCCATATTCGCATCGACGATGTTGCCGAGTCCCTCGTCGACGGCGTCGCGGGTGCTTTCGAGGAAGGTTGTCTGCAGGTTCAGGGCGCGGGCGTCGGCGCCAAGCTCTCCGAGCGCGTTGCCGATATCCGTCATCGCGGTTTCCCACGCGGTGAGAGCATTCAGGGCATTCGCTGGCGTGCTGATGTCTTCGTTGACGAGCTGGGCGTAGTTGACGTCGATGCGCTGGCCGCGAAGCGTCAGGGTTCCGCCGTCGATATTCGAGAGGACGTTGATGTCGTTTACCGTACCGACCGCGAGATTGAACGGGATCGCGACCTCGATCAGGATATTCTCGCCGTTGAAGGTCGAATTCTCCAGGATCTGGCGCATCTGGGCCAGCATGTCATCGTAGTCGTTCTGCAGGATCTGCTGCTGCTGCGTCGTATTTCCCTCGTTCGCGCCTTCGGTGATCTTCTTGCGGATATCGATCATCAGGTCCGACACGGCGGTGGCGCCGGCGATCGCGACGTTGGAAACGCCCTTGGCGTTGTTGAGGCCCTGCATGACGGCATCGAAGGCGCTCAGATCGGTCCGGATACCCTGGGCGATGGCAAAGTTGGAGGCGTCCTCGACCGCGCCGGTGACGCGCAGGCCGGTGGAGACATGGTTCTGGACCGTGTCCTTCCGCATTTGGATGGACGTCAGATTTCTGAGCGCCGTCATTGCGGGCGGATTTGTGAGCACCGAAAGCATAGCGACTTGAGGTAAGCAATAAGCGTGCCTCTTTGATACCGTTTCCCCGGAGGTTGCGCCGGGAGCAGGGATTTGCCTGAATGGCGCGCGTCCCGGATCCGATCACCGAGAGAACCAACATGCCGGATGTCACCTTGCTGCTCGAAGGCGGTTGTACTTGCGGTTCCGTCCGCTATCGCCTTGAAACCGCACCGCTCTTCGTCAATTGCTGTCATTGCAGCTGGTGCCAGCGGGAAACCGGCTCCGCGTTCGTGATCAACGCATTGATCGAAGCCGCGCGCATGACGCTCCAGAAGGGCGCGCCGGCCATGGTTCCGACTCCGTCGGCAAGCGGAAAGGGACAGAAAATCTGGCGCTGCGAAAACTGCCGGGTCGCGCTTTGGAGCAATTACTTCGGGGCCGGCGAGAAGGTAAATTTCGTCCGCGTCGGCACGCTTGACCATCCGGCGGCGTTGGCGCCAGGGGCGCATATCTTTACGGAGACGAAACTTCCGTGGGTGCATATCCCGGAGAACGTTCCGAGCTTCGTCGGGTTCTACAACCCGGCCGAGACGTGGCCCGAGGAGGCGCGTGTCCGCATGCGGGTGCTGCGGCCGGGGTATGAGGAGGCATAGATGACGGATCGCGGGCCTGTCGTTCCCGCTCCGGACAGCGCCTGAGCCTCAGATCGCTTTCGCGGCTTCCAGCACGGC
The DNA here is from genome assembly GCF_024662015.1 of Nisaea acidiphila. Lineage (NCBI taxonomy): Bacteria > Pseudomonadati > Pseudomonadota > Alphaproteobacteria > Rhodospirillales > Thalassobaculaceae > Nisaea > Nisaea acidiphila. The sequence goes on along the minus strand of NZ_CP102480.1, from coordinate 819,368 downwards.
CTCGGAATGGCCGGGGACTTTAACCTTGCGCCAGACGTGGCGGACCGTGCCCTCGCCATCGATCAGGAACGTGGCGCGCTCGATGCCCATGTACTTCTTGCCGTACATGTTCTTCTCGACCCAGACGCCGAAACGCTCGCAGACGTCGCTCTCGGCATCCGAGGCGAGGGTGAAAGGCAGATCGTACTTCGCCTTGAACTTGTCGTGCTTGGCGACAGGATCCTTGGAGACGCCGATGATCTCGGCATCGACCCCGGAGAAGTCCGGCATGGAATCGCGAAAGGCGCAGGCTTCCTTGGTGCAGCCGGGCGTGTCGTCCTTCGGGTAAAAATAGAGTACCACTTTCCTGCCCTTCAGCCCGGCCAGAGAGACGGTTCCGCCGCCATCTGTCGCCATGCTGAAATCAGGTGCCTTGTCGCCGACATCGACCATGAAACCGCTCCGATTTTCTGGATTGCGTTGAATAGGACGCGAGACAATCTGGCGCGTCCGGCGCCTGCGTCAAGCGTTACCAGCCGGTCACGGTCGGAAGATCAGCATCACATAGGCGCAGAAAAGCACGAGATGGACGGCGCCCTGAAGCATGTTGGTCCTGACTCCGCCAAAGGTCATGCTGCTTATGAAGAGTGTCAGCATGAGGATGATCATCGAAACACTGTCGAGCCCGAGGGTGATCATCTCGCCTGTCAGCAGGCCTATGGCGAGCACCGCCGGGACCGTGAGGCCGATGGTCGAAAGCGCCGAGCCGAGCAACAGATTGACCGAACGCTGCAATCGGTTCGTCCGCGCGGCCTGGAGCGCCGCCATCCCCTCGGGTATCAGGACGAGCAGGGCGATGATCACGCCACCGATGGCCGGAGGTGCGGAAACCTGTACGATTCCGTAATCGACGACGGTCGCCATGCGCTTGGAGAGAAGGATTATGGGCAGGAGCGTCACGAGAAGAAGGATCCCGTGGAGCGCGGCGGTTATCCGGCCCGAAGGCGCTTTTTCCGCCGCCGTTTCTTCCGATGCGTCTCCCCGATCGTCCGGGTCGAGGAAAAAGCTCTTGTGGCGCATTGTCTGGATGCCGAGGAAAACGCTGTAGAGAAGCACCGTCGTCAACGCGAAGAATCCGGCCTGAAAGCTGTCGAAGGTTGGCTCGGCGGTGGAGGTGGTGAAGTTCGGAAGGATCAGGGCGAACACGGCGAGTGGTGCGAGCACGGCGATAAAGGCGCGGGCGCCGGGCAAATTGTAGTCCTGCTGGCCGTGACGAAGTCCGCCGAGCAGCAAGGCGCCGCCGCATAGACCGTTCATCACGATCATCAGGACGGCGAACATCGTGTCGCGTGCGAGTGTGGGAGACCCGTCTCCGGTGAGCATGACGGCCGAGATCAGGGCAACCTCGATGCCGACCACCGCCAGGGTCAGGATAAGCGTTCCATACGGTTCGCCCAGCACTTCGGCCAGTCGGTCGGCGTGCCGGACGACGCCGAATGCGCCGATCAGTATCGTTCCGAACAGCCAGATGAAAAGAAGGCCGGCGAGCAGATGACCGTCCAGTCCGGAAAGCAGCCCGTCCGCACCGAACTGGAAGCCTGCAAGAGTTGCGGCTCCTACAAGGAGAGGGCTGCCGTACCAGTGCAGTTTTTGCATGCGGGACAGTTTTGAATGGTCGATGCCGGCCAAATGAAACCTCCGATAAGCCCCCGCGCGGGGAAGTTCGCGCATTGTATCAGCAAATGCGGAGGTTCTTCCGTCGTTCAGCCTCCGCTGGCGGCCTCGTCTCCGGTCTGTTCCAGAATCAGGTCAATGAACGGCGCCGCGAATTTCTCCAGCTTCGCCTGGCCGACGCCGTGGATGGAGGCGAAGCTCTCCTTGCAGGTCGGGCGCTTGGCGGCCATGTCGGCGAGGCTGCGGTCGGTAAAGACGACATAGGCGGGCACGTTGCCTTCGCGTGCGATTTCCGAGCGGAGCTGTTTCAGAGCCTTGAAAAGGCGAAGTTCCGGTCCGCTCATCGACTCTGTCGGCGCGGAGGCGGAGCGGGCGGTCTTTGCCTTGCGCTCGCGTCTGAGGCTGTCCTGGCGGTAGCGGAAGGAGGCCTCGCCGCGCAGCAGGGCCTTGCCTTTGTCGCTGACGGAGAGTCCGCCGAAGCCCTGGATGTCGAGATCGAGGAAGCCGCCGGCGACAAGCTGGCGGATCAGCGATTGCCAGTCCTTGGCGCCGTGCGCCGTACCGGCCCCGTAGGTCGAGACTTTCTCGTGCCCGAACTTGCGGATCCGCTCGGTATTGCCGCCGCGCAGCACGTCGACGATATGCACGGTGCCGAAACGCTCCCCGGTTTCCTGGATGGTCTTCAGGGCGAGCTGCGCGTCGCTCGTGCCGTCGGTCAGCTCGGCGGGCTCCAGGCAGGCGTCGCAATTGCCGCAGGGCTCCGACTCCTCGCCGAAATAGCGCAGCAGCGACTGGCGCCGGCACTCCGCCGCCTCGCAATAGGCGATCAGCGCGTCGAGCCGTTTGTGCTCGCGCCGCCGCCGGTCGCCTTCCTCATGCTCCTGGTCGATGAACATCCGGCGCATGCGGATATCGTCGAGCCCGTAGAGCATGAGTGCGTGGGCGGGCTCGCCGTCGCGGCCGGCGCGGCCGAATTCCTGGTAATAGGCCTCGACGCTTCCCGGCATGTCGGTATGCAGCACGAAGCGGACATCCGGCTTGTCGATCCCCATGCCGAAGGCGATGGTGGCGGCCATGATGACCGCACTCTCGGACATGAAGAGGTCCTGGTTGCGGTCGCGCTGCTCCTTCTCCATCCCGGCGTGGTAGGGCAGCGCGTTGTAGCCTTTCTCGCGCAGGAAGCCTGAGATTTCCTCGGTCTTCTTGCGCGAGAGGCAATAGACGACGCCGCTCTCGCCGGCGTGAGACTCGAGGAAATCGAGCACCTGCTTCTTCCAGTCGGCGCGGAGCGCGACGTCGAGACGGATATTCGGGCGATCGAAGCCGTGCACGAAGATCTCCGCCTTGCCGGCGAAGAGCTTTTCCGCGATGTCGAGGCGGGTGACCTGATCCGCCGTCGCCGAGAAGGCGGCGATGGGCACGTCCGGGAAAACCGCTCGCAGGCGGGCGAGGTCGTCATATTCCGGGCGGAACGAGGCGCCCCATTGCGAAATGCAGTGCGCCTCGTCGACCACCAGCAGCGAGAGCGGCAGCTTGGAGATCGCCGCCAGCATGCGGTCCGTCATCAGCCGCTCGGGCGAGAGATAGAGCAGGTCGATCTCGCCGGCCGCGACCTTGCGCCAGATCGCGACATTGTCCGCCCGGTCCTTCGCCGAATTGATCGTCTCGGCACGGACCCCGGCGAGCTTCAGCGCAGCCACCTGGTCCTGCATCAATGCCACCAGCGGTGAGACCACGACGGTCAGGCCGCCACGTACAAGGGCGGGGAGCTGGAAGCAGAGGGACTTGCCGGAGCCGGTCGGCATCACCGCCAGCGCGTTGTTGCCGGCGAGGATCGCGTCGACCACCGGTTCCTGTCCCGGCCGGAACTGCTCGAACCCGAAAACGCCCTTCAGAACGCGATACTTCTCGCTTTCCGGATCCGGGCGGAGGGCGTGCATCATCGGGCGGTAGGTCCAAGTCTGGTGGGTTTCGGCGCCGGTAACGCCAAGATCTGGTGTTCTTGGTACAGGAGCCTTTGCCATCCCGCAAGCCGCCTGCGGCTCAGTTCGACGTTCCCGCCTCAAGCGGCGGAAGTGCGGCGGCTGGATTTTCGATCAGCTCGCGGAAGGCATCCCGGACCTGCTCGCCGCGTTGCTTGAGGATTCGGTCGAGGTTCTCGAAGTTTTTCACCCCGGCCGACATCGCAAGGAGCCCCTTGAGGGCTTCCGGTGCGGTCTCGGGATCAAAGCTCTCGTCGACTGTGAGCCTGAGGATCCATTGAATGGCTCGCCAGAGACGGGTGGTTGCCGCGAGCGCGTCCCCCAGAGCTGAGTCGAGCAGTCCTCGTCCGGAGAGCCGGTCGAACACGTCGGCCGTGTTGCCGGTCAGGAGGTCCGGATTGTCCCGGCAATGTTTCAGCAGAAGGTATTGCGCCATGAATTCCAGGTCCACGAGGCCGCCGCGCCAATGCTTGATCTGCCAATGGGACGAACTGGAATGTTCCCGGGCAATCCGTTCCCGCATTGTTGCGACGTCCCGGAGCAGTGTCTCCTGGTCGCGCTGTTCCGTCAGAAGTTCCGAGAACAGGGTCTCGAGCTTTGCGGTCATTTCCGGTGAAGCCGAGATCACCCGGGCACGGGTCAAGGCCATACGCTCCCAGGTCCAGGCCTCCTCGCGGTGGTATTTCGCGAAACCCGCGAAACTCGGGACCATGGTGCCTTTGTTGCCGTTCGGCCTGAGTCTCAGATCGACCTCGAACAGGCCCCCCTCGGCGGTCTGTGCGGTGAGGGCGGCGATCAGCCGCTGGCCCAGGCGGTTGAAATAGGTGCTGGCCGCGAGCGGTTTCTCACCATCGGACTCGGCATCGAACGGCGCGTCGTAGAGAAGGACCAGATCGAGGTCGGAACCGGCGGAAATCTCGCGCGCGCCGAGCTTGCCGTAGGCGATCACCGCCAGAGCCGGCAGCGGACAGCCGGGGATTCGACCGTGCCGGACGGCGAATTCGCCCTCGACCCGGGGCACCAGCGCACGGATCCCGGCATCGACAATGTCGGACAGGCATTCGGCCGCGCGCGTCGCCGGGATCCGCCCCTGGAGCACCTGGATGCCGACAAGGAAGCGCTGGTCGTTTATCCAGCGCCGGGCAATGTCGAGCACGTCCTCGTAAAAGGTAGCCGGCGCGAGTTCGCGTTCGAGCTCCTCCTGCAGGCTCTCTCTGTCGCCGAGACGGCTGGCCGGGTCGTGGGTCAGGACACCCTCAAAGAGCGATGGCCGGTGGCCGAGCTGCCGGGCGAGGGAGGGGGCCATGCCCATCACGTCCGCCAGCATCTCCAGAAGCGGCGGATTGGCCTGGAAGAGGGAGAAGAGCTGCACCCCGGCCGGCAGGCCCTCGAGGAAGCGGTCGAAGCGTCTGAAAGCGGCATCCGGTTCCGGGGCCTGGCCGAAGGAGGTGAGCAGAGCGGGTACGATCTCCGTCAGGATCTGCCGCGAGCGCTCGCTGCGGGTTGCCCGGTAACGGCCGTGGTGCCAGGTGCGGATCCTGGTGGCGACGAATTCCGGATCCTCGAACCCGAGCCCTTCGAGCGTTTTCAATGTCTCGGGATCGTTCTCGACCCCGGTGAACACCAGACTGCCGGCTTCCTCGGCATCCGAGGAAAGCGGCGCGCTCTCCTCGAACAGGTTGCCGTAGTGGTACGCCACGGTGGAAAGCTGGTGGATCAGTTCTCGGCGGAACCGCTCGGGGTCCTCGATCCCGAGAAAGCCGGAGATCTGCGCCAAACCTGCAGCGGACTCCGGCATGGAATGGGTTTGCGCGTCGTTGACCATCTGCAGCCTGTGCTCGACCGTGCGCAGGAAGCGGTAGGCGTCCATCATCGCCTTGGCCACATCGGGTTTCACCCGTCCGAGATCGACCAGCGCCTGCATTGCGGCGCCGGTTTTCTTTTCCCGCAGGCGCGCATCGCGGCCGCCCCAGATCAGCTGCTGGGTCTGCACGAAGAACTCGATCTCGCGGATGCCGCCGCGGCCGAGTTTCACGTTGTGCCCTTCTACATTGATCTTGTTGCCGCCCTTGTGGGCAGCGATCTGGCGCTTGATCGAATGGATGTCCTCGATGGCCGCGAAATCGAGATGCTTGCGCCAGACGAAAGGCCGGATGCGGGCCAGGAACTCGCCGGCCGCTTTCATGTCGGAACCGATCGCGCGGGCCTTGATCATCGCCGCCCGTTCCCAGTTCTGCCCCATGCTCTCGTAGTATATCTCGGCAGCCGCGGCGGAGACGGCGAGCGGCATGGCGCTCGCATCCGGCCGCAGACGGAGATCTGTGCGGAAGACGTAACCGTCCGGCGTTCGCTCCTCGAGGATCTTCACCACCAGCCGGGTCATTGAGACGAAGTGTTTCTGCAGCTCCTCGACCTCGCGATAAACCGGCAGCTCGTTCTCGTAGAAAACGATCAGGTCGATATCGCTCGAATAGTTCAGCTCCCGTGCCCCGAGCTTGCCCATCCCGAGGCAGATGAGGCCGGACCCGTCGAGAATGTCGCCGGGGCCGTCCGCGTCGAGCGGCAGACGCCCGGACCGTGCCTCGATGCCAAGCGCATGGCGCCATGCTGCTCCGATCGCAATGTCCGCAAGGGCGCTCAGGGCGCCGGTTACCCTCTCCAGCGGCCAGACACGGGTGATATCCGCAATGGCCGTCGTGAGGGAGTAATGCCGCTTCAATACACGAAGCGAAGACATCAACTCCGTGGTCTCCATGGCCATAGGGTCGAGCGCGGCGGCGCGCTCCAGCAGGCTTGCCTCGACCGTATCTGGACCCTCTTCGAGAAGTGTGGCGGCGAACCCGATGTCCCGGATCAGAAGCCTTGTCAGATACGGACTATTCGCAAAGAGCCCTTGCAGGAGAGGTTTGCCGTTCCGATGTTCAGCCAGGGATTGGACGCGGGCTGCCAGCGCATCGTCGCCGGTCAGTCCGGGTTGTTCCTGCCAGCGCTCTAGACCGATGCGCGCGGCTTCGCTGTCCGTGACCGTCGGAAAATACGTGATCTGGTCCAGAAACACGGGAATCCCCCCCAACGAGTTTGTTTTCCCGTGAGGGTGCGCACCGGAGCGGCCGGCGTCAACTCGTGCAACCGGTTTGAAAGGGACGACGCCGTGCCCTGTCGCTTTAGCGTCGCGCTATAGGCAGCCCTATGTTAAGCGGAATGACCCTGAGCCAAGAGTACCCCGCGTGCTGAGAAGAACCACCAAGATCGCCCTCGAAGTCGCCGCTGCGGTTTTCGCGGGAGTTGTCGTGCTCTCGGCACTCGTGTTCTGGCGCGCCAGCACACAGCCGATTCCGCTCGAATTCATGAAAGACAGGGTTGCCGAAGCCCTCGTTCCGGCCGGACGGGGATCCGTCACGATCGGTGAACTCAGGATGGAGTGGCGGGGCTGGAGCCGGCTTTTCGAGGTGCGGGTCACAAGCCTCAGGTTCGACAATGACGCGGGCGGGGTGATCCTGTTCGCTCCGTCGGCGGACATCGCGCTTTCCGGTCCGCGCCTGTTGCTCGGCGAGATTGCGCCGGTGCAGATCGCGGTGGATCAGCCGGTGCTCAACCTCGAGCGTGGCGTCGACGGAACCTACCAGCTCTACGGTGCGGCGCCGTCAGGCGAGGAATCGAGCCGGGGCGACCTGTTTTCCGTCCTGCAGGAACCCGGAGCCGATGGCTCCGGCGGCTTGGCCGGACTTGAACGGCTGGAGCGGTTCTTCCTGCGCAATGCAACGGTCCGGATGACGGATCGTACGGGCACTTTCGAGAATATCCGTCTCTCGGGGCTCGACGGTCTGTTCGAGCGCGAGCGTGACGGATGGCGCGTGGAAGCGCGCGCCGATCTCGCGGTTGGCGAAGAGACCTTGGAAATCCGCGGAGACGGGAACTATTTCTACGGCAGCCGCGAGCTTGACGGCGCCATCCTGTTCAAGGGGCTCGCGCCGGAACTCGTGCTCTCGCATGTGCCGCAGTCCCCGGCCGATCTCGCGGTCTCGGGCAATCTCAGCGGAAGTGTCGCTTTCTCGCTGGAGGATTTCCGGTCGCTGCTGAATATCGATATTATCGCGACGACCTCCGATGGCGAAGTCACCTTCGGCTCCATGCTGCCGGCCCCGGTTCCATACGACAGCCTGCGTTTCCAGGTGGGATACGACGCCCGCGACGACGCCGTCGCGCTGCGCAATTTCGTTCTCGAACGGGACGGCATGACGGTGTCCCTCAGCGGCAGTCTTCGGGATCTGGCGGAACCAGCGCTGGAGCTCCGGACTCGGGTCACTGCGATGCCGGTTGACGAGGTCGAGGGCATCTGGCCGCCTGAGCTGTTCGATCTTGCTCGAAATTGGGCCACGAGAAACCTCAAGGGCGGCGTCATCACGGAGATGGCGGCCACCCTCGACGGGCGTCTGGACATCGGCGAGACGACTCGCCTGACAGATGTGTCGCTTGAGGGCTTCATGGAGTTCGACGGGGTGACCGTTCATTACCTAAGGCCGCTTGCGCCGGCGCTCGGGGTCGGTGGTCGTGCGACCTTTACCGAGAAGCGGATCGATGCGTCGGTCACGCGTGGCTATCTCGACGATATCCAGCTCAAGCGTGCGGACGTGTCGCTGACCGGCATCCATACTGTCAGCGACGATTATGCCACTATCGAGGCGGAGATAGACGGGCCCATTTCCGACATTCTGAAGGTTCTGAACACGAAGCCCTTCGGGTACGCGGACGCACTCGGACTGGCACCGGAGGAGGTCGGCGGGACCGGATCCGGGATCATGCGCTTCGAGATGCCGCTGCTCCGGGTTATGACCTTCGATATGGTCGATCTCCAGGCGGAAGGACGCTTCACCGGCGTTTCACTGCCGTCGCGGACCACCCGTCTGCCATTCGCGAACGGCGAAATGGCGATGGATCTCGACAAGACCGGCATGTTGCTGGACGGCACCGGCGAACTTTCCGGATTGCCGACCCAGATTGCCTTCCTGCAATCCTTCGAGGAGGAGGCGGAGATCCGGCGCCGGACCCATGTGATCGTCCGCCCGGATGTGGAGAAAATCGCCCAGCTCGGTCTCGACATGCGGCGCTTTGCGGAAGGCGAGGTCGAGCTCGATGCGACCATCGAGGAACCGCGTGACGGCGACACGCGGGTCGACCTGGTGATGGGCTTGCAGAATACCGAACTCCGGGTCGGTGAGCTCGAATGGGAGAAACCGGCTGGCGCGGCGGGCACCTTCAGGGCACAGATCCGTGCGCGCGACGACGCCGTCGTGGCGATCGACCGGTTCCAGGTGGCGACAGCCGACCTCGCCGCTTCGGGCGCGGTGCAGTTTTCCCCGGAGAACGGCCGCCCGACACGGTTTACGGTCGATCGGCTGCAGCTCGGCGAGACCGATCTCTCCGGTGTGATCGCCTCCGACGGGAAAGGCGGCTATACGGCCAATATCAAAGGCCCCTTCGCGGACCTGCGCGAACTGGTCGACGGGCTTGATCACGACGGTGCGAAGTCGAAGGTGCCGCTGGTTGTGAATGCCCGGGTCGATCAGGTGCTGATCGGCAAGCTTGAGCCGATGCAGGACGTTACCTTGTTGCTGGAGGATGACGGGGACGGCAACACCTCGCTCGCGGCAAATGGGTTGATCGGGGCCGAGCCGGTTGACCTGTTCTATACGACGGCCTCGGGGACACCCCATTTCGATCTCAGCACGCAGAGTGCGGGCAATGTGATGAAGGCCTTCGAGGGGTTCGACTCGATTTCCGGCGGCCGGCTCATCGCGTCCGGCGAGCTAGAAGAGAGGGACGGGCTCTCCGGATGGAACGTCTCGCTGTCGGTGCTGGATTTCGACCTCGTTGACGCGCCGGTCATGGCTCAGCTTCTGAGCGCGATGTCGCTGACCGGACTCCCCGCCGTCGTACAGGGGCGGGGCGTCCATTTCAGCCGCATGGATGTTAATATGCATGTCAGCGACGAGAAGCTGGTGCTTGAGCGGCTGCTCGCGCAAGGCGCGTCGCTCGGAATATCGGCCTCTGGCGAGATCGACCGGGTGAAGGACGAGACCGACCTTTCCGGCATGGTGGTTCCTGCCTATGTCCTGAACGAGGTGCTGGGGTCAATCCCGATCCTCGGGACGCTTCTGACGGGAGGCGAAGGCGAGGGCTTCCTCGCCTCGGAATTCTCCGTCAGTGGTTCGCTGAAAAAGCCGCAGGTTACGGTGAATCCGCTGACCGCGCTGACGCCCGGGATTTTCCGCAATCTGTTCCGGCTCGGCGATGCACCGCCGAAGGACCCGGAGCCGGCCGAACCGCCGGCGCAGGACCGTAGTCCCTGACCGAACCGGAGGCGGTCAGGGTTCCAGCAGGATGTGCTTCTTCTTGCCCGAGGAGAGTTTGATCACGCCGTCGGCAATCGCGTCGGCGCCGAGTTTTAAATTCTCGTCGGAGACAGCCACGTCGTTCACCCGGGCGCCGCCCCCCTTGATCAACCGCCGGGCCTCGCCATTGGTATTGACCAGCCCGGCGATACGAAGCGCATCGACGATCCAGAGGCCATCGTCAAGCTGGCTCTGTTCGATCGGCACCCGCGGCAGGCCTTCGCCGAGCGCCCCCTGTTCGAAGGTCTTGCGCGCCGTCTCGGCCGCCGCCTCGGCTTCGTCCCTGCCATGCAGCAGGGCGGTCGCCTCGTTGGCGAGGATCTTCTTGGCCTCGTTCAGTTCGGCGCCTTCGAGCTTTTCGAGCTTCGCGATCTCCTCCAACGGCATCTCGGTAAAGAGGCGCAGGAACTTGCCGACGTCGGCATCCTCCGTATTGCGCCAGAACTGCCAGTAATCGTAGGGCGAGACGCGGTCACTGTTCAGCCAGACGGCACCCTTCTCCGTCTTGCCCATCTTCTGCCCCGAGGCCGTGGTGAGGAGGGGCGTGGTCAAACCATAGACCGCCTGCTGGTCGACCCGGCGTGTGAGCTCTACGCCGTTGACGATGTTACCCCACTGGTCGGAGCCGCCCATTTGCAGCTGGCAACCGTAGCGCCGGCGCAGCTCGAGAAAGTCGTAGCCCTGCAGGATCATGTAGTTGAACTCGAGAAAGCTCAGCGACTGCTCGCGGTCGAGACGCAGCTTCACGCTGTCGAAGCTCAGCATCCGGTTGACCGAGAAATGCTGTCCGATCTTCCGCAGGAAAGGGATGTATTCGAGGCCGTCGAGCCATTCCGCGTTGTCGCACATGATGGCGTCGCTGGCGTCGTCGCCGAAGGTCAGGAACTTCTGGAAGACCTTCTTGATGCCGTTCTTGTTGTGCTCGATGTCGTCGTCGGACAGCAGCTTGCGGGCCTCGTCCTTGAAGGACGGATCGCCGATCTTACTGGTGCCTCCACCCATCAGAACGATCGGGCGGTGCCCGCTCTTCTGCAGGTGGCGCAGCATCATGATCTGGATAAGGCTGCCGACATGCAGGCTGTCCGCCGTGCAGTCGAAGCCGATATAGGCGGTCACGACCTTGTTGCTCATCAGCTCGTCGAGCGCTTCGGTGTCGGTGCACTGATGCACGAAACCGCGCTCGGTCATGGTCTGCATGAAGCCCGATTTGAACTGGCTCATGGTCGTGTTCCCGGTGAATATGTGTCAAATTCCAAGGCGCGTGGACTTAGCACATGGCCCCGAGGGTCACAACCGGAACCGCTGGGGCGGTCCCAGGCGGCAGGCGTTGCGTGACCGGCAAGGATGTATCGAGTGAGCGATAAGAGGACCTGGAAGGCCATTGGCCTGATGAGCGGGACATCGATGGACGGCGTCGACGCGGCACTGATCGAGAGTGACGGCGAGGGCTCGGTGCGTCGTTGCGGGTTCTACTCGTTGCCTTATTCGGATGCATTCCGGAGCCGTCTGAAAGCGGTTCTGGGTATGCCGGGCGATCACACGGTTCTGGCCCGCGAATTGACGGAGCGTCACGCCGAAGCCGTGGAGGGGCTGTTGCGGGGCGGAGCCTGGCCGCTCGACGATATCGACGTCATCGGCTTTCACGGTCAGACCGTCCTGCACGAGCCGGAAATTCGCCGAACGCTCCAGATCGGCGCGCCGGAGCTGCTCGCGAAGGTCACGGGGCGCCCGGTCGTGTTCGATCTGAGAATTGCCGATGTGGCCGCCGGCGGCGAGGGCGCACCTCTCGTCCCGGTCTATCACCGCGCTCTGACGCGGATGCTGGGAGCGACAGTGGCGGTCCTCAATCTCGGCGGTGTCGCTAACGTGACCTGGATAGACGGAAGCGATGGTGCGGGTCCGGAGGAAATGCTGGCGTTCGATACCGGTCCGGCCAATGCGCTGATCGACGACTTCGTCCGGGAGCGGCGCGGCGCGCGCTGCGATGAAGGCGGGGCGCTTGCCGCGGCAGGACGGGTCGACGGCGACCGGCTCGCTGGGTTGCTCGACGATCCGTATTTCGTCCGCCAGCCGCCGAAAAGCCTCGACCGCGATCATTTCGCGGCGAAGGCTGCCCAAGCGGTGGAGGGGATGACGGACGCGGACGGCGCCGCACTCCTTACCGCGTTCTCGGCGGCCGCGGTCGCCCTGGCAGCGCAATGGTTTCCGCATCCGGTCGAGCGATGGATCGTCTGCGGTGGCGGCCGTCACAACGAGACGCTGATGAAAGAACTTACCGAGCGGCTTGGCGCGCCGGTGATTCCGGCGGACGATCTCGGCTGGGACGGCGACGCGGTCGAGGCCGAGGCTTTCGCGTATCTCGCGATCCGCAGTCTGCAGGGGAAGCCGCTGACATTTCCCGGAACGACCGGCGCACCCGAACCGCTCACGGGCGGAACGCTGCACCGGCCGGGCTGAGGCCGAAGTCTATTTCGACGCTTCCGGGAGCTGCTCGGTCTCGGGCAGGGACTTGTTGAGATAGTCCGTGACCGCCTTCTCGACATCGCCGAGATGCTTGCCGAAATAATGGTCGGCGTTTTTCACCACGACATGGTCGATGGTGATGCCTTTTTGGGTTGAGAGCTTGTCGACCAGCTTCTTCACCGAATCCGGCGGCACGACATCGTCGGAATCGCCGTGCACCATCAGCCCGGAGGACGGGCAGGGGGCGAGGAAGCTGAAGTCGAACATGTTGGCCGGCGGGGCGATGGAGATGAACCCTGTGATCTCCGGCCGGCGCATCAGCAGCTGCATGCCGATCCAGGCGCCGAAGGAGAAACCGCCGATCCAGCAATAGGGCGCGTTGGGGTTGTAGGTCTGCAGCCAATCCAGCGCCGAGGCGGCATCGCTGAGCTCGCCTTCGCCCCGGTCGAACACACCCTGGCTTCTGCCGACGCCACGAAAATTGAACCGTAGGGTCGAGAAGCCGCGGTTGACGAAATTCTGGAACAGGGAATAGACGACCTTGTTGTTCATGGTGCCGCCGTGCTGGGGATGCGGATGCAGCAGCAGGGCTATGGGCGCATTCTCTTTTTTGCTGTGGACATAGCGTCCCTCGAGGCGCCCCTCGGGACCATTCATGATTACTTCAGGCATTCGATCCGTTCCTTAAGGCCGGGCAACAAATCTTCGGTTCCGGGGCAGCGAAAGTGCCACATATTATTTTGTGCGGGCGAACTTTAATTAAATCGCCGCTATCCCGGTTTACTTTCGTTGCGCGTTGGCTGTAATCTCAATCTGACAGTCGGAGTCTGGCTTTAGCTTACTCGGGCTGTAAATTACAAGTGTAGCATTGCAGCTTCCAAACGGAAGCATAGGTCGATGTTCGGAGCGGCCGCATGTAGGCTGCCCTTTGTTACTGAGCGGAAGGGACCTCCGTTCTCTTGCATTGATCGTCGGGCTGGGGACCTGGCGACGGGTAACGTGTTCGGCACGGGGGTCGTAGAAGTGAAATTCAGTACTAAGGGGCGATATGCCGTAATGGCGGTTTGCGATCTTGCGCGACATGACGATGGCCGTCCGGTCTCATTGGCCGAAATCGCATCGCGTCAGAAAATCTCGGTCTCCTATCTTGAGCAGATGTTCGCGCAATTGCGGAAGGCGCGGTTCGTGCGCAGTGTCCGGGGGCCCGGGGGCGGTTACCTGCTGGCCATCGAGCCGGATCAGATCAAGGTTTCCGAGGTAATGACGGCGATCGAACATCCGGTGCGCGGAAACAGCGACGACGATGGCATGTTCGCCTCCCGCGGCTGTTCGGATGACCCTACGAAAGCGCTCTGGGAAGAGGTCGGGCGACAGGTTCTGGGATATCTCGATCAGGTCACCGTCGACGATATCGTCTCGGGGCGCATACCTCACTAGATCCGGAGTTTCTTGACGCGTCTCTTCCGTCTGCCTATCTCGGCTGTGCGTCTGACCGGGATTTGGGACTTTGATGGCTTCGAGAGTCTATGCCGACTACAACGCGACCGCGCCGCTGCGGGAGATGGCCGTGACGGCGATGACCGAAGCGATGCGGGCGGTCGGAAACCCTTCCTCCGTACATGGTCCGGGGCGTGCGGCCAGAGCGTTGATCGAAAAGGCCAGGGCTCAGGTCGGGGCGCTGATCGGCGCTCCCTCGCAAACAATCGTCTTCACGAGCGGCGGCACGGAAGCCTCGGCCCTTGCGCTGAAGGGCTCCGGGCGCCGCCGGATCGTCACCAGCGCCATCGAGCACGAGGCGGTACTCGCCGCGGTACCGGATGCCATCCGCATTCCCGTCGATGCCGAGGGGGTGCTCGATCTCGGCGCGCTCCGCTCCGCTCTGGCGGAAGGCGGTGCCGACACGCTTGTTTCGGTACAATGGGCGAACAATGAGACCGGCGTGCTGCAGCCGATCGAAGATGTCGTTGCTGTAGCGAAGGAGCATGGCGCCCTGGTGCATAGCGACGCGGTTCAGGCGGCGGGCAAGGTTCCTGTCGATGTGATCTCGGCCGGTCTCGATCTGTTGTCGCTTTCGGCGCACAAGATCGGTGGCCCGGCGGGTGTCGGCGCGCTTTTCGTCCGCGAAGGGCTGGATCTGTCGGCGCAGCAGACCGGCGGTGGACAGGAGAAGGGGAGACGGTCCGGAACCGAGAACAAGATCGGGATCGTCGGATTCGGCGCGGCGGCGGCGCAGGCGATGGCCGAGATGGATGACTGGGACCGCGTCAGAGATCTGCGCGACCGTTTTGAGGTCGCGGTCCGGGAAGCGGGGCCAGGCGCCCGGATATTCTCGGCCGACGCGCCGCGTTTGCCGAACACGAGCTGCGTCTCGCTGACCGGCACGCGCGGCGAGACACAGGTGATCTCGCTCGACCTCGCTGGGGTCGCCGTCAGCTCCGGCTCCGCCTGCTCCTCCGGCAAGGTTCGCCGCAGCCATGTTCTCGATGCGATGGATCCGGGTACATCCGATGCGGAGACCGCAATCCGCGTTTCGCTCGGATGGGACAGCACGGACGATGATATAGACAGGCTTGTCGCGGCATGGCGCGGTTTGTACAACCGCGCTGGCGCCGAGACGCAGCGGTCCGCCTGAAAAAGAAACGATGGACGAACGGAGAGAACATTGCCCCGCATGACATTCATCGGCCGCGACGGCACCCCGCAGGAGGTTGACGCGCCGCTCGGTTACACCTTGCTGCAGATCGCGCGCGAGAACGATGTGGATATCGAAGGGGCCTGTGAGGGCTGTCTCGCCTGCGCAACCTGTCATGTCCATGTCGCGGCGGAATGGTACGAAAAACTTCCAGCGCCGAGCGATGACGAGGAAGACATGCTCGATCTCGCCTTCAATCTTTCCGACACCTCCCGTCTCGGCTGCCAGATCCGGATCACGGAGGAGCTGGACGGTCTCGTCGTCACCCTGCCGCCGGACGGAACGGCGTGAGCGCTGACCTCGTCCCGGCCGGGAGTTATCTCGACCGTCTGATTGCCGCCGCCCCGGAGGCCTGGAAGGCCTATACCGGCCACGCGTTCGTTGCCGGCATGGCGGACGGCACGCTGCCCGAGTCGGCCTTCAGGCATTATCTCGGGCAGGATTACCTCTTCCTGATCCATTTCGCCCGGGCCTATGGGCTGGCGGTCTACAAATCGGACCGGTTGGAGGACATGCGG
Organism: Nisaea acidiphila; assembly: GCF_024662015.1. Lineage (NCBI taxonomy): Bacteria > Pseudomonadati > Pseudomonadota > Alphaproteobacteria > Rhodospirillales > Thalassobaculaceae > Nisaea > Nisaea acidiphila. The sequence continues at coordinate 803,668 of NZ_CP102480.1, read as the reverse complement.
GCGGCGTCAGCCGTCATCAGCGGCATCCTCGATGTCGAGATGGGGCTGCATGTCGAATATTGTGCCGGTTGGGGTCTCACCGAACCGGAGATGGCGGCTTTGCCGGAAGATCCCGCCTGCATGGCCTATACACGCTTCGTGCTGGAGCGCGGCATGGCCGGGGACGTGCTGGATCTGCATGTCGCGCTCGCGCCCTGCGTGGTCGGTTACGGCGTCATAGGGGCCCGCCTTGCCTCCGATCCGGCAACGCAGCGGGACGACAATCCCTATCTTGCCTGGATTGAGATGTATGCCGGCGAAGAATACCAGGATGTCGCCAAGGGAGCCGCGGCGCATCTGGAAGAACTGGCGTCGCGGCGCGGCGGCGAAGCCCGCTTTGCAGAGCTGGCCAGGACGTTCGAGGCAGCAACTATCCTTGAGCGCGATTTCTGGCAAATGGGGCTGGACGCCGTCGCTCGCTGACATCCTATGGGCTGTCTAAAATAGTCGCACTAATATTAATGATATAGCGCCTCTCTTCCTTTGGAGGTAGAGTAGACGTTCTAAAAATCTAATTCATATCAATATATTAATGGCGGGTCTCATCGTGGAAATCCGGATCAAGCATATCGCCTGGCTGGTCATTTTCGGCTTGGTGACGTTCGGCGTGCTCCTTGTGGCGGCTGTCACGGCATTACATGCCGAAATCGGTGCGCTTCAGGAAACCTGGTCTAGCCTGGAAACGAACCCCGAAAACGTGACGCGTCTCGGCGAGGAAATCTCCGCGTTGCGCGACATTATCGGCCTGGCCTTCTGGGGGGTGCCGCCGCTCATGGTGTTTGGTGTGGCGGTGACGGTCTGGGTTTATTTTTTCCGAATCACAAACCCGCTGACCTCGCTTACGGCGACGACATCGGTCCTGGCCGGTGGCGGGACCAACGTCGAGGTCCAGCATACCGGCCGCAAGGACGAGATCGGCGAGCTTGCGCGCGCCATGCTGGTCTTCAAGGAGAATATCAGCCGCGAGAGCGAGGCCCGGGCCGAAAAGGAACGGCTGCAGAAAGAGGAGATTGAGAAGTTCCACCGGGTTTCCAAACTGACGGACGAGTTTGAAGCGGTGATCAAGGCCTTCATGGACGATCTGACCGCGTCGGTCGCCGATTTGCAGCAAACGGCGAAGAACCTGGATCAGGTGGCTGGAACCAATCGGAGCCAGTCCGGGCAGCTCGAAGCTTCCGCCGGGATCGCGACCCAGAGCGTCGAAATGGTCAGTCAGGCTGCGGAGGAGCTCTCCCGGTCGATCCAGAAGGTTACTGAGAGCGTGCAGACCTCAGGCCGGATCGCCGTTCAGGCGGTCGAGAAAGCGCGGAGCGCCGACGAGGCGATCGCCACGCTGGAACACAATTCCCAGAAAATCGGCGAAGTGGTCGGTCTGATCCGCGACATCGCGGAGCAGACCAACTTGTTGGCGCTGAACGCGACGATCGAGGCCGCGCGTGCCGGGGAAGCGGGCAAAGGGTTCGCCGTTGTGGCCAGTGAGGTCAAAAACCTGGCGAACCAGACCTCGAGCGCGACGGGTGAGATCGAGACCCACATTCTCGAGAACCAGGACAACACCCGGAACATTGTCGGTATTATCCGCGAGTTGAGCGACACCATCGACCAGATGGAACAGAACAGCCGCGAAGTCACCGAAACGATGGACGAGCAGGATGAGCAAACAAGGCTCGTCGCGGCGAATACCCGTCAGGCGACGGACAGCGCACACGAGGTCAATAGCGTCGCGGCGAGCCTCGGCAAGTCATCGTCGGATACCCTCGATGTGGCGGACCGGATGGCCGCCGCTTCGGAGACCTTGGACGAACGGGCGCGAATGCTTTTCGGCAAGGTCCAGGCCTTCCTGAGCGACATCAAGGGCACCTGAGCAGACGGACATATCCGCTTCGGACTGACGAGGTTGCCGCTTCCTGCGCGGGGGAGACATGCACCGTGCTCTCTTGCCTGATCCGCCGTTCTTCCTATATTGCGCGCATTATGACCGTCAGAAAGCTGAACTCGCTCGGTATTGCCAAGGCCCCGAAGGACACGCGGGTCGTCGTCGCCATGTCCGGCGGCGTCGACAGTTCCGTGACCGCAGCCCTGATGGCCGAGCAGGGCTATGACGTCGTCGGCATCACGCTGCAGCTCTACGATCACGGCGCGGCGCTCGCCAAGAAAGGCGCCTGCTGCGCCGGTCTTGATATTCATGACGCCCGGAACGTGGCGGACAAACTCGGTTTCCCCCATTACGTGCTCGATTACGAGAGCCGCTTCCGGCAGGAGGTGATCGACGATTTCGCCGACAGCTATCTGCGCGGCGAAACCCCGATCCCCTGCGTGCGCTGCAATCAGACGGTCAAGTTCCGCGACCTGCTGGCGACTGCGAAGGAACTCGAGGCGGACGTGCTCTGTACCGGTCATTACGTGCGCCGGGAAGAGGGAGCCGCCGGTGCCGAACTGCATCGCGCGATCGACCCGCAGAAGGACCAGAGCTATTTCCTCTTCGCGACCACGCGCGAGCAGCTCGACTTCCTCCGTTTTCCGCTCGGCGGGATGGAGAAGGAGGAGACCCGGGAACACGCCCGCCGTTTCGGCCTCGCCATTGCAGACAAGCCGGACAGCCAGGACATCTGCTTCGTGCCGAACGGCCGCTATGCCGAACTGGTCGAGAAGCTGCGCCCCGGCGCGGCGGAGCCGGGTGAAATCGTGCATCTCGACGGCAGCGTGCTCGGCCGGCACGAGGGCATCATCCACTACACCGTCGGCCAGCGGAAAGGCCTCGGCATCGGCGGGCGCCGGGACGAGGGCGGCAATCCGGATACCGAAGCGCTCTATGTCGTGCGGCTCGATCCGGCGAACCGACGGGTCATTGTCGGGCCGCGCGCGGCGCTCGGCCGCGATACCGTCTATGTCGGCGATCTGAACTGGCTCGGCGACGGCCTGCCCGGCGATGAGGGCGTCGCGGTGGAGGTCAAGCTCCGCTCGGCCTCCGCGCCGGCCTCGGCAAAGCTCTACACCGATGCGGACGGACGCGGGCGAGTGCTGCTCGACACGCCCCAGCACGGGATCGCCCGCGGCCAGGCGGCGGTGTTCTATGTGCCGGGCGAGTCCACCCGGGTGCTCGGCGGCGGCTGGATCACCGGCACGGAAGAGCGCGCCGAAGCAGCGTAATCGCGCTCAGCCGAGATACTTCACCAGAGCGAAGCCGCCGACCAGCAGCAGGAAGGCGGCGGTGGTCCAAAGCCCCAGATTTTTCTCGATCGTCTTCTGCACCGCCGGCCCGAAACGCCAGCAAAGCGCCGCGACAAGGTAGAAGCGGATCCCGCGCGCCAGGACCGAGGCGACGGTGAAGATCAGCAGGTCGAGATGGGTAACCCCGCTGGCGATGGTGATGACCTTGTAGGGGAAGGGCGTAACGCCGGCGCCGAACACGATCCAGGCGCCCCACTCGTTGTACTGCGCGGTGAAGGACGCAAACTTCTCCGCATAGCCGTAGAACTCGAGCAGCGGCAGACCGACTGCCTCGTAGAGCAGCGCACCGATGGCATAGCCGGCGAGTCCGCCCAGCACCGAGGCGATGGTGCAAATGCCGGCCGCCTTCCAGGCATTGTTCCGGTCGGCCAGCACCATCGGGATCAGCATGGTGTCCGGCGGGATCGGGAAGACCGAGCTTTCGATGAAGGATATCAGCGCCAGCCAGTAATTCGCACGCCGGTGCGCGGCGGCCCGCATCAGGCGGTCATAGGTCGCTTGCAGCATGTCGTCCCGCTATTTCGCGCCGCCGGATCGGGGCTGTCCGGCACGGATGTATCAGGCGCGGACGGCTGCACGCAAGGGCGCCGCTTGCCGATTGACCGCTCAAGCGGCTTACAGCGCGTACTCTGCCGCGCTATGCGCGCCGGACCTCCCTGTCCGGCGCGCCCGGTCTTCAAGTTCAGGACGTGGAAAGCGCCGCTGCCAATGTGCGGGAATTGTGCCGCATCATTTTGACATAGGTTCCGGCGGGACCGTCCGGTCCGGAGAGTGCGTCGGAGAACAGGGTTCCGCCGATAATTGCCCCGGTCTCTCTCGCGATCTGATCCAGCAGGCGGCCATCGGCAATATTCTCCACGAAAACGGCAGGGATCTGCTCTTCCTTGATCTGGCGGATCAGTGCGGCGACGTCCCCGGCCGAGGCCTCCGACTCGGTACTCATGCCGACAGGGGCGAGAAACCTGATCCCGTATTCATGTGCGAAATAACCAAAGGCATCGTGCGATGTCACGACCTTGCGACGCTCTGCCGGAAGAGAGGCGACGGCGTTGCGGATCCCGGTATCGACCGTGTCCAGTTCGGCGAGAAAGGATTTGGCATTGCTGTCATAGACTGCGGCCCCGTGCGGGTCCATTTCGGTAAGAGCTTTCAACACGTTGCGGACATAGACGCGTGCGTTGGCGATGCTCTGCCATGCGTGGGGATCGAGATCTCCGTGGTGCGCGTCCTCTCTATCCGACGCATGTTTCTCTTTCTGTCCGTCGTCGGAAGCCGCGGCCTCGTCATGCTCTTCCGTACTCTTGAGTGCGGTGAGTCCGGCCGTCGCGACCGCGATTGGACCCTGATATTCGGCTGCCTCCACGAGCCGGTTCAGCCAGCCTTCGAAGCCGAGCCCGTTTACGACGACGAGATCGGCATCGGAGACGGAACGGGCATCTTTCGGGGTCGGCTGGTAGACGTGTGCGTCGCCGTTCGGGCCCACCAGGGTGGTGAGCTCGATCCGGTCTCCTCCGATATTTTTCACGATATCGCCGAGGATGCTGAAGGACGCGACGACTTTTTTCGGCTGCTCTGCCGCCTTGACCATCGGAGCAAGGGCGACGCCGGCCGCGACCAGCGAGGTGAAGAGGATCGTACGTCTGTTAAACACGGGATCTGGTTCCTTTTAGATGTGAGTCAGGCTTCGAGATGGGAATGACCTCGGAGTTTGGTCATTGCAGTGCTGTAGGTGCCCAGGCCGAGCGAGAGCACGTAGAAGAGCCCGGCTGTCAGAATGATGGCCGGACCCGAGGGGAGGCTGAAGTGATAGGAGAGCAGCAGCCCGGCGGCGCCGCTGAAGAAGGCCGCCAATCCGCCGACGAGCAGCAGACCCGCCACTTCGCGCGCCCAGAAGCGTGCCGCGGCCGCGGGCAGGATCATGATCCCGACGGACATCAGCGTGCCGAGCGCATGAAAACCGCCGACCAGATTAAGGACGGCGAGCACGAGAAAGCCATAGTGAGCGAGGGGGCTGAGCGGGCTTACCAAGCGCAGAAAGCCTGGATCGACGCATTCCATCAGCAACGGGCGATAGAAAAGGGCGAGGGCGAAGAGGGTGAAGGTCGAAATCCCCGCCGTCAGGAAAATCGCTTCGTCATCCAGTGCCAGGACTGTGCCGAAGAGCACGTGGAGTAAGTCGATGTTACTGCCGCGCGTCGAGACGATCAGCACGCCGAGTGCCAACGAGATCAGGTAGAAGGCGGCGAGGCTCGCATCTTCGCGTGCGATCGTCGTGCGAGCCACGATCCCGGCCATAATGGCAACGCTCAATCCGGCGATGATTCCACCAATGGTCATGGCGCCGAGAGAAAGGCCGGCGATCAGGTAGCCGATCGCGGCGCCCGGCAGGATAGCGTGCGCCATGGCATCGCCGGTCAGACTCATCCTGCGCAGCGTCAGGAAAACGCCGACAGGAGTGGCACCGAGCGACAGCGCCAGGCATCCGATCAGAGCCCGCCGCATGAAGCCGAATTCGACGAAGGGTGAAAGCAGATGATCGTAGATCATGCGGCTCTACCCCGCGTGCAAATCCCGGCATGCTCGTCAAAGGCCTCGCAGAGTTGGCGCGCTCGCGTCAGATTTCGCTCGGTCAAAACGTCTGCCGATGGGCCGTTTGCGACGAGTTCGCGCGAGAGCAGGATGGTTTGCGGAAAATGTTCGCGAACCTGATCGAAATCATGCAAGACCGCGATAATCGTACGCTTTTCCCCGTGCCAACGCGCGATCAGGCGCAGCAGGTCGGCTGCAGTCTTTTCGTCGATGGCCGCAAATGGCTCGTCCAGCAGGATCAGTGAGGCGTCCTGCAGGAGGAGCCGCGCAAAGAGTGTCCGCTGCATTTGGCCGCCGGAGAGCGAGCCGATGGATCGTTTTTCGAAACCGGCGAGGCCGACCGCGTTCAAGGCCCCCTCGACACGGTGTTTGTCCATGTTCTTCAGCCGGCGAAACGCACCGACCCGGCGCCACAAGCCCATTGCGACCATATCCCAGACGGTGACGGGAAAGCTCCGGTCGATGTCGGACTGTTGAGGAAGATAGGCGATCCGGTTGTGTCCCTGCCCGCATACCGAGATCTTGCCTTCGTACGGGGCGAGGCTTCGTGCGATGCCTTTCAGAAGAGTCGATTTCCCGGCTCCGTTGGGGCCGGTCACGGCGGTTAGCGAACCGGCATCGATGGTCGCGTTCAAATGATGGACGGCCGGGTGCCGGTCGTAGCCGAGCGTTAGGTTTTCGAATGTGAGCGACGGTCCCATGGATTTATCGCAGTGCCCAGATGACGCCGGACCACAGGAGCAATGCGAGAAGGCCGGCGATGCTGAGGCGGGTAAGGGCGCCGAATGTCAGCGCGCTCGCGATCGAGTGCTCGGACCGCGCTTTGAGACGCTGTCTGCTGCGACGGAAGAATGAGGGGCTGAGCACGGTCATCGGGCGGTTTCGCTTTGTGGAGCGTCGAGATCGCTGTCCCAGCGCGCGCAAGATCCGTGGCCGCCGGGTCGAATTGTCTTTGCCGGGTAAGTCGGTAAACGGGATTGCGGGAACAGGGGCTTCGGTCACTGCAGGACCTTTCGTCTCGCGCCTTCGTTACAGTCTATGCAGCTGCCTTTGAGTTCGACGCTTCCGGCCCGAATGTCGAAACCGACATCGCCGGCGATTTCTCGCAGTCGCTTTTCCACGGTGGGGTCCGAATATTCGGAGACCGCGCCGCATTGCTCGCAGATGGCGAAAACGCTGGGGCTGGAATGTGTGGGGCAAGTACAAAGGATATAGGCGTTGAGGGACTCGATCCGGTGCACGACGCCGCGCGCGATGAGCCGGTCAAGCGCGCGATAAACGGTCGTCGGTCCGGATACGCCGTCGCTCCGGAGCCGATCCAGAATTTGATAGGCGGTGAGCGGGCCATTCGCTCGGTTGAGAACGCGCAGGGTCAGGATATCGTTGGTGTCGCGTTTCTTGGGAGTGTGATTGGCGAGACTCATAGGGCACCGGGAGTGGTTTGCGGGTCCAGGGTCGGTTCGATGAAGCAAGAATGTAATGTTATAACATAACATTTGCAATATGCACGATGCCAATAAAGGACTTCCACGTTCCAAAGTATCGGGTGCCGGAAACGGCGTGTAGCACCGCCGCTTGCCGATTGACCGCCCAAGCGGTTTGGCTATGATGCGCGCTCCTCGCCGAGGCGGGGCCCCTGTGGCGGAATTGGTAGACGCGGCAGATTCAAAATCTGTTTCCGGTAACGGAGTGGGAGTTCAAGTCTCCCCGGGGGCACCATACTTCACTTCTCGCGAAGCCTTCTGGTGGACACGGCGGCAGATAAGAAAAGGTACGGCGCCGAAGACACCGTACCGAGTTTCTCGGGTCAGGGAGGCCCAATCAGGAACAGCTTTTATCTTCCTGCTTTCGGTCGTTCCTTCAGCGCACTGGCGGTTTCGGCAAAAAATGTCGTGGTTGTGGTCACCATGGGGTGCAGTACCGCAGTCCCACCAGCCACCAAACCGGCGGTCAGGAAAATATCGAGAGACGTAAACAGAGCCCCCTGCATGGAAGCGTAGTCGCCGGAAAGCTCGAAGACCCCGCCAAGAACTCTTGGTCCGACAGCCGAGACGACAAGTGCGGCGGCCGTTGCCACGAGTATCGTGACCTGGCGGGTTCGAGCCCGATAGCGTTGAAGGGCTATACGAGAAATCCGGATCGTCTCATCCAGGGCTGTCGTATCGCCGCCTTTCAGCCGCAGTGCCTCCATATCCTCCGAGAGCGACTCGATGGATTTTTGGAGGGCTTCCCGAACGGGTTGGCGCCAAACCTTCACGTAGACGTCGAGGGCCCTCTCAAGAATTGCAGCGACGATATAGAGAATGCCCAGTTGGGAGAGAAACGTGCGGAAGGGCCCGTCCGCCGCTTTGTCTTTAGGGGTGAACTCGCTTATGGCCCAGAATTCGCCGTCCGGCGCGTCATTCAGCCCGTTGATGCCGTACAAGCAAACGACGATTCCGATTGCACTGACCAGCATCGCGTATTGTCCGAAACTTGGTTCATTGGGTGCGGTCCCGACTCTCTGCGATAGATCGGTCAGCCTCTTCGAGTCCGGGTTCGTACCTTGCATCTTTCAACTCCTCTTCAATCTCCGGCCCTTAGTCGTTCAAGAAAGCTTATTGAAGGCAAAAGGTCCTTACATCAGCGCCCCATACGCTTCGGTAAAGGCCGCCTGAACATACGTGTCCGTCGCCCATGCAAAGCCGGAATCGCCCCAATCCGGGCCCCAGCTGTTGCGGATGATGAAGCGATCGCGGTCATATCCCACCAAACAAACTGCATGACCTTGCCCGGCAGAGCCTGGGACGTAGTCGGCAAGAACCTGATTGTTTTCGAACAAGCCGAACCACTGATCGTCGACATCCAAGCGGGTCAGTATTGGCCCGTTGCTGGCGATCCAAGATCGCCAGTCGGTCAAGTTGTTGCCGAGGTTGAAATAGCCGCTGATACGGAACTGCGCCGCTACAGTAAAGAACACGCTGATATTGTCGCGGGAAAGGTCCCCATTCATAGGGAGCATACTTTCCGGTACGCATCCGAACTTCTGCGCGACGCCAAGGGCGAGTTTCGTCGATGTTCCCTCGCGCTCCAGAAAGGTGGTCGGATATCGCGTGAATGCATCGGTTTCCTTGTTCGCCATCCATATGAAGCGAGGCGAGGGGCGTTCTTGGAAGTTGTCCCGGTTTATCAGTCCTTTATGTGCGTAGAGCCATCGCAGCACGCCATCGGCAGTTGCGAAGCCGACGCACGCACCGGAATCCTCCTGGTTGCCAACAGACCACCAATCGGCCCGAAGATCGCATTCTTCCGGAATCGGCCGCCCGTTATCTTTCTGTAGTGGACGACCTGATATATGTGCTTCCCAATTCTGAGCATCCAGCGCGTCCTGGATGCCCCAGTCGGTTTCCGTGCTGCGTGATTCAACGCAGTTCAGGACCAGATTTTGGCGCTTCGTTCGGATATTTTCGGAGATTCGGGTCATCTCAGCCTCGCGGAATCTTGTCAACGAATGCACTGGCTTTTGTGGCAACTTCCCTGCCCTCTGAATTCAGCTCTCTGTTGCTTCGGAAACATCCGTTTCGGCTGTCGGTATGGTAGTCTTGGGCTCCGCGCACGAGGATGCCCTCAACCAGACCATCTCTGTTGAGCACCGCCGACCCGGAATTGCCGCCATAGGTGTCCAGATTGGCGAGCAACCATGGGTCGTCTCGGCGGATCACGATCGTATCCGGGCCAAAAGCGATTTTGACCGGCAGACCGCTCGGATAGCCGATCACACCGATGTTGCTGCCGATGCCTGCCTCACCGCTGACGCGAACCTTCATCGGCTCGGCATCCGGAGCGGTCACTGGACGGTCAAGGCGTACAATCGCGTAGTCGCCATCTTCCGAAAGGTCATGCGCGATAAGCTCTCTGCCGAAGTAAACCTGATCGTCCCGGAACGCGGTGGTTCCAGGGTCGGTCGCGGTTTGGGCCCTGAAGCCAAAAACGTAGGCCGTGTTTGTCACGGAGTCGGCGCTTTTATTGCAATGACCCGCGGTGACGATGACGTCCGGGCCGACCAGAAAGCCGGAGCACCAGCCCCCTGTATATTGATGCCCGAAGCGTTCTCCCGAGCATGCCGGCAGTGCCACTCCCGTCGTAGGATCCGGGCGCTCGAAACTTTCGACCCGAAGCTCGTAAGAGCCGTCCGTCTGCTTTGTTAAATTGCTTCTGTCGGTCAGAATAACGGTCGAGGCGATCAGTTTCCGCAGGAGTGCGGCGTCGACCTGCACATCGGCGAGATTATGCACGTCGCGGCGATCATCTTCCCCATATAGAACGCGGTCTAGTGGGTTCGTCGACGTCGGCTGATGCCTTGCATCCGTTCCGGAATGATAGATTTCGGCAATTTCGGACTCTTTTGTCTTGTTTTCTGTTGGAGTCATGTCTTGGTTCCTGCTCGTTTTGATAATAATTAGTATTTCAAGAGACTATTTTTTTTCGTTTCCTGATTTAGGCGGAGACGCATTTCCCGAGCGCGACGGCTAATTTTTCGAGATTTATTTTGTTTCTCGTTTTGAGTGTCGCGTCTGATTTTTCAAGTTGAGTGTTGGCTGTTGTTCTGATGTTCTCGAGAACTTTGGCGTATGACACGTCTTGTGACGTCGCAAGCCAGGCGCCAATCAGCTTCGATTCGATCGAAGCGACTGAGTCCGAAACCAGTACGGCGGCAGCGGGGTCATCCGGGCTTGTTTTAAGATCAATCCCGGCGACCGATCTCCTGGTCGTTGAAGAGACGCACCGGAGCTGCTGAATCGAGGTGAGAAGTAGTTTTTGCTTGGCGGCGGGGCTGGCATACGCGTTCACGGTCTGGATGCCACCGGCAAAAATGCCGCTGCCTAGAACCAGATCGGTATGAGCGTCGAACGTTAGACCAACGGCGCCGACGACTGCCGCCGCGATCGTCGCTAGATTGTAGGTGCTACGTTCGATACCGAGTTTTTTGGCATCTTCAATGTAATTTTTTTCCAGTGACGAAATATAGCAGAGCTGGTTTTCCGTCTCGGAGACGGCCGGACATGTAAATGGCAACGGCTTTTCTTCAATATGCGGCAACATTACCGTGCTGCATCCACTGAGCATCACAGATGCGCAGATCAAACCTGCAGCCATTTTCTTTAGGCGGCGTGGCTGTCGGGTGGACGTGCCGTCTTTCGCCGATTGAATTTCTATCTTGTTTGTATCAAGGCTGATCATCGGGGTTACTCCTTGACTTGAACCCTTCCCTGGTAGCCAGGGCCGCGAATGAGTTTGTTCTTGGATTGCAATTCATTTTCGGAGCACGCGCGTCCCCCGGCTGGGGGACCTGCTTGCTTTAATTGTCCCGGCGGTTCCCGGAGTCGGCGCTGTCTGGCAGGGAAAGCATGTGTGCCAGCCGAACAAGCTGGGCCCGGTTATGGGTCCCGGTCTTGTCCATGATGCGTTTTACGTGGGTGCGTACTGTTTCGCGGGACACATGACGACGGTCGGCGATCCCTGCTGTGTCGAGACCCTCCGCGATCAAGGCCGTTATCTCTGCTTCCGCTTTGGTGAGGCCGAACATTGCCGTCAGACCGCCGATCTGGACCCCGCTTTCTCGCGCGGGGTCGAGGATATAAAGGACGGCAGCACCTTCCGGTCGCGCGAGGTCCGTGTCGGAATCGTCAAGCGGTGCGATTTGGACGAGAAATGGTGGTGCCCCGGACGGTCGCGGGATCGGAACGATCGTGTATCGGCTCTGAGTGCCGTTTTTTTCGTTCAGCGCGTTTTCTATTCCGTCACGCAGAAGGGCTGCATCTGTTGTTCGGGCAACGGTCGGGCGGCCTTGGCTGTCGATGCTCAGACCATCGCCCAATTCAAGGATTCTGTCTGCTTCACGGTTGCAGAGGAGCGTGATGCCGGACGCGGAAAGGACAATGATGCCCATTTTCATCTGATCGAGCGTTGAGGCCATGGCGGCAAACTGCACTTTCGCTACGTGAGAGAATTCCGGAAGATCGGTCGTGAGGGGCGTTTGTTCGGCAAGACGCATGTCGCCGCTCGGCACTAGGAGAACATTCGGAGCGGTCGGATACCGTTCGGCGCCCGGTGGCGGCAACGGCGCGCCTCTGTAGGCGGTGAAATCGATCAAGCGCATGACGGGGCCCTCCCTGCGGATCTGTGAAGCCACTGGGAGCAAGTTGATGCCACCGCCGTTTACCGGTCGTGGACTGGACGTCTACAAACCGTGAATAGTCGGTGAAAAGGTCTTCAGAAAGACCGTTCTAGGAGAAGTCCGGGTCATTCTGCGCGAGCAAGCCTGCCGATTTCAGAGCCGCACTCGGATAGGACGGTTCACGCATCTTGCGGATCGAGAAGTCCGGCTCGGATTTTCGCAGCTCTTCCATCGCTGCGATTGCTTTTTGCTTGTCCCCAAGATTGAGATAGAGAGCGGTCAGAAAACGCTGAGCAGGTTTGTAGTCCGGCTTTGTTTGCCGGACGATTTCGTTCAGATAGACGGCCTCTTCGTGCCGGCCAGCGAGGGTGGACGCGACACCGGCAAGGAAATCGATCGTGAAAGCGTAGGGACCCGGACCGGATAGCTCCCGGGCCCTTGTCAGATGGACCAGACCTTGCTCGTGGCGGCCATTATATGAGGCCGCGGCGCCGAGAAAGGCATGACCAAGTGGGTTGCCCGGCGCCAGTTCGGTGCTTCGCTCGGCGAGTTCTTGGCCTGCATGGAATTCTTGCAGAATGAAGCTGTGGACATATGAGGACAACGCGAGGACATACGCGTTGAGGGGCGCTAATTCGATCGCTCGCCTTGAAAGTGCACGAACTTCTTCCGAAACGAGGCCAGGATCGTAATTGTGCTCGCCGACCAGGAATGTTCGCAAATACGCTTTCCATGCCAGAGTGAGCCCGTTCATGTCCTGTTCGAGTGCTGTGTCGAGAAGGGCGTCTGCCTCCATTAGCTCGTCGCGTCCGAGTTGAAACATCTTCTGGATGGCATCGAAACCAAACGTGAAGGCATTCTCCATGTTGCGGTCGGAACCGAGGTTGCGGAAGCAGTAAACGGCTATATCCACCATCTGATTCACGAAGCGCATCAAAGCGGTTTCGTCGCAGACTTGCTCCCCGCCGGTCGGGATGAACCGGTTTCCCGTCCACAAGATTCGGTCGGAATGAGCTTCGGAAAGCGAGGCGGAGGCTATGGCCCCATTCTGCTTCGTCAGCATGGAAACCTTCAGATTGATCCCGGGCGTATCGCGTTCTGTGGTTGCGATTTCCGCCGCTCCGCATTCCGAAACACCCTGGGCGATCGCCGTTGCGACCAGGTTGGAATAGAAATACTCCGACGAGCCGCTCAATCCGTCCGGAGGAGACACCCTCAGCCAGAAGGCGAGCCTATTGTTCCGACTGGTCGCGGCCTGAGGGGCTGGCCGCGATGCCTCGTCCAGTCGAGTCTCGAAAGCCAAGCGTTGATCGCGAAGCCAGTCCTCGAATTCAGGCTCTTTGAGGATGTCCAGATCTTCCAGAAGCAGAGGCTGGTTCGACTCGGGAAGGTTTGCTGCCCCGGCAAAATCGTAAGTGTCAATGTCGACTTCGAACCGGCCCGACTGCAATGCCACCATGGTGCTGTCGGCATGCACGCAGTCAGCGTCATCACCTAAAGCGACGCGGATGCGCCGGAGAGCGGTTCGTAGGTTTTGTGCTCCGTCACTGGGGCCGTTGCGGCTCCAGAACATCGACTGAAGAGCTGTGCGCGACCGGCGGTGACTTGGCGTCAATGCGAGAACGGCAAGCATTGCTCGGGCACGGCGCAAGTCCAACTGCAATTCGTTACCGTCGCCTCCAAGTATTCTAAGGGGGCCGACGACGAAGATTCGGAGCCTGGAAGCGTTAGAGGAACGTGTGCCGTCGATATTCAATTGAACCGACCCCACTGTCTTCGCCCGGCAACAGATTCTTCAAAGATCTCTGATCACTAAACAAGTGTCCGAGGGCAATTTTTCGCTTCAGGCAAAGAAAATTGTTTCTATTCGGTATCAATTATTCCGTGAATAAAGCGTGAATTCAATGCGTAAATGTGCAGGTCGTATTGAAATCATAAAATCAAATCGGCAATTTCAATATCACATTTCTCTTTTTGCGAGAGTGAAGGCGCCTTGATGCCGGCGTTCTTCAAAGCACTGCGACTGATAGATGGGGGACGAAATCATGGTGTTGGCAGGACCTTTCAACGGCGGTGGCCTCGAGAATGGCGGCGGGTTGGAAAATGGCGGCAATGGCGGCAATGGCGGCAATGGCGGAAACGGTGGCAATGGCGGAAATGGAGGAAACGGCGGCAATGGCGGTCGTCTGCTCTCTCCGGTTTCTTCCGGCGCTCTGATCTCGAACTATGACGGGATCGTCGGGCCCTGGTATCAGCCGGGACCGGGGAGAACCGAGCTTCCTGCGGACCACGCGAGCGCCATGAAGCGATGGTCGCCCCGCGTGCGAGGGTTGATCCTCGATTTTGAGTTGCTCGAAAATCTCGAATTTTTCGCCAATAGACGCGGAGAGCCTGGAGAGGCATGCGACCCGGGTGTCAAAATCCGCATCGCCAATTCCCGGGAAGAAGGCTCAGTTCCCGATAAGAAGGGGCAACTGGTGAAGCTGGAACGTCCCTCGGTCAATACGTTCCTGAATTGCCAGCTCGAATATGTCCATAACTATGCGGATCTGCGTAGGGATCGGGCTGCGGAAATCCTCTCTCAGGTTGATGGGTTCCTCGAGTTCTTCGCGGGGATTGGCTTCCTGCATCCGGAACGTACACGCTGGACTCTGGAATTGCTCGGGGCGCTCCTGAGCGCCTGCTTTGCCATTGAAATGCGGATCAAGCATTCCCTTGCTTGCAGGCGTCCGGTGGAACTGAGCGCGCAAATCAATCCAATGCTCCAGACACCGGGACACGGCACTTTTCCAAGCGGCCATGCGACCGAGGCCTTCATGGTCGCTTATGTTCTGGCGGAGCTGACGAAGGCGATGGATGAGCAGCTTTCAAAACAGATCGCCGAGACGGACGGCGAGGAGGAAGAGGCGTCCTTCAGACCCAAGCGTATCTGGCGTCAACAATTGTTGCGTCAGGCTGCACGGATATCGGTCAATCGTGTGATCGCCGGCGTTCACTACCCGGTCGACAGCGCTGCGGGGCAAGTGCTGGGCAAGAGAATTGCAGACTATTTCCTTCTCCGGGCTCGCGGAGGAACCGCGGAGTTCGAGAGCTGGAAGTTTGTCGGAGACTGCTTCGGCAGCATGGATTTCGATTGGCGGGACATCGATCGAATCCTGACCGGCACAGCATGCCAAACCCCGTTCCTGAATATCCGAGGAAAATGCGTCATTCACGGCAGGAGCCCGGGACCGAACGATCCGGCAGGACCTCTGAATTGGCTTTGGGAAAAAGCCTGTTCCGAGTGGGCCATTTAGAGCGTGACCCGCACATCGACCTGCGATGGGAGCTGAAGAATGACAAGCGAATGGAAGTATAAGGACTTGCCTTCTGGTGCCTGCGCGAACCTTCAGAACCACTGGCTACAGGAATTGTCGGATGACTACCGACCCGTGCTGGTTTTGTTGCGGCTTACAGCCCCCATGGCGGAAGAGGTGCTGCGGTCCTATACCGAGAGGTACGCTCAAGGAGCTGTTCGAGCGCCTGCGGCAACCAAGTCCGCAGGCAAAGGGGATGAGTTTTCCCAACAAGTTGTGATGTCCCACGATTCATACACGCAGTTGAAGAGTTTCGTTGAGGAAAAGAGCGACGGCAGTCTTGATCTCTTGGTGGTGCTTGGGCGCGAAGGATACCGGTCTCTGCTCAATCGGGCCGAGCGGCCTGAGAGCGGCATATCCATAGTCGATTTCGGAGTCGGACTGGATCCGCGGACAGTCGGCACGGGTTCCATCGTTGAAGAGAAATCCGAGGACAGGGGGCGTGCGCTTGATGGAGACGAGGTGATCGTCGCTATCGTGGATGACGGCATCGCTTTCGCGAATGATCGATTTCGCCGGTCCGAGACTGAAACGCGGTTTGAGTATTTCTATGCGATGGACACCGAGCGGCGAAACGATAGCCCGCACACGATTATCGGCCAGCCGATCGACAAGTTAGAAATCGACGAACTGCTCAGGCTGCATGAGGGCGACGAGGAAAGAGTTTATCGTGCATCCGGCTTGATCGATTTTGGCCGGCCGGACAGCACGACCCGCTACGGTCGATCGGCCCCACAATCGCTCATGTTCGCCCGGACCCATGGGACGCATATTTTGGACGTCGCTTCGGGTTACGATTGGCGTAATCCGGAAGACCTCACTATCGCCCGAAAGCGGCCGCTCATAGGCGTGCAGCTGCCTGCAGCCGCCGTAGCCGAAACATCGGGCTCCGGTACGTCGGTCTACTTGCGAAAGGCGCTCCAGTATATCGGGGATAGAGCGATCGATTTGTCCAGACGGGCACCGCCCAAGGCGGATGGATCGGTCGCGTGGTTGCCGCTGGTCGTGAATTTCAGTTTTGGTATCTCTGCCGGGCCACTCGACGGGGGCGGGCCGGTCGAGCGTGAGATTCAGAATTTTATTCGCTACTACAAGAACAAAACCGGCGAGAGTGCCCTATGTCGCGTCGTCTTGCCTTCCGGCAATTCCTTCCACAGCCGCTCCGCTGCGCGGATGAAAGTCATGGAACTCGATCCCGAGCAGACATTGAAATGGCGGCTTAAACCGGATGATAGAACCGCCAGTTTCGTCGATATCTGGCTCCCCGAAAAGGGCACATCTCGGGGCGAGAACGAAGGTTGCATCCAGGTTTCCCTGGAGCCGCCGCGAGGCGGTCCGAAGCAAACTTTCTATAGCCAACCCAACAAGATGTTGGATTGGGTCGTTGACGGTGTTGTCATGGCCCGCATTTATCACCGGCTCGATATGCGAGGACCCGGGCGCATTCGGGAAAATGTTCTCATCGCTGTGCGTGGGACGGAGCCCGAGATTGGGAATGAGCCGGTCTGCCCGTCTGGGAACTGGCGCGTCCGAATTGCGAGAAGCGGGGGCTGCGACGATCTTCGCGGCGATGACCTAATCGAACTCCGGGTACAGCGTGACGATCCCCGCCTCGGTCAGCGGCCCAAAGGCCGTCAGTCTTACTTCGACGATGCCGCTTACGAAAAATACGACCCGGTGTCCGGACGATTGCCAAAAGGCGGCGAACTCGATGGCGAACATGTCAGCCGCCGAGGTTCGTTCAACGCTTACGCGAATCTTTGCGATATCGTCGTGGTAGGGGGATATCGCCGCAGTGATGGAGAGCCGTCTTGGTACACTGGATCCGGTCCGACGATGGTTCGTACCGGACCGGACTTAGCTGCTGTCAGCGAAGAAAGCCCATCCCACATCGGGGTAATTGCTTCTGGAACCTTCAGCGGATCCGTTTTTGCTCAGAACGGCACCAGCGTAGCGGTTCCAGCAAAGGTTCGAGCATTGGCGAATGAAATGGCGCCGGGGGGCGATGATTTTGGAGACTATTGTGCCGAAAATGGTCCTCATGGGCCTTATGGAGAACTCGATCAGGCGCGCCTCGGCAATTGCCGTTTGCATGCTCCGGCTCCCCCAAATCATCGACGGCGGATCGAGCCTGAATAACCTTTCGTCAACGGGTGACGTAGAGGTGCAAAAGCTTGAAGGCCGTCAACGGGACGGATCTGACGTCCGTTGGTTGCAGGGCAACCTCGGCTACTTCAGAGCCTCGGCGGCGTTCAGGAAAGACTGGCAGGCCTCTTCCTTCGACTTGTCGCCTTCCGCTTCCTTGATGCAGCTCTGATATTGCTCCACCAGCTTCAACCGTTGGCGGGCGACCTCCTCCTGGGCCTCGTAGGCGCTCTTCTGGGCCTTGGCGGCGTCCTCCGACGGACTGGAGCAGCCGGCGAGCAGTCCGGCGAGCAGGATCGAGACGGTAGTGAACTGGCGCATGACTTGGAGCTCCATCGCGATGGTCCGGAATTGTCCCGAGTTGATCCTTAGAGTTGCCGCCATGTACATGTTTGGCAAGTCCGCGAATGCAACTCTCCGATATTCCGGCGAAAGGCCGGAAGTCTGCCCCGCGCAATTCCTTATTCTGGGAATGGAAATAAGTTGCGCCGGGCTGTCGTGGTTTCTTTTGTTCTAGAATGGCTTAGCGTGCGGTTTAGCCGGCTGTCTCACACTATGAAGGTGCGTGGTAACGATTCATTAACGTGATCATGGTCACATCGGCCTAAATTCTTGCAAAAACAGCGAATTTTTGCGGTAATCAAGGCTACCGCCCAATGCTCGGGGTGTCGCCACATGGCGAACAATATTAGTGTCGCGCAGACATTTGAACGGCGAGGAACGACGGTGCCTTTCACGGCAAACGAGTCGTTGCGCCACGCGCGCGCCCGGGTTTACGAGCATGGCAAGGACCGGGTTCTGGAAGCCGTCGTGCCGAGTCTCGGCGGGGGGCGCCGGGGCGAGCTGATGGTGGTTCCCTGGAAGGACCTCCCCGATTTCGTGCAGTTGAACGAGCGCGACCTGCAGCTCCATGAAGGCATTCCTGGCATCGTCGGAAAGAACGGCATCGACCCGCTCCAGGTGCGCGAGCTCGTGAACAAGGTCAACGCGGTCCATTCTGACGACCCAGACATCCGCGCCCAGGCGCAGGCTCAGGCGCGGCAGGACGGGGAGGACAAGGAAGTCGTCCGGATGTCCTGCATCGCCCAGCTCATGCGGGAATGCGGGATCGAACGCGGCGATCCGGTGATGGCGAACGCGAATACGAAAACTCTCGTGGAACTGATGACCGCCGAAGAGTCCAAGGCGCATTTCGATCTGGAGATGCTGATCGACCGGGTCTTTCTTTTCGCCTCCCAGCGCAGCGGTGTGAGCGTCGAGAATGTGCGCGACTGGCTGGAGCCTCTGGTCGGCCTGATCACACCGTTCGGAACCGTGAAAGGCACCCAGACAGACCGCACCAACGGGCACCTTTTCCTCGAGCACGTGAACCTGATGGAGTTCCGCAAGTCGGTCGCGGCCTATCTGGATCAGAAGCCGGACGAGTACGGCGCGACGGCCGAGGTTCTGCTCCAGGTGATCGATCAGACCATCATGTATGTGGACGAGCGCATCGTCACACTGGACTCGCTGCTCGGCAGCTTCGCCAATGTGTTCGGCAAGCAGGACGCCAATGTCTCCTACCTGATCAAGCTGCGCCGCGACGTCGCCTTCGCGCTCGATGGCTGGACTGCGCTGATCGATCGCTGGACGGAGGCGGACGCGGAGGATTGCAAGAAGGCGGGCAGTACCGAGCATCGGGATATGGCGGTCGCCTATGTGATGAATTTCCTGCCGATCATTCCCCACCGCGAACTTTATCCGGATGATGGTTTCGACACGCAGGCCAGCATCGAGCGGGCCCGGGTCAAGATCGTTGCCGCCATGCATTCCTGGTCGACCGAGGCCCTGGACGTGGAACTCGCGCGGCGTGTCGAAAAGGGCCAGCAGCAGCGCGAAGAGGAAGAGGCGGGGCGCCTGATCTCCTGACGCGGCGTCAGGCCGGCTTCCTCTGCGGCAGGACCACGAGCGCCACGCCGCCCGCTGTCACCAGAATGCCGAGCCCCGCAAGCAGACTGATCTCCTCCCCGAACGCGATATAGGCCATCACGGCGGCGGTCGGCGGCACGAGATAGAACAGGCTCGCGACCTTTGTTGCCTGTCCATGTTTGATCAAGAGCATCAGCAGCGAGTAGGCGCCGAGCGAAACCGCGATGGACAGCCAGAGAAAGGCGCCGACGAAGGCCGGGGCCCAGACGATCTCCATACTCTCGAACAGGGCGGCCGCGGCGAGTGTGACCAAAGACCCTGTCCCTGCCATGATCGCGTTGCCGGTCAGCAGGTTCATTTCGGCTGCGTTGCGCTTCTGGTAGAGCGTGCCGAAACTGATCGAGAGGAGGGCCAGAACCGAAAGGCCGATGCCGATAAACGTAACGCCCTCGATGCTCATCTGATCCGAAAGCACCAGCACCATGCCGGCGAAACCGGTGACGCAGCCGGCCCATTGCCGGGCGCTTGGCGGCTCGCCGAGAAAGAGCCCGGCGGCGATCGCCGTCAGCACAGGCTGAAGACCCGACACCAATGCGACGAGCCCGGACGGCATCCCACCATGGATCGCGACGAAAACGCTCGAGAGGTAGAAGGCGTGCAGGAAGAGCCCGACGACGGCGATATTGTGCCAGGATCTGATCGAACGCGGCCACGGCGCTTTTACTGCGAGCGCGATTATTGTGAATATCGCGGTCACAAGGGCAAAGCGGGCACCGAGGAAGGTAAATGGTTCGACATGGGCGACGCCGAACTTCGCGGCGATAAAGGCCGAGCTCCAGAGGAGCACGAAAACCATGGGCGCGACGACCTGGAAAAACATGCTCATTCGAGGAAATTCGGGTTCGCCGATTGGTTCGCGGCAGACAGCCGGGTCCAGGGAAGGGCATAGCCGAACTGCGTTGGGCGGGCACTGAGTGAAGCGGGATCCCGAGGGTGGCCGATTTCTGTCAGGAAGCTCTGGTAAGCGCAGCCGATTTCCAGAAACCGCCGGTCGAGGTCATCCGCTTCCGCCGGCTGCGAACCGAGGGCTTCTTCCATATCCCGGACAGCGGCGAGGATCTCGGCGGGAGTATTGTCCTGGGCTGTGAAACCGCACTGCCCGACACTGGCGGAGTCCGATCGGATGGCGACACCCTTTTCCAGCATGGCGGGCAAGCTGGCGGGTACTCCCTCGTTCGTCCGGTAGGATTTGAACAGGAGCCGGTCGCGAGGATTCATCCACATGCTGCACTGGAGCACGCCATTGACCATGAGTTGGGGGGTTCCGAGGATGCGGAACACTGCCTCCGGCCCGGAAGAGCAGGTAATGCCGAAATGTGCGCGGGCAATCAGACCGGGGTCGAGCAGATCGGAATAGTCAGGTTCTTTCCAAACCTCCACATAACGGGGAGCTTTGATGGACGCGGGTACCGTTCCATCGACGCCGAGCCTCAGGACCCAGTAACCCCGATCCAGAAGATGGAGGAGGGCCGTTTCGTAACTGGCGATATCGGCGGTGCGATAGAAGTGCACCTCTTGGTCGGCCATGTAGTTGCGGTCCCGGACATTGAGAACCACCACCTTGTCCGTATCTCCGACCCCGAGCCGGGCGAGGAAGGTATCGACTTCATTGCGAACTGACGGCGGCAAGGCCATGTGGCGCGGCTGGCGCCCGGTGTGACTAAGGAGTTTGATGTAATCGTCAAGCACTCCCGCCGGACCGCGCTGGTACCAGGTAAAGCCGCCTTGCGACAGGATACCCGCATCTACATGACCCATGATCATGATGCCGGGCTCGTCCGTCTCCACGATTTTGAAGTGCGGTTCGATTACGGCGCGGACACCGCGGCTGTGCGGTGCAACGGAACTGAGCGGAAACAGGAGCACCATCCGGTCCTTCTCGCCGCCATAGAGTTCCCAGATTGCATGAGGTTCCATGGCGATATGGCCGATCCGCCAGGCAAGCGGCATGATATGCAGAACCGGGTTACGACTTCCCGCCAGATGCGGGCCGACGATTTTGATGAGGCGGGTGACGCGTTCCGGGTTGAACAGGTCCCGCAACTTCGCTTCATCGATCCGGTTTCTGGTATCTCCAGCCGACACGGTCAGTCTTCCTAGGAAAGTATGGGCGCAAGCGCGTCGCGCTCGGCGTTGAGCCATTCGAAGATCTCGTCGAGCAGGTCGTCGAGAGCCCGCTTCGGTGCCCAATCGAAGGTTGTCATTGCGCGTCGCGCATCGGTCACGAACCAGGGGATGTCCGCTGGGTTGGTGTCGGGGCGCGCGCCCACTTGCAGACTTTGTCCGGTGCGTGACTCGCAGGCTTCCGTCAGCTCACGGAGCGAGGTCGAGGTGCCGGACCCGCCGCCCGCGTTCCAGAGCCCCTGCACGGCGCGCGGCAGGTTGTCCAGCTGGCGGGCGATGAGATCGTAGAGATCCGCCACATGCAGCACGTCGCGAACCTGATGGCCGTGCCCGCCGAACCCGTTGTAACTGAGAGAGCCGCCATAGAGGTGGCGTGCTGCCCAGAGCACCATGAAGCCCTGATCGACCCTGCCCATCTGCCATGGACCGGCGAGGACGCCGCAGCGGTTGATGATGGCCCTGAGGCCGAAGGCGGCCCTGTATTCCTCGATGAATTGCTCGGAGGCGAGTTTGGTCGCGCCATAAAGCGAGCGGTGACCGTCGAGCGGGAAATCCTCTGCGATGCCGTGCTCGGACCAGCCGGTCCCTTCCGCTCCCGGATGGAGGATCAGTCGCTTCTCGCCGGCTTCGAGCGGCAGGTCGCGCAGCGGTGTGATGGGATAGACCCGGCTGGTTGAGAGAAAGACAAAGATCGCGTTATGGCGCCGTGCGGCTTCCAGGCAGTTGAGCGTTCCACGCAGATTGGTATCCAGCAGGTAAGAGGGGCTCCCGGCATAGCCGGCCTGCACGGACGGCTCGGCGGAGCATTCGAGAAGCAGATCCATCGGGCCAAGCGCGGCGATATCTTCCGGATCGCGGATATCGGCATGCTCGAAGCGGATGCCGGCGGCTCTGAGGCGGGGCAGGTTCAGTTCGCTGCCGCGGCGTTTCAGGTTATCTGCCGCGACGATTTCGGCGCCCGGATTGTCCCGTTTGAAAGCCAGAGCAAGAGCCGATCCGGCGAAGCCGGCGCCACCGGTGACGAGGATACGCATTTGGATTTCTTCTGCTCCCGGGCTCCTGATCATCCGGGCTTAGCGCAGCCCGTCGAAGGGAGCAAATGCAAAGGGGAACCATTCATTCCAAAAATGCAATTGTATCCCACCATGCGGAAACTTAGAATGACTCAAAAGCGGATGATGGCGAAAAGTCACGCCAGGGTAAATTGTATACAAAGCCAGGGAAAGAAACCGGACACATGACCGCACTTCCGAAGCGATCGGATGCAGAACGGTCAGGCCAGATCCAGTCAGTTGCGCGGGCGATCAGTGTGCTGAACGCGCTCGCGGCGGACGAGGACGGCATGACTCTGACCGAGATAGCTCACACCGTCACATTGCCGCCGTCAACCGTGCACAGGCTGCTGACGACCTTGCAGCAGGAGCGCTATGTCCGCTTCGATACCGAGCGCGGCGCCTGGCAGATCGGCGTCCAGTGTTTCGCTGTCGGCAATGCCTTTCTGCGCACGCGCGACCTTGTGGCCATCACCCGCCCCTATATGCGGCGCCTGATGGAAGAGAGCGGGGAAACTGTCAATCTGGCGGTCCGGGACCATGACGAGATGGTCTATTTGGCGCAGGTCGAATGCCGGGAGATGATGAGGGCATTTGCGAAGCCGGGTGCCCGTGTGCCGATCGCGGGATCCGCCGTCGGCAAGACCCTGCTCGCGCGCCTGCACATGGACGAGGTCTCCAAGCTTTTGGCGCGGGTCGGAGCGGAGCACAGGACGCGCCGCACGATCGACGCGCTGCCGCGTATGGAAGCGGAACTCGATCGTGTCCGGCAGGTCGAATTCGCGATCGACAACGAGGAACATTCGGTCGGACTGCGCTGTGTCGCCTCGGCCGTGTTCGGTCACCACAGTGAACCGCTTGCTGCGATCTCGATCTCCGGCCCGACGGCCCGGATCACCGACGACCGGATCGACAAGCTCGGCAAGATCGTGACGTCGGTCGCCAAGGAGGCGACGGCCGCCCTCGGAGGGATCTGGCCGAAAACAGCGACCTGAGCGCTTTCGCGCTCAGGTCCTTCGAAGTGAAGTGTCAGTCGTATTCTTCGGCCAGGAACTGCTGGTTCATGGAGAGCGCGGGCTGATCGCAGCCGGCGGTTCCGACCTTCTTCGCCGGAACGCCGGCGACGGTGGTGTGCGGTTCGACGTCTTTCAGCACGACGGAACCCGCGCCGACCCTTGAGCATTCGCCGACCTCGATATTGCCGAGGATTTTCGCGCCCGCGCCGATCATCGTGCCGCGGCGGACCTTCGGATGCCGGTCGCCGGTCTCCTTGCCGGTGCCGCCGAGGGTGACGGCGTGCAGCAGCGAGACCCCATCCTCGACCACGGCGGTCTCGCCGATGACAAGTCCGGTGCCGTGATCGACCATGATGCCCTTGCCGACCGTGGCGGCCGGATGGATGTCCACGCCGAAGACGCTGGCAATGCGGCTCTGGAAATATTTGGCGAGATATTCCCGTCCGTGGCCCCAGAGCCAGTGCGAAATACGGTAGGCCTGCAGGGCGTGGAAGCCCTTGAAGTAGAGGAACGGCTCCAGATAGCTGGTGCAGGCGGGGTCGCGCTCGTAGGTGGCCGAGAGATCGGCCCTGGCTGCCTCGCCGATCGTCCGGTCGGACAGCACGGCGTTGTGCACCACCTGATAGACAGAGAGATCGCTCATCTCCGTTCCGCCGATCTTTTGCGAGATCAGGTAGGAGAGGGCGTCTTCGAAGGTCTGCTGGTCGAGCACGCTCGCATGCATCCAGCTGGCGAGCGCGGATTCCTGTTCCGCCCAGTCCGCGGCGTCCTTGAGCATGTCGCTCCAGACCGGGTCGAGGACCGCTTTCGGTCTCGGGTTGACATCCACCATTCAGTCCTCCCCGCCGTCTCGCGGCGTCCGTGGCTGCCGGGCCTTCCAGAAGTCCCGGCGGTGTCAGCTTAGGTAAGCACGACGCTTGCTGAAGCAATATCCGGCCGGATGCAAGGATATCATGCCGAAATCGCAAGATAGAGCGTAAATCCGTAGGCGGCGGCGAGCGAGCCCAGCAGCCCGAGGGCGAGATACCAGGTAAAGACACCGCCTCGCACCAGGGCGAAGACCGCCATCGAGGCCGGGATGCTGGTGATCCCGCCGGCGATCATGAAGGCAAGTCCCGCGGCAGGTGCCATGCCGAGGTCCATAAGACCGCCGACGAGCGGGATCGCTGCATAGCCGTTGAGATAGCTCGGCACACCGACCAGAATGGCCGCCGGAACGGTCCACCATTCGCCGCCGCCGAGATAGGTCGCGATCTTGTCCGCCGGGACATAGCTCACCATCAGGCTTTCGATGACGAAGGCGAGGGCCAGCCATTTCAGCAGGAAAAGGCCGGTCGTCCTGGCCTCGCCGCCAAATGCCGCGCGCCGTTCCCGGTCCTTCCAGAAGGCCCAGACGATCTTCTCGTTCTTCAGCGCGCTGGTTCCGCTGCAGCCGCAGCTTTTGGTCAGTTGCGGGCGCAGGGCGTCCGAGAACGCGCCGCCCTTGACGAGCATGTGCGTCGCGAAGCCTGAGACAGCGCCGATACTGAAGGCGGCGACCATCTTCGCCACCGTGAACTCGAGTCCCATTACCGGCAGCATCAGGATGAACATTTCCGGGTCCATCAGCGGCGAGGCGAGCCAGAAGGCCATCACCGGGGCGAGCGGCACGCCGGCGCCGAGCAGTCCGGCGATGATCGGCACGACGCCGCAGGAGCAGAAGGGCGAGAGCGCGCCGAAGGCGGCTGCAAGCAGGATCGCCTGGGCCGCATTGCCGGAAAAGGCGCGGCCGATCTGGTGATCGAGTCCGCTTGCTCGGGCGAAGGCGGCGACGGCAACCGAGACCGCGAGATAAGGCGCGATATGGATCAGGGCGTCGACCGCAAAGCGGGCGCTCTCGGGCACTTGGGCCGGGGCGAGGAGGGCGAGGGCGGCGAAGACCAGGGCGATGGCGATCCAGACCCGGTCGATGCGGCCAATTCGAAGCGAAAGGGAACGTGTCAGTTCTGCGGTGGTCATGATCTTGTCCCGTGTTTCCAGAAATGTCGAACTATCGACGCAAATAAAAAGTTCAGGCTTCTTCCTGCTCTTCCATCGGCACGACATCGAGGCCGCTGCAGCATTCCGCGCAGAGATAGGCGACAAGCTGGTCGGCCAGCTCGAAATTCGCCGTGCAGCGCAGCACCCGGCCTTCCCGCTCCTGGCGGGCAAGCCCGGCCCAGACGAGATGCGAGATGTGGTGCGAGAGGGTCGATTTCGGGATGTTCAGATGTCTCTGAATGTCGCCGACGGACACTCCCTCCGGGCCCGCTTTGATCAGGAGGCGGAAGGCCTCCAGCCGATGCGGGTTGCCGAGTTCGGACAGGCATTTCGATGCGGTTTCGATATCCATGATCGCAATCTAGGGCGTCCGGAGGAAGCTGTCAACGAATGTTCTAGATTTATCGAACTGTTATATTTACGCAACGCAATCGCCGCTTTTCGTCACACAGCTTTCATGCGGTGGCGTCTTGCCGGAGGGGGAAGGAGGGAAGAGAATGCGGCGCTAAATGCCGATTGTGGATGAGGGTATGTGATGTCGCGGCCGCGTTTTCTCTTTGTGCTTTTCGACGGGTTGCGCCGTGACATGGTCCGGGCCGACACGGCGCCGGCGATCCACGGTTTTCGGCAATCCTGGACGGATTTCCCAAACAGCGCTTCGGTCTTTCCCGTGGAGACGCGGGTGCAGGTCTCGAGCTTCGTGACCGGATCCTTCCCCGGTCAGGCCGCGCTGCATCCGGCGGGCGACAACCAGCGTCCGGGCCATGGCATCATGGGCAACAGTTTTTACGATCCGGCGCTCGGCTTCGACGGACCGATGGATACCTCGGACGACGCGAAGATGGCGGCGGCGGCAGAGCATTACGGTCGCCTTCAAGGTTCCCGCAATATCGGCGAGATCCTGCATGAGGCGGGGCGGAGATATGCCGTGGTCACCACCGGCAAGATCGGTAATGCCCGGCTGCTGAACCTCAATGCGGCAGCGCAGGGCCAGCCGGTCTTCTCGATCTGGGGCGCCGACATTTCCAGTCCGGCCGCGGAGTTCGACAAGGTGATCGAACGCTTCGGCCCGGTGCCCGAACAGCAGTTTCCGAATGTCGCGGTGATGGATTACGCGGCCTCCGTCCTGCTCGACGAATTCATTCCGAAGCACGATGCGGATATTCAGGTGATTTGGTTCAACGAACCGGACCTAAGCTTCCATTACCGCGAGATCGGCTCGCCCGAGAGCCTCGCGGCAATCAAGGCGGTCGATGATGCCTTCCGCCGCATTCTCGACTGGTGGGAGAAAGAGGGCAGGGACGAAGGCTGGCAGATCGTCGCCGCGTCAGATCACGGGCAGATTACGGTTACCGGCCAGATCGATGTCGCGGACGAGTTGACGAAAGCCGGCTTCCGGGTCGGCAATGCGATCGGCGGCGATGTCGATGTCGTGGTCAAGCGTAGCTATGCGGGCGGGATCAGCATCCGCGACCGCAATCCGGAGATGACCGAGCAAGTCTTCGACTGGCTGACGCAGCAGGATTGGTGCGGGCTGGTTTTCAGTCGCGAGGAGCTGAAAGGCGCGCTTCTGATGAGCGCGATCAATGTCTCCGGCGCGCGGGCGCCGGATCTCTACATGGTCCTGCGGACGTCGGACGGCGCGAATGCGCACGGCTATCCGGGGCTCTGCTATGCGGATAACGGCGACATCTCGGTCGGCGGCGGGATGCATGGCGGGTTGCACCAGCACGAGCTCAACAACCTGCTGACGGCAGGCGGAGACCTGTTCCGCCAAGGCCATGTGGTCGAAACGCCGACCGGGCTGGTCGATATCGTGCCGACCATGCTGGCGGCGCTGGATGTCGAGGCGCCCGCGAGCATGACCGGGCGGGTGCTTGGCGAGGCTTTCCGGATCGAGAGCAAACCGCCCTTCTGGCAGGAGATGCTGCTCCGTGCGGAGCGCGGCGACTTCGCGCAGGAGCTCCGCGTTGCGCAGGTCGAAGGGGCGCCGAACCATTATCTTCGCGGCGGCCGGCGCACCGCCTGAACCTGTCAGGAGGCGGGCGTCAGCGGCCTCAGTGCCTTCCGCATCAGGATTTCGAAGCGCAGGATCAGGGCGATACAGGCGACGGTTAGTCCGACCGCCAGGCCCATCCAGACACCGGCGCCTTCGAGCCCGTAGACGAAGGCAAGGTAGGCGCCCGCCGAAAAGCCGAAGATCCAGTAGCCAAAGAAGGCGAGAGCCGCGGGGACTGTGGTGTCTTTGATCCCGCGCAGGCTCCCGGCGCCGACCGCCTGTCCCGCATCGACGAGCTGGAACACGGCCGCGACCTTGAGGAAAGTGACGGCGAAGCCGATGGCCGCCGTGTTTTCCGGATCGCCGACGCGCAGGAAGAATCCGACGAGGGTTTCCGCCGCGAGCCAGAAAATCACCGCGGTGAAGGCGGCCACGCCGACGCCGAGGGTCGTGGAGGTCCGGCCCGCGAGCAGAGCATCCGCCATCCGCTGGCGGCCTGCGGCCAGGCCGACGCGGATCGTCGCCGCCTGGCTGATGCCGAGCGGGATCATGAAAACGAAGGCCGAGCATTGCAATGCGACCGCATGCGCGGCGAGCTGGTCCGGCCCGAACAGGCCGACCATGAAGGAACTGGCGGCGAACAGTCCGGCTTCGGCCAGAACGGTCAGCCCGATCGGCACGCCGATCTTCATGATCTCGATATAACGGAGCCAGTCCGGGCGCCAGAAACGGCCGAAAAGATTGTAGCGCCGGAACTGCCGGTCGGTGACGACGAACAGAGTCTGTCCGAACAGCATGAAGCACTGCACGATCACGGTCGCGGCGGCAGCGCCGACCAGTCCGAGCGCCGGCGCGCCGAAATTGCCGAAGATCAGCGCATAGTCGGCGAGCGCGTTCACCCCGATGGAGAGGATCAGGATCACCATCGCCGATCGCGGCCGGGAATGCGCGGTGACGAAATTCCGGAGCACGGTGAAGCACATCAGCGGGATCAGGCCCCAGAGTGCGACCCGCGTGTATTCCGCCCCTTTTGCCGCAAGCCATGGATCCTGGCCCATCGCCCGCATCAGGTCTTCGGCGTTCCACAGCAGTGCCATGCAGGGTAGGCAGAGGCTGATCGCGACCCAGAAACCCTGGCGCAGCGTGCGGCGCACGCCGCGCAGGCGGATCGCTCCGATCTCCTGGCTGAACATCGCCGCGGTGGCGGCGAGCAGGCCGATGCCGAAAAAGGTCATCGGGAATACGAGGGAGGTGGCGAGCGTGGCGGCCGCCAACTCGTCCGGCCCGAGCCAGCCGATCATGATTACGTCGACTGTGTTGAGCGCAATTGTTGCGATCTGCGTCAGCACCAGAGGCCAGGCGAGCTTCAGCGTCGCGGACAGCTCATTGCGCCACGGCGAACGGACAGGGGAGGCTTTGGAGAAGGACATGGAACAAGCTCAGACAGGAGAAAGGCACGAATTTCGATGGGCGCGGGCCGCGTCGAGCGGCCGCGTCAGGCGAAGAGTCGTGCCGATAGAGCCTGAAGCAGAATATCCATGAAGCTGTCTTTACGCTTCCCGGCCGGGCCGGTCAACCCGAGCCGGAAAGCAGCTCCGCTTTCTCGCTCAGCTGTTGAGGAAGTTGAGCGGAAGTCCCGGCCGTGGCCAGTCCATCTCGACCAACTGCCCGGCCCAGGAGAGGGTGATGTAGGCGGTTTTAAGCTCCGGTCCCCCGAAGCAGATGTTGGTCGTGTACGGATCGCCGGTTTCGACGAACTCAACGAGGCCCCCGTCCGGATGTGCGACCGTAATACCCCCGCTCATTAACGTCGCGACGCAGATATTTCCGTTCGCCTCGACAGCAAGGGAGTCGAAACGTCGCCACCCGCCTTTCGCTTCGACCACGCGTCCGCCGTTGATCGATGGCGGGAAGCCAAGTTTGGATACTTCTCCCTCTCCGGTGATCGGATAGGCCCAGAGCTGACCGCTTTCGGTCTCGGCGACGTAGAGTGTCTTCTCGTCGGGGCTGAGCCCGATACCGTTCGGCGTCAGTATCGGCTGTATTGCCTCCTTGATGAGACTGCCATCGGTTTTGGCGTAATAGACCGCGCCCCGGTCCATCTCCCGTCCGCGCACCTTGCCGAGATCGGTGAACCAGAAGCCGCCCTCCCGGTCGAAGACGATGTCATTCGGTCCCTTCAATGCGTGGCCGTCGCAGCTATCGTAAAGGACCTCGACCTTTCCGGTATCGAGATCGATCCGCTCGATCCGGCCGCCGCTATAATCGTCCGCCTGGCCGATTGACCGCATATTTCCGGGCTCCGAGCCGCGGACGAATTTGAAACCGCCGTTGTTGCAGACATAACACTTGCCGTCCGGGCCGATCGCCGCGCCGTTGGGACCGCCGCCGGGCTCTGCGACGATTTCCTTGCGGCCGTCGGGAAAGACCCGTGTCAGCGTTTGGCGTCCGATTTCGACCAGAATAACGGTCCCGTCCGGCATCGCGATGGGACCTTCCGGAAACATCAGGCCGTCGGTGATAATCCTGTAGTTTGACACTTGCTTTTTCCTCCCCTGAAGCGCCTGTTATGTCTTTGCGCGGAGTATCGGCCAGCGCCGGTGAGCCGCGCAATTGGCGAATTTCTCGCTTCTCCCTTCGCCTTACGGAGTTGATCCCATGACACTGGAAACCGCGCTGGCGTTCGCGCTTGGCATGGTCATCCTGACCCTGACGCCCGGCCCGTCGATGCTGACAACCATCGCAAAATCGCTCGCGAGCGGTTTCTGGACGGGGTTCCAGTACAATATCGGCGTTTGCATCGGGGATCTGATCTTCCTGATGCTGGCGATTTTCGGACTGCAGATCGTCGCCGAACTGTTGGGAGAGGTTTTCTTCGTCGTGAAAATAGTCGGCGCCGCTTACCTGCTCTGGCTCGGTGTGAAACTCTGGCTGACAAAGCCGGTTCCGCTCGAAGCGCGGCCGGTCACTTCCAAGGGGCCATTGAAGGAAGTTATGGCCGGTATCCTGATTACGCTCGGCAACCCTAAAGTGATCCTGTTCTATGGCGCGCTGCTGCCGACTTTCGTCGATCTGGACAGTCTTGTGGCGAGCGATATCGCGATCCTCTCGGGTATCGTCGTCGCCGCGATCGTGCTGGTGAACAATTTTTACGGATTGATGGCCGCGCGGGCCCGCAAGGTGTTTCGCTCAGCCCGCGCTGTGCAGGTGCTGAACCGCGGCGCCGGCAGTGTCATGATCGGCGCGGGGGTTTTCATCGTTACGCGGTGACCGCTCGGAGCGTTCCGTTTCGATCACACGAGAGGGTGGCAGCAGGACGGATACCGCCAGACCGCCTGCCGCGAGATTGACGATCTCAAGCTTGCCGCCGTGCATTTCCGCCAGGATCTTGCCGATTGGCAGGCCGAGGCCGGAGCCGTGGAAGCGCCGTTCCTCGAACTCACGTGGCGCGGCAAAGGGGATCAGCAGCCGCTCGATCTCGTTCTCCGGGATGCCGGGGCCGGTATCGGAGACCGTGAAGCATGCCGTTCCGCTAGCCTTCAGCTCGAAGGCTAGTTCGACAGCTCCGTCGACCGGGGTATGACGGAGCGCATTTTCCAGCACCTTGCTGAGCAGCGACAACATGAGCTCGCCATCGACGTTCAGTGCCAGGTTCGGCTCGGGACGATGCACTCGGAGCCGCACGCCGCTTGCACGTGGCATGGCGAATGCGGCGGATTCCGCCCGGCGCATGATCGAACCGACGTTCGTCGGAGCGAAGGACGGCTCGATTTCGCCACCTTCGAGACGGGTCAGCTCTAGCACGTTCTCGATGAGGTAGAGCAGGTGGCGGGCGGACTGGTTGATATTTCCTGCATAGCTCAGATACCGCTGAATGGTATCGGGGCCGAACCGCCGGCTGCTGACGATTTCGGAAAAACCGACGATGGAATTCAACGGGGTCCGAAGTTCCTCGATGACCCGTGAAACGAAATCGGATTTCGACTGGTTTGCCCTCTCGGCCTTGTCATGGAGCCGGGTGAGGTCCGCTTCAGTCTTCATCTGGCGAAGCTGTAACGCGTTATAGGCCGCCACGACCTGTCCGATCTGGTCCTCGCTCTGCCAGTTGATCGGGATCCGGGCGCCGCTGTCGCGCTGGATGTGAATGGAATTCAGCATCTTGTCGAGCGGTGCGCTGACGATTGCGCGCAGCACGAGATGGGCGGTCACGGCTGCGGCCGCGAGGAGGGCGAGACCAAGGAGCGAGATATAGACCAGCGAGTTCGTGAGATCCGCGATCGCGCGTTCCTTGCTCATGCTGATGACAAGTGTGCCGACGCGGTCGTAGCTGTTCTGTCCCATATGGTTGATCGCGACCCGGCGGATCAAGGGGCCCTGATGTCCGGGAATTTCGCCGTAACTGTTGAGGACCGTGCCGACATTATCGATGACGGCGATGGTCGCAACGTCCCGGTCTGCGATCGTCTGCGCGACGAGCAGGCCGATCCGGCCGTCTCGGCGTTCGGCCACGGCCTCACCCAGAAGAAGGGATTGCCGGGCGATAAGGGTTTCGAGCTTGGCTTCCAGGGCGGTCTTGGACTCCATGTAGGTCAGCGTGCCGTAGATCGCGATGACCGCTGTGAAGACCAGGAGCGAGATAGGGACAAAACGCGCGAGGTAGCGCGCGCTGATGGACCTCAGAACCGATGTGCCGCCCTGGTCCGACCGGAAGATGTCAGTCATTCAGGACCGCCGCAGGGATCTGCTGGATGACGGGCCATGTGCGGTCGGCGATCGCGATATTCTTTTCGACTTCGGACATCCAAAGTGTCTGCGTCGCCCGATCGAGTTGCAGATAGAGCTTTCCGTCGACGACGGCGAAGACTTCCGGGTCGCCGTCGAATTTCTGTCCGACCGCTACGCCATAGGCGCAGTACCCGCCGTAATTCGGCACGTAGGTCTGCGGAGCCTCCAGGAATTTTTCGCGGCGTTCAGCCGAAGTGAAGTGGTAGGTCGTGCCGTCAATTGTCGCCGAATGAGAGGCATCGCCAAGCTCGGCGTTCCCGGTTTCGAAGTAGGCAACCGGGTCGTAACCGCGCAGCGCGAGGCCTTTGTCGTCTATGTTGACGTCCGGAGCCGCACCGAATGCCTGCGTGCAGGCGAGCAGCAGTGCGAAGAAAATCGCGGCCACGAACGGCCTGATATCAATCACTTGCTGAGCTTTGGCTTTGCTGCGCTTCATCGAAACTTCTCGCGAATCATTTGCAAAACCACTATCCGCGAATTTCGTTACCAATTCCTAAACCGAGGGCCCCCGTCTCCTGTTCCGGGAACGGCAATTGTTCCTGTCGAGCGGCTGGATCGGACGCCGGAAATCGGTAGGATGCGGCCGGCAGCGGAAAACGCTGGGTTACACGAGACAGGAGTCAAAAAATGGCCAGGCCGACCAGGGTGGAAATTACGGAAGTCGGACCGCGCGACGGCCTCCAGGCGGAGCCGAAATTCGTGCCGACGGAAGTTAAGATCAAATTGATCAACGAGTTGATCGATGCCGGCGTGAAGCGGATGGAGTTCTCGTCCTTTGTCTCGCCGCGCGCCGTGCCGCAGCTGGCGGATGTGCTCGATGTCCTGAACGGCGTCGATCGGAGGAAAGGCGCCGTGCTGGCCGCCCTGGTGCCGAACGCGAAAGGCGCGATCCGGGCTGCCGAAGCCGGCGTCGACGAGATGATCGTCTTCGTCTCGGCTTCCGAGAGCCACAATCAAAAAAACGTGAACCGCTCCACCGACGAGTCGCTGGCCGGCTTCGCCGAGGTCGCGAAGATCGCCGACGAGGCGAAGATCCCTGTCTCGGCGGCGATCGCGACCGCGTTCGGCTGTCCGTTCGAAGGCAACGTCCCGGCGGAAAGGCTCGGTTATGTCGCCAAGCATTTCGTCGATTTCGGCTTCAAGAGCGTGGCGCTCGGCGACACCACGGGCATGGCGACGCCGCCGCTGGTCACCCGCAACGTGCGCTATCTGAAAGAGCATGTGCCGGAGCTGCCGGTGCATCTGCACTTCCACAACACCCGCGGCATCGGTCTGGTGAACGTCGTCGCCGGCCTCGATGAGGGCGTGACCCACTATGACAGCTCCTTCGGCGGCGCCGGGGGCTGTCCGTTCGCGCCGAAGGCGACGGGCAACATCTGCACCGAGGATCTGGTCTATCTGATGAATGAGATGGGTATTGAGACCGGCATCGATCTTGAGAAGCTGATGCATATCGCAAGCGAGGTCGAGGACGCAGTCGGACATCCGCTGCCGGGGCAGGTGATGAAGGCGGGCCCGCGCCTGCAGCTTCATGGCATGGGAGATGTGCAGACGGCGGTGGGCTGACGCGCATGCCGCTTTCCGACATCCGGGTCGTCGATCTGACCCGCATTCTCGCCGGCCCGTTCTGCACCCAGCTTCTCGCCGACATGGGGGCCGAGGTCCTCAAGATCGAGACCCCGTCCGGCGATCCTGTCCGCGGGCAGGGTATCGTGAAGCAGGGCGTGAGCTGGTACTTCGCCCAGTTCAACCGCAACAAGCGCTCCGTCGTGCTCGATCTCTATACGGACGAAGGCAAGAAGTCGCTTGCGCGTCTGATCGAGACGGCGGACGTGCTGGTCGAGAACTACCGGCCCGGCGTGCTGGCCAAGATGGGCTTCGACCAGACCCGGCTGGACGCTCTCAATCCGAACCTGATCGTCACCAGCGTGAACGGTTACGGCTCCACCGGACCGTATGTCGACCGGCCGTCCTTCGATTTCATCGCTCAGGCGATGAGCGGCTTCATGAGTGTCAATGGTCCCGACGGAGGCGACCCGATGCGGGCCGCGCCGCCGATGAGCGATCTGATTGCCGGTCTCTACGCCGCGTTCGGAACGGTCACGGCGTTGCATGCGCGCGGCCGGATCGGCAGGGGCCAGAGGGTTGAGTCCTCGCTGACCGGTGGACTGATCAGCATGATGGGCTATCTCTCGGCGGAGTACTTCGCGACGGGAGAGGTCCCGAAGCGCAGTGGTAACGACCATCCGATCGTTGCGCCCTATGGTCTCTTCCATGCCTCGGACGGAATGGTCGCGGTGGCGCCTTCGAACGATGCCTTCGTCGTCCGTTTCCTCGACTGCATCGGGCTCGGACAGCTACTCGAGCAGACGGATTACGCGACCAACGAGCGGCGGATGCGGAACCGTCCGGCACTCAACGCGGCGATCAACGAGGTGATGGAGCGCAAACCCGTCGATCACTGGATCGAGGCGATCAACAAGGCGGGCTGTCCCTGCGGCCGGGTGATGAATCTCGAGGAGGTTTTCAGCGATCCGCAGGTTCTGTCGCAGGATCTTGTCTTGGATGTCGAGCAGCCGGATGGTAGCACCATCCGCATGACCGGTTTCCCGGTCAAGCTATCCGACACACCGGCGAGGCTCCGCCATCCCGTTCCCGCACTCGGGGCGGACACGGAGGCCGTCCTGGCATCTCTCGGCCCGGTGCCCGAAGACAGAGGAGAAACCGCATGAGCGACCGCAAGGGTCTGTTCAACACCTCCGCCTATGGCGGACCCGGCTGGTCCGGCCGTGAGCGTACCCATCGCGAGGAGATCGGCGATCTTTGGGCGCCCTCCGGGATCGACACGGAATGGGCGCCGCTGAAGAGCGTGCTGATGCACCGTCCGGGGGCCGAGCTGGACATTTCGCACAACGACCCGGACGCGGTGCAGATGCTGGCGCCGGTCGATCTCGGGCTCGCCCGCGCGCAGCACGACGCGATCGCCGAGGCCTACCGGGCGAACGGCGTCGAGGTGCATTACGTCGACCCGCCGGCGACGCCGTCGCCGAACCAGATGTTCTGCGCCGACCTTTTCGTGATGACGCCGGAAGGCGCGATCCTGGCCCGCCCGGCCTCGACCGTACGCGCGGGCGAGGAGCGGCTGGTGGCCCGCCGTCTCGCCGATATCGGCGTGCCGATCCTCCGGACGCTTCGCGGCGATGCGCTGTTCGAGGGCGCGGACCTGATGTGGCTCGACCCCGAGAGTGTGATGATCGGTCTCGGGCAGCGGACCAATGCCGAGGCGGCCATGCAGATCGACGACCTTATGGCCGATATGGAGATCGAGACCATCCCCGTCGACATGCCGTTCGGCTGCATGCATTTCATGGGGCTGCTTCGGATCATCGACAAGGATCTCGCGGTCTGCTGGTGGCGGCGGACGCCGCATGCGACGGTCAGGACGCTGGAAGAACGCGGCTACAAGGTGATCTGGCTGCCGGAAGGCCCGGACCTGGAGCTGAACCGGGCGATGAACATCGTCACGCTCGGCCCGCGGAAGATCCTGATGTGTGCCGGTTACGACGCGGTGCAGAAGGTCTATGAGGATGCCGGCGTCGAATGTGTGACGGTGGACTGCTCGGAGCTGGTGAAAGCCGCGGGCGCCATGGGCTGCCTGACGGGCGTCATTCAGCGCGAGGCCGTGGCCTGATCTGACCACCCGGGTCGCGCGGCTCAGAAATCCGTCGTGCGGCCCTTGTGCTCCCAGTCCCCGAACCGGGTCGGCTCCGGCCCGTCATAGCCGCCGATCTCGTCCTCGCCCGGGGCACCCTTGGTCTCCGGCTTCAATTGCGCCGGAATGACAAACTCCGACGCGTCCAGCACCTTGCGCTCGGACCGGATGCCTTTGACGGCCACTTCGGTGAAACTGCGTGTCTTCTTGCTCATAGGCGCTTATATGCGCATTCGGGCGCGCTCCGCCAAGTCTTGATCGGCAGGCGGCCGTTCCCACCTATTCATGCGGTCCGGGACTTTCTCCGGACGGGATCGCAAATGAGTAGAGGGATCGATGGGTTACGCGAAAACCGCATTGCTTCTGGCCGGGATGACGGCGCTGTTTCTCGGCGTCGGCTACATGCTCGGCGGCGAGGCGGGCATGCTGATCGCGCTGGTCTTCGCGGCCGGCATGAATCTCTTCACCTACTGGAATGCCGACAAGATGGTGCTTGGCATGTACGGCGCGCGGGAACTCGGCCGCGCCGACCTGCCCTGGTTCCATGACATGGTGCGGCAGCTGGCGGAACGTGCCGGGCTGCCCATGCCGAAGGTCTATCTGATCGACCAGGCGCAGCCGAACGCCTTCGCGACCGGGCGTAATCCAGAGAATGCGGCTGTCGCGGCGACCCGCGGCCTGCTGGAGGCGATGAGCCGGGAAGAGGTGGCAGGCGTCATGGCGCACGAGCTGGCCCATGTGAAAAATCGCGACACCCTGATCATGACCATCACCGCGACCATCGCCGGCGCGATCTCCATGCTGGCGAATTTCGCTCTCTTCTTCGGCAACAACCGGAACAACCCGATGGGCCTGATCGGCGCGCTGGCGATGATGTTCCTGGCGCCGATGGCCGCCATGCTGGTGCAGATGGCGATCAGCCGTTCGCGGGAATACGAGGCCGACCGGATCGGTGCCGAAATCTGCGGCCGGCCGCTCTGGCTCGCCTCGGCTCTGGCAAAACTGGAGAAGGGCGCGCAGTTGATCGATAACAACGCCGCCGAGCGGAATCCAGCGACGGCGCACATGTTCATCATCAATCCGCTGCACGCGCATGCGGTGGATAATCTCTTCTCCACCCACCCGAACACGCGGAACCGCATCGCGGCGCTGGAACGGATGGCTGGGAGCCGCGGTGCGGTGCAGGGCCCCTGGGCCTGACCGCCGGACTCAGCTCGATTGGGCGCCGGAGAGTTCGTTCAGCAAACGCATGACCTCGTCCGATGCCATTCCCGCCTGGTGCACGAGTTGGATGGCCTCGTCGAGATTTCCCGCCGAGAATGCCTCAGCGGCCGCGATTCCGGCACGGTGAACTTCCTTGTGGGGCTCGACAAGCGCGCTCCAGGCAGGGTGACCGGTGAGTTCAGCGTCGGTCTGCGAATCGTACCATTTGCCGAGGCGGCAGCTGTGATGGTCGGCGAGTTCGTCCGGATTGAGCATGGCGCGACCCGCGAGCATCTGTGCCAGCCGGCGCATCCAGATCATGTGGTCCGACTTGGCTGCATGGATGGTGGCATTGGCCGTACCCTGTTGCACGAACCCGTTGATACTTTCCGCGATGATCGGCGCCGTACGTTCCAAAGTTGTGATGGCGCCGTCGATCAACTCGACATTCTCGCCGCTCATCTGGGCGACGACCGATATCCCTGCCGCAATCTCGTCGGTCGCTGATTCCTGTTCGATGAGAATGCCGGCGACCTGTTCCATCCGGTCGGTCACGGAGGATATTCCGGCGGCGAGGCGGTCCATTTCGGTGCCGGCGGCATCGATGGACTCGCGGCCGTTCTCGACCTTCTCCGCGCCGTCGCGCATAACACCGACAATGACGTCCATCTCCGAGCGAAGTTCGGTGATCCGGGTCCGGATGTCGTCCGTCGCCTCGGCCGTCTGGTTCGCGAGTCCCTTGACCTCACCCGCGACCACGGCGAACCCTTTACCCGCCTCGCCGGCGCGCGCCGCTTCGATCGTGGCGTTCAGCGCCAGGAGGTTGGTCTGCTTCGCGATCGCCTCGATGGTTGAAATGATTTCTCCGATCTTGTTGGAAGCTTCCGCGAGGGTCTCGACCTTGTCGACAGCGGACTGGACAACATCGAAGACTGCTCCCATGGCTGCGACGGCGTCCGTCGTCGCCCGGCGGCCCGACTCCGAGACCTGGACCGCTTCCTTGGCTTCGTTCGCCGCCTGCTCGGATGTTCCGCTGATGCTTTGTACCGTGGCGGAGAGTTCCTCGACGGCAGACGCAATTGACTGCGTCCGGTAATCGACCTCCCGCACTGATCGGGTCATCTCGGCAACCTGACGCACGCTTTCGTTGGCCGTGACTGACATTTCGACCCACTGTTTGAGCTGTGCTTCGGAGTGCTCACTCCCGCCGAGCGCTGCGATGATCTCTGCCGTGCGCGCGCCGAAATAGGGTTCGATCTGGTCGGCGCGACGAGAGAGCAGGGCGTCGGCCAATTCGTCCGGGGCCAGAGTTGCATCCTCTAGGGTCAAAGTTTCGGCAGACATTTTTTTCTCGCTTTTTCAGCACCCGATTGCCTGAATACTCGAAGGAGTTCGTTAAAATTGTGCGAACGGTTTAGAAAAAGCGAGTAATTTTCTGACGTTAGCGCTGCCGGTTTCTGCATAGCGGGACTGCAGCGATTTCACTGGCCTGCTGACAGCGAACTGCTTAATCCGTCGCTCATGGATACTGAAAAGAAACCGGACGTCTCCGCCGCACGCAGCGTCGCCTTCGATCTTCTCCGCGCTGTTCTGACCAAGAATACACCGCTGGACGAGGCGATCGCG
The DNA here is from genome assembly GCF_024662015.1 of Nisaea acidiphila. Classification (NCBI taxonomy): domain Bacteria; kingdom Pseudomonadati; phylum Pseudomonadota; class Alphaproteobacteria; order Rhodospirillales; family Thalassobaculaceae; genus Nisaea; species Nisaea acidiphila. The sequence goes on along the minus strand of NZ_CP102480.1, from coordinate 764,647 downwards.
GTCCATGACGGGCTCAATAAACTGCCGCAGCGGGATCGCGGTTTCACTCGCTCGATCGTCGGGGCCTGTCTGCGCCGTCTCGGCCAGATCGATGCGCTGATGGAAACCTTCATCGAGAAGCCGTTGCCGCGCCAGGCGAGCGCGGTCCGCGATATCCTGCGCCTCGCAATTGCCGAGCTGTTGTTTCTGGACGTCGCGCCGCATGCGGCCGTGGACAGCGCGGTGACCCTGGTCGAGAGCCGCGGTCATGCGAAATTCAAGGGGTTGGTGAATGCCGTGCTGCGCCGCGTGGCGAAGCAAGGCAGGGAACGGCTCGCGGAGTTTCCGGCCGAGACGAACTATCAGCCCTGGATGATCGAAAGCTGGCAGTGCGCCTACGGCGTCGAGGTCGCGCATGCGATCGCCGAAGCGTCCCTGACCGCGCCGACTCTCGATATCTCGGTGAAGGCCGATCCGGAACTCTGGGCGGAGAAGCTCAAGGCCGAGCTGCTGCCCACGGGTTCTCTCCGGCGCGAATTCGACGGCGCGGTCACAGGCCTTCCCGGCTTCGATGAAGGAGCCTGGTGGGTCCAGGACGCGGCCGCCGCCATGCCGGCGAAATTGCTCGGGGAGATAAAGGGGAAGCGGGCCTTCGATCTTTGCGCGGCGCCGGGCGGCAAGACGCTGCAGCTCGCCGCCATGGGCGCCGACGTGCTTGCCGTAGACCGCTCGCCGAAACGGCTGAAACGGCTGGAGCGCAATCTTGACCGGCTCGGCCTAACGGCCCGCGTCGCGGCGGCGGATATCACAGATTGGACGCCGCCCTACAAACCCGACGCGATCCTACTCGACCCGCCCTGCACCGCGACAGGCACGATCCGGCGCCATCCGGACATCCTCCATGCCAAGGGAATCGGCGATCTCGCCAAGCTGACGAACCTACAGTTCCGCCTGCTGGCGAAGGCGGCGGACATGCTGGAGCCGGGCGGGCGGCTGGTCTATTGCACCTGCTCGATGCAGGCGGAAGAGGGCGAAGCTCAGGTCGCCCGTGCGCTGGCGGAATTGCAGCTGGAGCGCGATCCGGTGACGGCGGCGGAACTCGGTGGGCTAGCAGACCTGATCACGCCGGACGGCGATGTCCGCACCGGCCCGCATCTCTATCCGGAGCTGGGCGGCTTCGACGGTTTCTTCATCGCGCGGTTCCGGAAGGTCTGATCCGCTAGGAAGATAGGACCTTTAGGTCTCGGACATGCTTACCGGTCAGGGATTCGCGCATCTCGGTTACCAGCGGGCAATCCGCGGCACCCCATTGAACGATAATGTTTCGCCTTGGGCTCTCCGAGGCGTTAGGCGCGCCGCCATGCAGCACCAATGGATGGATCGCGACGACCGCGCCGGGCGCGCAGGCGGCGGATATCGACCGGTGGCGCGATCCGGAACCGGTTTCCGGCAGATGCGAGCCCGAGAAGAACTGTGTCGCGCCGGTCTCCTCGCTCATCCCGTCGAGGCAGATCATGGTGCGGACCATCAGCGGTTCCGCCGGGCATATATATTTGTTCGGAAAGTCCCGGTGCCAGTTGATGCCACTGCCGATCGATGGCGCCTTCGAGGTGATGTTGGCGAAATGAACGACGAAATCCGGTGTGCCATGCGTCTGGCCGACGATGTCCAGGAGCGTGGCGTTTCGAAGCAGGTCCAGGAGCGACGGGGCGAATCGCGTCGGGTCGCCGAGAATGAAGACCGCGTCCCGGTCCTCCGGCAAACTCCGGCCATCCCTTTTGCTATCCGGCTGATCGCGTTCGAAGACGCATTCCGCGGCCAGATCCGGATCCTCGCCCGAGAGGGCCCGGCGATGAAGCAGGTCGACGGTCTCTCGCGCTTCTGCGAGTTCGGATGCGCTGAGAACGGGGCCGGAGACGGCGAACCCGTGGCGATCGTAGATGGAGATGTCGAACATCGGACGATTGGAACTCCGCACCTGCGTGCATGCGCCGCTATGACGGCTTGTGCGTGGCGCCACAGATGCTATCAGATCGCGTGCCCAGACTTCTTGTTCCCCGTCAGGCAACCTGATAGGTGAGAGCCATGCAGCAGAAAACGCGAATTGCACCCTCCATCCTGGCGGCGGATTTCGCCCGCCTCGGGGCGGAGATCGAGGCCGTCGACAAGGCGGGCGCCGATTATATCCATGTCGATGTGATGGACGGTCATTTCGTGCCGAACATCTCCTTCGGGCCGGCCGTTACCAAGGCGGTGCGCGGGGTGACGAAGAAGACCTTCGACGTGCATCTTATGATTTCGCCGGTCGATCCCTATATCGAGGCCTTCGTCGATGCGGGCGCGGACATCATTACCGTGCATCCGGAAGCCGGCGCCCATACCCATCGCACGCTGCAGAGCATCAAGTCCTTCGGCAAGAAGGCCGGGATCTCGCTCAATCCCGGAACGCCGGTCGAGGTCGTGGACAATCTGATCGATCTCTGCGACCTGATCCTTGTGATGTCGGTCAATCCCGGTTTCGGCGGGCAGAAATTCATCGACAGCCAGCTCGCCAAGATCGAAGCGATCCGTAAACGGATCGACGCGACCGGCCGGGCGATCGATCTGGAGGTCGATGGCGGGGTGACGGCGGAAACCGCGCCGCGCTGCATCGCGGCGGGCGCCGATGTGCTCGTTGCCGGGTCCGCCGTCTTCAAGGGCGGGCCCGACGCTTATGCCGCGAACATCGCGGCGATCCGGGGAGACGGCTGACAGACAGCCGGTCTTTGGGAGCGCCCATGCGCACTTTGAAGGAACTCTATTTCGCCTCGCCGATCTACCGCTGGCGGCTCGCGGCGAAGCCGCTGAACGGTTTCAGGGACCGGCTTTCGGACGATCTGCCGGGCGATGCGGATCGCGGCCGGGCGCTGCTCGAAGGGCGGATGCCCTATCCGCAGGGCGTGATCGCGCTGGCGGAGGATGCCTGGGCGCGGGAGCCGGGTGAGCCGGGTGCCCTCGAGCATTTGCACGGCTTTTCCTGGCTGCGCGATCTCCGCGATCTGGGTGGCGAGGCCGCGCGGCTTAGGGCTCGTGAACTCGTCGATGGCTGGCTCGAGCGGCATGACGAATGGGACGCGTTGCTCTGGCGTCCGGACATTCTCGGCGGCCGGCTCGCGGCCTGGATCGGCAATTACGATTTCTTCGGCGCTTCTGCGGACGATGCGTTCCGGGCGGATTTCTTCGAGTCCGTCGGACGGCAATACCGGCATCTGGCAGGCGATATCGAGGCCTCGGCACCCGGCGCCCGGCGGCTGCTGGCCGCCAAGGGGCTGTTTGCCGCGATGGCGGTGGTCGGCGAGGGCGAGGCGAAGATCGCCCAGGCGCTGAACTGGCTGCACAAGGAGCTCGAGCGGCAGGTCCGGCGGGACGGGGGACACGTGTCCCGCTCTCCGGCGCTGCAGGTCTCCGCGCTGGCCGATCTCGTCGAGATCCGACGCGCTCTGCGTCTGGCCGGGCAGCCGGACGAGCGGCTCGACGATCGGGTCTCCGCAATGACCGCGATGCTGCGCATGCTGCGGCACGGCGATGGCGGCCTCGCCGTCTTCAACCACGCGACCGAAGGCTCGGTTCCGTTCATCGACAGCCTGATCGCGCAGGCGGAGACCAAGCGGAAATCCCAGCTCTCGGCACCGGAAAGCGGCTTCGAACGGCTGATCGCAGGGCGCACCTGCCTTGTCATGGATACCGGCAGACCGTCCGCGTCGGACCAGACGGCTCATGCGGGCCTTCTGTCCTTCGAGCTCAGCGTCGGCAAGCAGCGGATGATCGTGAATTGCGGCGCCAGCCCGGCCGATCCGAAATGGGACAACGTGCTGCGGGCGACGGCGGCCCATTCGACCCTCGTGGTGGACGACCGCAACGCCGCCGAGATCGAAAGCGACGGGACGGTCGGCGCGCGGCCGGAAAACGTGTCGGCGGTGCGCTCGGAACACGATGGCGACATGCTGGTCGAGGCGGAACATGACGGCTATCTCCCGACCCATGGCCTGAAGCATTTCCGGCGGGTCTTTCTCTCGCGCAGCGGCGATGACCTCCGGGTCGAGGACCGGCTGCTCTATACCGGCGATCCGGGCGATATCCCGGCCGAGGCCTGCATCCGCCTGCATCTGCATCCGAAGGTCCGCGCCTCGATCATCCAGAGCGGCTCCGCGGCCCTGATCCGGCTTTCGAGCGGCTCCGGCTGGCGTCTGCGTTGCGATCGCGGCCTTGCGCTGAACGAGAGCGTCTATTTCGGTCAGGACGGCACCTTTCAGCGCTGCGAACAGCTGGTGATCCGGGAGCCGCTGACCGACATCCGGGCGACGGGCGAGGTCACGATGCGCTGGGCCCTGCAGCGCGAAGACGGCAAGGCCGCGGGCTGATGCGGCTGGCACCCGCGGCGGCCCGGAAGGTATAAGGCGCCCATGCAACCGCTTTCGGCCATTATCTTTTTCTCCGTCCTCTTTGTTGCCGCTCTGATCGGCACGCGCCTGCTGATCTCTCTGCTGACCCGTCGGAGCGTCATCGACGTGCCGAATGAGCGCAGCAGTCATGACGTGCCGAAACCGCGCGGCGGCGGCATTGCCGTTATCGCCGTGATGCTCACGGGATGGATCGGCTGGCTGGTCCTTGCTGGTAATATCGACGGGACTGCGTTTGCGATCGCCGGTCTGACGCTGATCCTGGCGGCGCTTTCCTTCATCGACGATCTGAGGAACCTGCCGGCCCGACTTCGGCTGATCGTGCAGGCGCTCTGCGTTGCGGCGGGGCTCTGGTTCACCGTTCCTGGAAACGGCCTGACGGATGGCCTGTTGCCGCTCTGGCTCGAACTCCCTGTGGCGGGCTTCGCGTGGCTCTGGTTCGTCAACCTGTTCAATTTCATGGACGGGATCGACGGCATCACCGGTGTCGAGACCGTCAGCATCGGAGGCGGGGTGTTCGGCCTGGTTATGCTCGGCGGTGTCTCGGCGGCGCTTGAGGTGCCGGCGCTGGCCATGGTCGCGGCGATCTCCGGGTTCTTGGTCTGGAACTGGCAGCCTTCCCGGATCTTCATCGGCGACGTCGCCTCGATCCCGCTTGGCTTCCTGATCGGCTGGATGCTGCTCGAGACGGCGGGGAGCATGTCCGGTCTGACCGGATGGGCGGCGGCAGTCCTGCTGCCAGCCTATTATCTCTTCGATGCCACCTTCACGCTCGCCAAGCGTCTGATCCGCCGGGAGAACGTCTTCGAGGCGCACCGCCAGCATTTCTACCAGCAGGCGACGCAGCGCGGCTTCAGCCACGCCGGCGCCTGCCTCCTGATCGCCGTGCTAAATGCCTTTCTGATCCTGCTAACCCTGTTTGCGGCGACGGATTATCCGATCCCCGCCGTTATTGCCGGATATGCGGCCGTGATCGGGCTCTGCCTGATGTTTCGCCGCGGCCGGATCAAGGCCCAAGTCGCGGCATGAACATGCGGGGCAAGACTGGACCGCTCATCTGGTTTAGATTTGCAGGATATTTCGGCCCGGATCGGGCGTCGGAACGGATGAGTTTTTGCTGATGTTCGGGTCTAAACGCAGTCTCCTGACCTACCTGCACGATGTCGGGATGGCGGCGCTCTCCTTCCTGATATCGCTGACCTTGCGGCTCGGGCAGGACATCCTGATCTGGCCGCGCGAGGTCGTGGTCTTCGGGCTTGCCGCCTTTACCGGCGTTTCCGCGCTGGTCTTCCTCTCCATGCGGCTCGACCGCACGGTCTGGCGCTACGCTTCGATGAGCGATCTCAGCCGGATCGTCCGCGCGGTCGTGCTCTGCATCACGTTGTTTCTCGCCGTTCAGTTTCTCGCCACGCGGCTCGACGATTTCCCGCGCTCTTTCCTGGTTATCGAGTTCTTCGTCCTGACCCTGCTGCTCGCGGGGCCGCGGTTCGCCTACCGGCTCGTGAAAGACGGGGCATTCTCCAGCCTCTTCGAACGCAATGCCGCGAGCCGGGTGCCGGTGTTGCTGATCGGAGCGGGAGACGGGACCGATGCCTTTATCCGGGAGATGGGGCGGGAGCGCGACGCGCCATATCGTGTCGTCGGCATCGTCGACGACCGGGGCGGCCGGGTCGGCCGCGCAATCCGCGGTGTGCCGGTTCTGGGAACGCTGAACGAACTGGACGCGGTCGTCGCGGAGCTCCGGCGCAAGGACACGGCGCCGCAGCGCCTGGTGATCACGCGGCAATCCATAGATGGCGCGGTGGTGCGCGAACTGCTCGACAAGGCGAACGATCTCGGTCTGGCGGTCGGGCGGATGCCGCGCATGGCATCGTTGGAAGGCGCCGAGCACCGGGCCGAAACGGTGCGCGAGGTCAGCGTCGAGGATCTGCTCGGCCGGCCGCAGAAAGTGCTCGACCGCAAGGGCGTGGCCAATCTGATCTCCGGCCGGCGGATACTGGTCACCGGTGCGGGCGGGACGATCGGCGGCGAGCTCTCGCGCCAGATTGCGGCTCTCGGCCCGGCCGAACTGGCGCTGATGGATATGGGCGAATATCCGCTCTATCAGATCGATCTTGAGATCTCCGAGAGATACCCGGACCTGCCGCGCCGCGCGCTGTTGACGGACGTCCGCGATACCGATGCACTCAATGCGAGCTTCGCCGAGTTCGCTCCCGATATCGTTTTTCACGCGGCGGCCCTGAAGCATGTTCCGCTGGTGGAAGCCAACCCGGTGGACGGGGTGCTGACCAACGTGATCGGCACGCGCAACGTCGCCGACGCGGTGGCGCGGCATGGCGTCAAGGCGATGGTGCTGATCTCCACCGACAAGGCAGTGAACCCGACCAACGTCATGGGGGCGACCAAACGGTCAGCGGAAGCCTATTGCCAGGCGAAGGATCGGGAGCAGGCGGAGAAGGGCGGCCCCCGTTACGTCACGGTCCGCTTCGGCAACGTGCTCGGTTCGACCGGGTCGGTCATCCCGCTGTTCCGGCGCCAGATCGCCCGCGGCGGTCCGGTGACCGTCACCCATCCGGACATGACCCGCTATTTCATGACGGTGCGCGAGGCGGTGGAGCTGGTGCTGCAGGCCGCGGCTTTCGATGCCGGGCTGGACGCGGCGACGCGCGAAAACGGGGCGATCTGCGTGCTCGACATGGGGGAGCCGGTGAAGATCGTCGACCTCGCGCGGCAGATGATCCGCCTTTCGGGCTTCATGCCGGACCAGGACATTCCGATCGAGTTCACCGGCCCGCGTCCCGGAGAGAAGCTCTACGAAGAGCTCTTCCACGATGCCGAGTCCCTCCGGCCGACGGCGATCGACGGCATTCGCACCGCGTCTCCAAGGACCGCGGATCTCGCCGTGATTTCGCGGGCTCTGGAAGAGATCGAGGCGGCCGGCGGGCAGCGTGAGGCGGAACAGGTCCTGACGCTTTTGTCCAGGTTGGTACCGGAGTTCTCAGGGCGCGCGGAAGGCGCCGCGGGAATGGCGGTTCGCAGCCAGGCCTAGTCGGCGACGGTTCCGGACCAGCCCGATTTGTGGTTCTCCCGGAAGCGGCTCGGGCTCTGACCTGTGGCGGCGGCAAAGAAGCGCGAGAAATAAGCCTGATCCTGGAACCCGAGCCCATAGGCGATTTCCGAAACCGACATCGCGGAATAGAGCAGATCGCGCTGCGCTTCCAGAATGATGCGCTGGCGGAGGATTTCGAGAGGGGTCTGGCCCGAGCGGGCCTTGACGGTGCGTCTCAGCGTGCGCTCCGAGGTGGCGAGCTCGGAGGCGTAATCCCTGATCGAGAGCTGATCGCGGTAGCGATTTTCGACAAGCATCCGGAATCGGTCGAATAGCACCGTATCCGCGCTCGACTCTCCCACCTTGCCGCCATGCCCGTCAGGCCCGAGTTCTGCCAGCAGTCCGAAGACGAGCATGAGGTCGGCGCCGAGCCGGGCCTGTCTTCCGACGCGCCGGCCCTGGCTTTCGACTGCGATGCGCTGGCAGGCGGCACGCATTTCGTCCACGGCATCTTTCAGATCTGCAAGGGATAACACGCAGGACGCGGCGAGAATGTCCGTTGCCTCCTGGTCGCCCGTCGCCCCGAGGAGTTCCCTCAGATAGGCGTCCGACACGCTGAGGACGAAGCCCTCTACATCGGTCTGAAACGCATAGCCATGCACCGCATTCGGGGCGATCGCCGTGAGAGCGGGCGCGTCGAGCTGGAAATCGTCCCCTTCGAGCCGCATCTCCGCACGCCCGCGGGTCAATAGCAGCATCTGGAAGAGTTCTGGGTGCCGGTGTGGCCGGATAATCCAATCGTTTTTCTTGCTGCGGAGAGGAATCGTTTCGATGTGAACGAACTGTGGCGCAACATTCGTTTTGCCGTCTGCGTAGAGTGTGAAGGAAGGAATAACGTTCATCTGTCGCGCCGGTGGTTCCGGTTCCGAAAGCGAAACGAGACAAGGATATCTGATCTCTTGTCCGAAATGTACAAAAAATTGTCCTGTCCTGCTCTTCTTGAGCGGCCGTTGCTCCACTAGCTTACTGACAAACATTAATATGCTGGGGAAACGACCATGAAGACCCAAGTTGGAATTATCGGCGCAGGGCCGGCCGGCCTGATGCTCGCCCAGACGCTGCGGGGGTACGGGATCGATTGCGTGATCCTCGAACAGCGATCCGAGGAATATGTCCTGAGCCGTATCCGTGCCGGCGTCCTCGAGCACCCTACGGTCGAGTTTCTGCATGAGATGGGCGCCGGCGAACGGCTCGCGAAGGAAGGCATGCCGCACGAGGGCATAGACCTGTTGTTCCGCGGTGAGAAGCGGCGCATCGATTTTCCGAGCCTGACCGGTGGGAAGAAGGTCACCGTCTACGGTCAGCAGGAGGTCGTCAAAGACCTGATCCTTCTGAAAAAGGAATTCGACGGGCAGATCCTGTTCGAGGCGGAGGATGTGGCGATCCACGGTGCCGAGAGCGATACTCCATCTCTCTCTTTCACTCATGAGGGCCAAACGAAAACCCTTGCCTGCGATTTCATCGCCGGATGCGACGGTTTCCATGGCGCGGGGCGGAAGAGTATTCCGGAACAGAAGCTGAGACTGTTCGAGAAGGTTTATCCGTTCGCCTGGCTCGGCGTATTGGCCGAAGCGGCGCCAGCCCAGGATGAGTTGATCTATTCCCGCCACGAGGACGGCTTCGCGCTCTTCAGCATGCGCTCTCCGGAAGTGACGCGGCTCTATCTGCAATGCGACCCGGACGAAAATCTTGAGGAATGGCCGGACAGCCGGGTCTGGGACGAGTTGCACAAGCGTCTCGAAGCCAAGGACGGGTTCCGCGTCAACGAGGGAACGATCATCCGCAAGGACGTGACGCCGATGCGCAGCTTCGTCTGCGAGACGATGCGTCACGGCCGGCTGTTCCTTGCCGGTGACGCCGCGCATATCGTGCCGCCGACAGGCGCCAAAGGGCTCAATCTCGCCGCGGGCGACGTGAAGCTGTTGAGCGAAGGACTTGCCGATTTCTACAAGTCCGGATCGACGGCAAAGCTGGACGGTTACGAGGCCCTCGCACTCAAGCGTATCTGGGCGGCACAGCGTTTCTCTTGGTTCATGACCAGCTTGCTGCACAAGTTCCCGGACGGCGCGGCGTTCGATCATGAAATCCAGTTTGCCGATCTCGATTTCTATACCGGGACGGAGACCGGTCGGCGGAATGTCGCGGAGAACTATGTCGGGCTTCCGTTCGGCTGGAGCGGCGGGGTCTGAAGCTGCGGTCTTTCGCCCATTGGCGCCCGGCCGCTTCCGCGCTAAGAACCGGGTATGAGCGAAGATCTTGGTAGCCTGATCAAATTGGTGGATAGCGGGCAGGCCGATGCGGCCGAGCCCGGACTAGTCGCGTTCGTCGATGCCAATCCGCGCCATCCAGCGGCGCAATTCTATCTCGGTATCATCCGCTTTCGGCAGGGGCGCAACGGCGATGCGGCCGCGGCCTACGCGGTGGCTGCCGAGGGTTTGCCCGGCGTGGCGGCGGTCCATTCCAACCTGGCGCTTGCCTGCCGCCGCGCAGGCAAGCGCGATGACTCAGTTCTCGCCGGACGGCGGGCGACAATCCTCGCGCCCGAGGGGGCCGGGCCCTATGTCCTGCGCGCCGAAGCCGCCGCGGAGCAGGGCGAGTCGCATGTGGCACTGCGCGCCGCGCTGCAGGCCTTCGTCATCGATCCAGCGGCGCAGAGCGGATTGTTGCTTGAGGCCGCGCGCAGGGCGGACGACGCGAAATGGATCGAGACGGCCGTGGCGCGTCTCACCGCCGCCCAGCCGTCCGACCGCGCTCGCTCGATCAACAGTGCCTATCAGCTGATGAAGAACGGTTTCGGTGCCGAAGCCGAACAGCTCTATCGGGAACTTCTGGAGCGCCACCCGAACGATCAGGAACTCTGGTATAATTTGGGCGTTACGCTAATCGAGTCCGACAGGTTTGAGGAAGCGGCCGAGCCTTATGCCCGGCGCGCCCGCCTGATCCATGGACGGCCGCTGGACGATGCATCCGACTATGACGATCTCCCGGTTGAACCGGTTGCGCCTGTCGAGCGCGTCTGTGCGCGCCATCGCCTCAAGCACGATGCCGAACAATATCGTTACCTGACGGAACGGGGCGTCCTTCCGGCCGATTACGAAGAGGAATGGAAGGCCTACCGAGAACTGCTCGACGGTCTGAGCGATGAGGAGCGGGAGGCGGTCTCCTTCATGCTCGACGATAAGCGCTACGATCGCATCCGACGCTCCTACAATCGTTTCGTCCATATCGCGGCGAGCGGCTGGAACGATGAGGATCCGATGAACCCGGATCTCGATTGGGCGGCGATCGAGGAAAGCTATCTCGATGCGGAGCCGAAGGCGGTGGCCATCGACTCGCTGCTCAACGAGGAGGCGCTGGCCCGGATCCGGCGCTTCTGTTTCGAGTCAACGATCTGGCATCAGATCAAGGGGGCCGGGTATCTCGGCGCCTATTACCGTTCAGGGTTCAACGACCCGCTGCTATTCGCCATTGGCCGTGGCCTCAGGGAGCGGTTGCCCCGCATCCTCGGACCGCACGGGCTGAAGCTGATGTGGGCCTACAAGTACGATCAGCACATGTCTGGTATTAACCCGCATGCCGATTTTGCCGCCGTGAACGTGAATTTCTGGATCAATCACGCCGAGTCCAATCTGGATAAGGAAACAGGCGGTCTGCTCGTCTTCCGCAAGCCGGCCCCGAAGGACTGGACATTCGAGCGCTACAACACGGCGCCGGCGGAAGAGATCTATGCCGCGCTCGGAGAGGACAGGCACAATCCGATCCGCGTCGCCAATCGGGAGAACCGGGCTTTGCTCTTCGACTCACGCCTGTTCCACGAGACAGACCGCTTCTCATTCCGAGACGGCTATATCCACCGCCGGATCAATATCACCATGCTGTTCGGGCATGGCGGAACCTGATACGCGGCTTCTGGACGACTGGCGCGGACAGGCGTCCGAGCATGCAGCGACCGGTGCCTGGTCCGACTGCGCGGCCGCGGCGCGGAAATGCCTTCTGGCGTCGCCGTCTGATCCGATAGGCGCCTATTTCCTCAGTCTGTCATCGGCGCGGCTTGGAGATCCAGAGCGATCGGGCAGATATGCCCGGCTGGCAAGGGCGGCAATCGCCCGCCACCTGCTTGTTCCGTTGCACCGCGAACTTTTCACGCTCGAGGGCGTCGCCTGCGACGACCCGGCAGCGCTTCGCCGCGCCGTCCTGATGGCGCCCGCAGATGGCGCCGGTCTGATCAACCTCGCCAATGCCGAAATGCGTGGCGAACGTCACGGAAATGCGCGGGTATGTCTTCGCCGGGCCGCCTTCGTGCGCCCGCTCGATCGCGCGACGCATGCCGCGCTTGCCCGGCTGGAGGGTCTGATCGCGGATGACTCCGGCGGTGCAGCGGCCTTCGCCCGCGCGCTCGCACTCGACCCTGCCGACTTCGGCACGCTTCGGAATCTCGGTTTGCGTTACCGAAAACTCGACGATCCGGCCGAGGGAGCACGGTGGTTCCGCCGCGCCCTCGCGGTCAATCCGTCGAGCCGGGAGGCGCAAGGAGAACTCGGGCGGGCGTTGCTGACCGATGGAGCTCTGACGGAAGGCTGGGACCGCCTCGAGAGGTTCCGGGTTCCCGAGTGGACGCCGCCGATCATGGACTTGCCGCGCTGGGATGGAGGCCTTGTCGAAGGCGGTGCGCTTTTGCTTTGGAGCATGGATAAGATCGGCGACGAGTTGCTGTTCTCCCTCTTTCTCGAGCGCGCGCGCGCAGCGGCCGGACGGGTGATCGTTGTGGTCGACCGGCGAAATTTAGAGCTTCTGCAGTGGCAGCATCCGGAGATCCGTTTCTGCGATAGGGCTCCGAAGCCCGATGAATGCGCTCCGGAATGGCGCCCGGTCGCCGGTTATCCGTTGGATTTTGTCGGGCGGTTCTTCTCTGGCACTCCGAAACAGATGGCGGATATGCGGAGGAAGCGCGTTCCTCCGCGCCGCCCCGACGGAGATTGCGGTCCGTTACGGGTGGGGATCTCTTGGAAATCCGACGCCTCGCTCGCCGGTGCGCTCAAATCGACCTTGCTCGCGGACTGGGCACGGATTCTGGATTGCCGGGACTGCCGCTTCTTCTCGCTGCAATACGGTTCGGTTGAAGCGGATCTCGCCGCCTTTCCAGCGGTGCAGCGTGTCGACGGTTTCGATCCGTTCGGCACGACGCGCTCATTCGCTGAAACGGTGGCGTCGCTTGACCTGGTCATCACAGTGGCAAACACCACGGCGCATGTCGCAGCCTGCACGGAGACCCCTGTTTGGGTCCTGTTGCCCAAGGGATTCGGCTGCAGCTGGTTCTGGTTCCGGGAGCGGGAAGACAGCCCGGCCTATCCCGGAGCCAGGCTGTTCCGGCAGCTTGTGCGCGGTCAATGGGCGACGGTTATCGAAGACGTGGCGCGATCACTGGATTGCCTTGCCAGCAGGCACCGCAGCGGAGAGTAGGGAATATCCGCATGTTTGCGATACGGCATTCCGACCGAACTTCCGATACCATGCAACGGCGGACCCGGCGGTTGGTTTGACGGGCTTCATTCTTCAATCGGCGTATGCGGGGGCGGCGTTGGCCCGCTGCGTCCCGGACGGGCAGGAGGGACGATGACGATCACTTCACGTACGGGCTGGCTGCACGAGACCTTCGCCGGTCTGATCGAACAGATGCGCTGGTCCTACCTGCCGCCGCTGATGGTTTATCTTGCCTACGGCATCTCCGGATTGACCTCGATCGTCGGCACCTTCTTCGTGAAGGAGTATCTGGATCTGTCGGCGGCGTTCCTCGCGGGGCTCGGATTTTGGGCGGGTATTCCCTGGGCACTCAAGATGCCGGTCGGCCATCTGGTCGACATCATCTGGAAATGGAAAGGCTCTCTGGTCTATCTCGGCGCCGCGCTGATCGCGGCGAGCCTGCTGATCATGTACGGCCTGATCGCGCATACGGTGGCGATGACCGCCATATTTCCGGCCACCGTCTGGTTCGTGATCAGCACCCTGCTTGCGCCCATGGGGTTCGTTCTGCAGGACGCCGTCGCCGACGCCATGACGGTCGAGGCCGTACCCGCCCTCGACGAGGATGGCGAGCCTTTCGCCGAGGACGAGATCAAGGCGATGCACACGACGATGCAGATGCTCGGCCGTTTTGCGCTTATCGGCGGCATTGCGCTGGTAGCGGTCATCAATATCACCATGTTCGACGGCGTCGAGCTGATGAGCGAGTCGGAGAAGGCGGTGATCTATGCCGATATCCACCTGATCGCCCTCGCCGTTCCCGCGATCTCCATCGCCGGGGTCATTCTCGGGGGGGGCATGCTGCGCCGGCGGGCGAAGGAGCTTGTGGCAGCAGGCGTCGACCCGCACGAAGTGGATGCCATGCTGTTCCGGCCGGACGGCGAGGCGACGCCGAACTGGTGGATCTTCGGCGGCAGTCTCGCCTTCGGTGTCTTCACCGTCTCCATCGGCCTCAGCGGTCTCGCCTATTCCCAGGAGATCGTGTTCGCCGGCTCCATGGCGATCGTCTGTTTCCTGATCTCTCGGCTGCTTCCGGAACTGGCGCCGGCGCAAAGGCTTGCCCTTATCGGGACTTCGACGATCGTTTTCTTCTTCAGGGCGGTGCCGGGGCCGGGCCCCGGGGCGACCTGGTTCGAGATCGACATGCTCGGTTTCGACCAGCAGTTCATCTCCGTGCTGACCCTGATCAGCGCCGCGCTGGCGCTGGTCGGCATGGTGGTTCTGCGGCCGCTGATGGCGAGCCGCTCGATCGCTTATATCGTTGCCCTGCTGACGGTCTTCGCCGGCGTTCTCTCGCTGCCGAATATCGGGCTGTATTACGGCCTTCACGAATGGACCGCGCCGCTTACAGGCGGTGTCGTCGATGCGCGGTTCATTGCCATCCTCGACACCGCGATCGAGTCACCGCTGGCCCAGGTCTCCATGATCCCGATGCTGGCTTGGATCGCCCGCAATGCGCCGTCACACTTGAAGGCAACTTTTTTCGCGGTGATGGCGTCCTTCGTGAACCTGGCGCTTTCGGCACGGGCGATGGGCACGAAATATGTGAACGAGATCTTCCTGGTCACCCGGGAAGTGAAGGACCGGACCACGGGTGAAATCACGGTGCCTGCCGATTATAGCGAACTCGGCATGCTTTTGATCGTCGTAGCGGCGCTGACGGTGATTGTTCCGCTGGCGGCGATTTTCGTGATCCAGTCAGGCCGGTTCCGGACGCGCGACTGATCTCAGGCCGGGAGAGGCTGGAACAGAAGTTTCACATAGGACCGAAGCAGCAGGATCTGCTCCGCCAACACTTTGGGCTCGTTCAGGGCTTTCGACATGATGATCGCGCCTTCGACAGTGTTAGAGACCATGTCCGCAAGGGCGTCGGTGCTGACGGCGTCGCGCGGCGGGTAGTGTTTGCTGATCGTCTCGAAAGCCTCGGCAAAGCGGTGGCGCCACTTGAGCACGGCCTGCCTGTTGAGCTCCTTCACCTCGGCGTCGAACAGCCGCTCGTGATAGCAGTAGGAGGCGATCAGGCAACCCGGATGCGCGTTCGGCAGATCCGCCATCATGTCTGCGAGCAGCTTCAGGCTGATCAGAAAAATATGCAGCGGATCGTCATGCAGGTCCGCTGCCTTGGCGAAGAGCTTGTCGAAAAGAGCGTCCTCGCGTGCCACGTAGCGTTTCAGAAGGGCCCGGGCGAGTTCATTCTTGTCCTTGAAATGATAGAAGAAGCCGCTTTTGGTGATCTGCGCCTCGGCGATGATCTCCTCGATGGAGGTCGCCGCGAACCCTTTGGCGAGGATCGCCGTCTCGGCGATATCCATCAGCCTTTCGCGTGTCGCTTCACCCTTTCGCATCCGATGCGCTCCCGAATTTACTGTACCGAAAGTACGGCTATGACGCGGCGGGAGGCAAACCCGTGCGCGGCATGTTTGTAAGTGATTGAAATCACAAGCTGGAACCGGACGGCGCGACTGTACGGTGCGTTCACTATACCGCAGGCAGGCTTTCCCTGATGCTCCGCGCCGTTTCAAACGGAAGCAGCAGTGAAGGAAACCGAACCATGAAGGAACAGATCCGCTATTTACGACGCGCCGGGAAAGACGATGCGCGGGCGCTCGCGCAGCTCATCAATCTCGCCGGAGAGGGGCTGCCGCTCCATATCTGGCAAGGCATGGCCGAGGAAGGCGAAAGCGTCTGGGATGTCGGCCAGCGCCGAGCCCGGCGCGAGGAAGGCTCTTTCTCCTACCGGAACGCGACGATCGCGATGTCCGGCAAGGATATCGCGGGCGCTCTGGTCGGTTATCCGATCGGCGGTGCACCGGAGGCGATCGACCGCGATACGCCGGCCCTGTTCGTTCCGCTGATCGAACTTGAGAATGCGGCGCTCAATACCTGGTACGTCAATGTGCTGGCAACCTACGACGGTTTCCAGCGGCGCGGTTTCGCCACGGCGCTGCTGGAAGAGGCGGCGCGTCAGGCGCGTGCCGCCGGGTTCCGGCGGATGAGCATCATCGTGACCGACCTGAACGAACGCGCGATCCGTCTCTATCGCAAGCAAGGCTTTCGGGAGACCGAACATCGCTTGATCGCGAAGGATGGCTGGGAGACGGACTCGAAGCATTACCTGCTTCTGATCAAGGATCTTTGACGGAAACCGGAAATGCCCGTGGCGGCAGAGGGCCTCAGCGCTTGAGAAGCGCGCGGCTTTCCGCCGCCTTCTCCTCCCAGCCGACCTGCTGAAGTTTCGGCCTGTCTTCCTCCGCTTCGGGATATCCGACACAAAGATAGGCGGTGAGATGCCAGCCTTGTGGCACCTCGAGCGCCGCCGTCACCCGGTCCGGGTCCAGGATCGAGACCCAGCCGACGCCGATCCCGTGGCTCCGGGCGGCGAGCCAGAAGGTGTGGATCGCCGTCACGGTGGAATAGTCCAGCATCTCCGGCATTGTCTGGCGCCCGAGGCCATGGCCGCGCTCGGTCCCGTGGTCGGTGAAGACCGCGAGCTGTGCCGGCGCCCGGTCGAGGCCTTCGAGTTTCAGCCGGGCATAGAGCTGTTTCTGCTCGCCACCATAGCCTTCCAATGCGTCCTGGTTCGCTTGCTCGAAACTCTCCCGGACCGCCGCGCGGCGCGCTTCGTCTTCTACCGAGACGAAGCGCCAGGGCTGGCTGTAGCCGACGGAGGGGGCGAGCGCCGCCAAACCGACCAGCTTCTCGACGATGCCGTCCGGCAGCGCTTCGGTGCGAAACTCGCGGACGTCGCGGCGCCAGCGCAGCAATTCCTCGAAGCGCGCGCGAAAGGGGGCGTCGAACCCGGGGGCATCCCAATTGCCGTCGGTCATCGTCCGTACTGATCGTCGTAGCGTTCGATATCGTCCTCGCCGAGATAGCTGCCCGACTGTACCTCGACAATGATGAGCGGGACCGTGCCCGGATTCTCCAGGCGATGGATCCAGCCGAGCGGAATGTCGACCGACTCGTCCGGGTCGAGATGCATGACGTCGAGCCGGTCAAGTGCGGGGCCCCGGGTGACGCGTGCGCCGCCGGAAATCACCGTCCAGTGCTCTGCCCGGTGCGCGTGACTCTGCAGCGAGAGCCGCCCGCCGGGCGAGACCGTGATGCGCTTGACCTGGTAGCCGTCGCCGCTGTCGATATTCCTGTAACTGCCCCAGGGCCGGTGGGTCGTTGCATGGCTGATCGCCTCCGGGCGGCCGCTTTCCTTCAGTGCCTCGACCGCGAGCTTCACGTCCTGGTCCGCACCTTTCGCGGCGATCAGAACGGCGTCGGGGGACTCGACCACGATCAGATCCTCGGCTCCAATCACTGTGACCAGCCGGGATTCCGCGCGCACGAGATTGTTCGTGCTCTTATGCAGCCAGACATCGCCCTGCACGGCATTGCCGTCCGCGTCCTTGTCCTGGACCGCCCAAAGCGCGCTCCAGGAGCCGACATCGGACCATCCCGCATCGAGCGGCACCATGGCGCCGAGCGAAGTCTTCTCCATCACCGCGTAATCGATCGAGATCGACGGCGCCTTCGCGAAGGCCTCTCCGTCGAGGCGGTGGAAGTCGAGATCAGCGATGCCTTTTTCAAGTGCGGCTTTCGCCGCTTCGAGGATGTCCGGCGCGAGACGTTTCAGCTCGGCGAGGAAATCGCGTGCCCGGAAAAGGAAGGTGCCGCTGTTCCAGAAATAGTCGCCGGCGGCGAGATATTGCTCCGCCGTCGCGAGATCGGGTTTCTCGACGAAACGCTCGATGCCAAAGCAACCGTCCATGTCGTCGAGCGCGCCATTGCGATGAATATAGCCGTAGCCTGTCTCCGGCCGGTCCGGCGTTATTCCGAAGGTAACGAGCCGCCCGGCCCGGGCCGCGACCGCGCCGGTCTCGACAGCGGCACGAAAGGCGCCGGGCCGTTCGACCCGGTGGTCGGAGGCGAGTAGAAGAACGAGCCCATCCGGGTCGATGTCCGCGATATGCAGTGCCGCGACAGCGGCGGCTGGGGCGGAATTGCGGCCGGCGGGTTCCAGCAGGATCGCCGACGGTTTCGCGCCGATGTCCTGCATCTGCTCGGCGACCGCGAAACGGTGCTCAGCATTGCAGATCACCGCAGGCGGTCCGTAACCGGCGCCCTCCGGAAAGCGCAGCGCGGTTTCCTGCAGCATGGTCCGGTCGCTCAGCATCGGCAGAAGCTGCTTCGGATAGAGCGCGCGGGAGACCGGCCAGAGCCGGGTGCCGGAACCGCCTGAGAGGATGACGGGATAAATCATGTGCTGACCGGACGTTTTTTCGTATCTAGAGGGGCTTACTATCACAGAGCGCCGGGCGAAAGCAGATCATGATCGTCGTCTTCGGGTCCATAAACGCCGACCTGTTCTTTTCATTCCGGAAATTGCCGCGGCCTGGCGAGACCGTGCTGACCGACGGCTACAGTTTCTGCCCCGGCGGCAAAGGCGCGAATCAGGCGGCTGCCGCCGCGCGAGACGGGGCCGAGGTGCGTTTCGTCGGTGCCGTCGGACAGGACACCAACGCGGCGCCGTGCCTGGAGGCGCTGCATGCTGCCGGCGTCGATACCGAACATGTCCATGCGGTGGATGCGGTCACCGGCACTGCGGTGATCTCGGTCGAGGAGAGCGGCGAGAATCAGATTTTGGTGGCCAGCGGGGCGAATATGAAAGTCTCGTCGGATTGGCTTGCGGACAGCCTTCTCGGATCGGAGACGACACTGCTTCTGCAGATGGAGCTGCCGCAGTCGGACACGGAGGATGCAATCCGGCGCGCCCGGGCAAAAGGTTGCCGGGTGATCCTGAATGACGCGCCGCTCGGTCCGCTCTCGCGAGAGGCTCTGCGGGATGTCGATATCCTCATCGCCAACGAGGAGGAGGCGATGGGCCTTCTTGGCAATACGTCCGGCCTGGAGAATGCGGATCTCGCACGCGGTCTTGCCGGGCTCTGCCGCGGCACCGGGATCGTCACCATCGGGGCGGAGGGTGTCGTCGTCGCCCATGAAGACGGCTGCTTTCAGGTTCCGGCCCTGCCGATCCATCCGCTCGATACGGTCGGCGCCGGAGACGCCTTCTGCGGCACGCTGGCGGCAGCGCTCGACCGTGGGGAAAACCTTCCGGATTCTGTGTGCCGCGCCACAGTCGCCAGCGGTATAATCTGTACCTTGCCCGGCGCCCAGTCTCCGGTGTTGAATGGGGCACGGATCGATGCGGCTCTGGCCGACCTGCCTTCCGTAGTTCATATTTAAATACGACGCAGAACAACGCGGGCGCTCGCGCGCCCGGCCAAGGATATCTGATGACCGAAGAAACCCTTTACGAAGGCGGCACCATTCTCGACGGAAGCGGCGCCACGCTCGAAGCTCATGGGGTGATGGTAAGGGACGGGCGGATCGCCGAACTGGCGCCGCTGGACCGTTTCCAGGGCTTCACCGGGTTCCGTGTCGATTTCACGGGCGGCACGCTGCTGCCGGGCCTGGTCGATTGCCATGTGCATTTGACCATGGGGGGCGAGGGCAACCCCGCCGCCGCGCAGGCGTCCATGACGCCGGGCCAGGTCACCATGGCGGCCTTCAAGCATGCCCAGCAATCGCTCATGAGCGGGATCACGGCGCTGCGCGATTGCGGCGGCAAGGATTACCTCGAACTCGCCGTGCGGGACGCCTGCAACAGCGGCGTGCAGATCGGTCCGAGCATTCTCTGTTCCGGCAAGGTGATCTGCATGACCGGCGGCCACGGCAACCGCAACGGCCGCATCGCGGACGGCGCGGACGAGGTGATCAAGGCCGTGCGCGAGCAGATCCACGCAGGGGCCGACCTGATCAAGATGATGGCGACCGGCGGCGTCATGACCCCGGGCGTCAGCCCCGAGGATGCGCACTTCACCGCAGAGGAGATGGCGGCGGGCGTCGCCGAGGGACTGCGGTTCCGCAAGCGCACCGCGAGCCACGCGCAGGGCAGTCTCGGCATTCTGAATGCGGTCCGCGCCGGTGTCGCCTCCATCGAGCACGGGATCTTCATGGACGACGAGTGCCTGAAGGAGATGCTGGACGCCGGGACCTATCTCGTGCCGACGCTGGCGGCGGTCCGCAATATCGTCGCCAACCGGGACAACGGCGTCCCGGCGCAGGCGGTCGAGAAAGCGGTCCGGGTGCAGGAGCGGCATATCCAGTCGATCAGGATGTTTTACGAGGCGGGCGGCAAGATCGCCATGGGCACCGATGCCGGCACGCCCTTCAACCTGCACGGCGAAAACGCGCTCGAGCTTCGCTACATGACCGAGATCGGCATCAAGCCGATGGACGCGATCGTTTTCTCGACCCGGAACGGCATCGATCTGATGGGGCTGGAGGGCCGCGGCATTGTCGCCGAAGGCATGCATGCGGACCTGCTGATCGTCGACGGCGATCCGATCGCCGATATCGACCGGGTTGCGGATCGGACGAACCACCGTATGGTGATCAAGAACGGTGTCCCGGCCCGCATCAAGACAGACGATGGCGTGCACGAGACCCACAACCCGGCGGACAATGTCCTCCGCTTCACCTCGGCCGCCAACGCGGCCTTCTGAGTAG
Source organism: Nisaea acidiphila (assembly GCF_024662015.1). Lineage (NCBI taxonomy): Bacteria > Pseudomonadati > Pseudomonadota > Alphaproteobacteria > Rhodospirillales > Thalassobaculaceae > Nisaea > Nisaea acidiphila. Next base: position 744,040 of record NZ_CP102480.1, on the reverse strand, counting down.
GTCTCGTACAGGAAGTCTTCCGATGCCCATCTACAACCGGATCGCCGAGTTTCACGAGGAGATGACCGCGTGGCGGCGCGAACTGCACCGCCATCCGGAAACCGCCTTCGAGGAACACTGGACCAGCAATTTCATCGCCGAGAAGCTGGAAAGCTTCGGTATCGAGGTGCACCGAGGGCTCGCCGGCACCGGCGTGGTGGGCACGCTGAAGGGCAACGGAGAGGGCGGGGCGATCGGGCTCCGCGCCGATATCGATGCGCTCGACATCACAGAGCAGACCGGTGCCGAATACGCCTCGGAAAACCCGGGCAAGATGCACGCCTGCGGCCATGACGGACACACCACGATGCTGCTCGGCGCGGCGAAATACCTCGCCGAGACCCGCAATTTTTCCGGCACCGTACAGTTCATCTTCCAGCCGGCCGAAGAGAACGAGGGTGGCGGCCGGGTGATGGTCGAGGAAGGCTTGTTCGACAAGTTCCCGGTCGACAGCGTATGGGGCATGCATAACTGGCCGGGCATGCCGGTCGGCACCGTCGCGGTCCGTCCGGGGCCGATGATGGCCGCCTACGACATGTTCGAGCTCGACATCAAGGGCGTCGGCGGCCACGGCGCGATGCCGCATCTCGGCATCGACCCGATCCTGGTCTCCGCCCAGGTGGTGACGGCGCTGCAGAGTATCGCCAGCCGCAATGTCGACCCGATGGACGCGGTCGTGGTCTCCGTCACCAAGATCCATGGCGGCGACGCCTACAATGTCATCCCGGGCATGGTGCAGCTCGCCGGCACGACCCGCTCCTTCCGACCGGAAGTGCGCGACATGATCGAGCCGAAAATGAAGCAGATCATCGATGGCGTCTGCGCGGGCTTCGGCGCGACCGCGGAGCTGCGCTACGAGAAGCGCTATCCGCCGACCGTGAATTCCGATGCCGAGAGCGCGATGGCGGCCGAGGTCGCCGAGCGCCTCGTTGGCGGCGAGAAGGTTGTCCGCGACCCGACCCCGAGCATGGGAGGTGAGGATTTCGCCTTTATGCTCGAGAAGAAGCCGGGCTGTTATATCTGGATGGGCAATGGCGGCGGCGGCGAGGGCAAGATGCTGCACAATGCCGGCTATGACTTCAACGACGAGGCCCTGCCCTGGGGCGCAAGCTACTGGAGCCAGCTCGTCGAGGATCGCCTGCCGCGGGCAAGCTGACCGCAAGCCGCATTCTCGGCCCGGCGGTCTGTCCGCGCTGTAGCGCATTGGAGACCAGAGGCGTTGGTTGATCCGGCAGAGATCGTCACACATTCGGTTCTCACTTGTCCGCATTGCGGGCATCGGGAGCGGGAAGCGATGCCCCTGAATGCCTGCCAGTGGTTCTACGATTGTAAGGGGTGTGGGACTTTGCTGAAGCCGAAGCCGGGAGATTGTTGCGTCTTCTGTTCCTATGGAACCGTCCCCTGTCCCCCGATACAGCTCGGAGACGGCTGCTGCAGTTCGGACGGAGTGGCAGGTGCTTGAGATCCGGGGGCTCACCAGCCTCCACGTCGGACCAGTCGATCTGGACGTCGCAGCCGGCACCTGCGTCGCTCTGCGCGGTCGCTCCGGTTCCGGAAAGTCCCTGTTGCTTCGTGCCATTGCCGATCTCGATCCGGCCGGCGGAAGCGTTGCTCTCGAAGGAAACGATCGCGGGTCAATGCCCGCACCCGATTGGCGGCGGCAAGTGGGTTATCTGCCGGCCGAGCCCGGCTGGTGGGCCGACGGAGTTGCTGCCCATTTCGGCGATTGGTCCGCCTGCCGGGAGTTTGCCGAGCGCCTCGGTCTCGACCCCGAGGCGGGCGACTGGTCCGTTGCCCGGCTCTCGACCGGAGAGCGGCAGCGGCTGGGGCTGATCCGGCTGCTCGAGAACAAACCTCGTTGCCTCCTGCTGGACGAGCCGACGGCGGCGCTGGACGATGCGGCGACGGAAACGGTCGAGAGGCTGGTCTCAGAGCATTGCGCTGCCGGGGGCTGCTGCCTATTCGTCACCCACGATAGCAGTCAGTTCGCCCGTGTCGGGGCGCGGGGCTTCCGGCTGGAGGACGGCCTGCTTGTCGAAGAGGCGGCATCGTGACCTATGAGGCGCTCTCTTATGCGGATCTCGCGCTCGCGGCGTTGCTGCTTCTGATCAACGGTGCCGTCTCGATCGCCTTCGAACTCGGCCTCGCCCGCAGCCTGGCCATCGCGTCGGTGCGCATGGTGGTGCAATTGCTGCTCATCGGGCTGATTCTCGACTTTCTGCTGACTACGGTCTCGCCGTTCTGGACCGGTCTCGCCGTCGCCACCATGCTCGGTTTTGCCGGATACGAAGCGATGGCGCGGCAGGACCGGAAGCTGAAAGGCTTCTGGGGATATGGCCTCGGTGCCGGAGCGATGTCTTTCGCCGCCCTGCTGATGCTCGGCTTCGCGCTGACGACGCAGGTCACGGCCGATCCTTGGTACCACCCACGCTATCTGCTGCCTTTGCTTGGCATGGTGCTTGGCAACTGCATGACCGGCGTCGCGCTCGCCATCCGGGCGATCACCATGGCGCTGGTGGATGGCAAGGCGGGGGTCGAGGCGCAGCTCGCGCTCGGCCGGTCGTTCCGGCAGGCCGTGCTGCCGATGACCCGCTCTGCGCTCCGCACCGCGCTGACGCCGACCGTGAATTCAATGGCGGCGACGGGGCTGGTCTACCTGCCGGGCATGATGACCGGTCAGATTCTGGCCGGGATCGATCCCGTCGAAGCCGTCAAATATCAACTATTGGTGATGTTCCTCATCGCCGGCGCGACGGCAATCGGTGTGACGGTAGTGGTTTTCGCCGTTCAGCGGCGCTTGACGGACAGCCACGACCGGCTGCGGCTCGACCGGCTTTCCGCGCCAAAGGACCGTTGATCGAGACCGGATTATTGTTCAGATCTCCATTTCATAAAAATCAATCATTTAAGAAAAAAAGCTAAGAATTTTAGATAAGGCATATCAGTTAAAATGTAGCTGAAGTGCTAAATATTATTCTCTTTCAAATAGGTGGTTACGCCGTTAGTCTAAAATTCGCGATAAAAAATGAATGATCGGAAAAGACCGGCATATCGTGTTTTGGCGCCTTCCGACGGGAGGTCGGGCGTCAGAAAAGGCAAGGTGCCATTCAGATGGAGACAACCAGAAATATGTCAGGTGGTGACAGCCAGTCGGCGGGCCGTTTCCAACGGGTGAAAGAGCGCAAGGAACTGACACCGGTGGCGGTCAGGACCATCGCGGGTTTGTTCGATCTCTGGCAGGTCCCCGCGAAGACCGCGGCTAAGCTCATGAACGTCGATGAAGGCACTTGGGCGGCGATGAGCGACGGCAGTTGGCAGGGCGTTCTCTCCGTCGATCAGCTCGAGCGGACATCCTCCCTGGTCGCGCTCTATCGCGATATGAAGGAGGCGCTGGACGAGGACGAGGCGGATTGCTGGGTCACCACCGGCAATGCCAACGGCCCGTTCCGCGGCAAGGCCCCGGTCGATGTCATGGCCTTGGGCGGCCTGCCGGTGATCCAGGCGGTACGCCGGCACGTGAAGACGTTGCAGCCGGAACTGGTTTCCTGAATTTTCTTGGTCGGGGCCGGGTCGCTTCGGCCCGCTTCCTTACGAACAGGGCGCGTTGTAGAGCCAGCCCCCGTCGGGATGCGGGCGGGCATAGATGTCGATCGACTGATCGAAGCGCACATAGCAGGAGAAGAGCGGCAGGGTCATGAAGTTGGTCACGACCAGCGAGACCGTGTCGCCGCCGAACAAAGTCCCGACCAGACAGATCTTGTTCCGCCCGTTGCGGGCGATCCGGAAGCTGGTGCGCTCGCGCGTCTTCAACTGCACCCGGCCGGTGATGGTGAAGGGCGTGCGGTTCCGCACCAGCACGCAGACTTCACCGGTTTGACCCTGTCCGGTCGGCGGCTTGGCGTCGCGCCGGTTGACCACGGTAGGCTGCTCTTCCTCGCAGGCGGCAAGGCCGAGCGTGGCGGTGAAGAGCAGCATGAGGGTGAGAGCGCGCAAGCGGGTCATGGCTGTGAAGCTAGAGAGCGCCTTCGGGGGCGTCAATGCGGCGCGATGTTTCATCGGGTTCGTCTTTGCCCGGCCCGGGGATCCAGCGCCTCCTGCAGCCCGTCGCCGAGGAAATTGAAGGCGATCACGGCGGCGAAGATGAGCAGGCCGGGCCAGATGGCGAGCATCGGCGCGCCGGCGATCAGCTCTTGTGCACCGGTCAGCATGTTGCCCCAGCTCGGAATCGGCGGCTGTACGCCGAGACCGAGGAAGCTCAGCACGCTCTCGAACAGGATCACGTTGCCGATGGTGAGCGTGGCCGCGACCAGGATCGGCGATGCGGCGTTCGGCAGCAGGTGTCGGAAGAGGATGCGGGACGGCGGCAGCCCCTGCGCGCGGGCGGCTTCGATGAAATCCCGCTCGCGCAGGCTCAGCACGGATCCGCGCACCAGACGCGCCGTCGTGGTCCAGCCGACCAGCGCGATGATCAGTACGATCCGGTAGAGGCTGAAGCTCTCCGAATGGACGAGGGAGGCCGGCACCCCGGCTTTCTCCGGGTCCACCGCGGCGAGCACGATCAGCAGCGGCAGAAGCGGCAGCGATATCACCCCGTCCGCGAGCCGCATCAGAATTGCGTCGAGAATGCCGCCGCGCCAGCCCGCCAGCAGGCCGAGCAGGGTGCCGATGGCGCTCGCGCTGAGCGCTGCGGCGATGCCGACCGTAAGCGAGACCCGGCCACCTTCCAGCAGGCGCAACAGCAGGTCGCGGCCGATTTCGTCGGTGCCGAGCGGATGCGCGGCCGACGGCGGTGCGGAGATGCTGAACAGGTCCGGCGTTGTGGCGTCGAGGCCGAGCGCTGCGCCGATCAGCGGTGCCGAGAAACAGGCGAGCAGGAGCAGGATGAGGAAGGTGAGGCTGAGTGCGGCGGCGCCGTTCGCCCGGAGACGTGCGAGCGGGCCGCGCCGGCGGAGCGGGAGGAAATATTCGTCGCTCATGCCGACTTCCTTCCCGTGAGCCGGATGCGCGGGTCGATCAGGCCGTAGGCGACGTCGGCTGCGATATTGGCCGCGAGCGTGACGGCGGTGGCGAGCAGCAGGCCGACGAGGGCGAGGTTGAAATCGTTCCCCATCACCGCGTCGTAGATCGTCTTGCCTATGCCGAGATAGGCGAACATGGTCTCGGTGATCAGAGCGCCGGAAAAGAGCGCGCCGAAATCGAGTGCCATGATGGTGACCAGCGGGATCAGCGCGTTGCGGAAGCCGTGACGCCAGAGGATCGTGCGCTCGCGGGCGCCCTTGGCGCGGGCGGTGCGGATATAGTCCTCGCGCAGCACTTCCACCATGGCCGCCCGGCCGTGCCGGGTATATTGCGCGACGCTGGCGGCGGCCAGCGTGAGGACGGGGAGCACGAGATGCGCCGCTCGGTCGGCGAGCCCGCCGTCGCCGATCGTCGCCATGCCGCTCGCCGGGAAAAGCCCCAGCGCGACCGCGAAGAGCAGGATCAGCAGCAGGGCGAGCCAGAAGGGCGGCACGGAGATGCCGGCGAAGCAGAAGAGGTTGATCGCACGGTCGGCCAGACTGCCCGGATGCCTCGCAGCGAGCACGGAGGCCGGCAGGGCGATGGCGACGGCGAGCGCGAAGGCCAGCCCCATCAGCAGAAGCGAGTTCAACAGGCGCGGCGCAAGGATGTCGGTGACCGGTGCGGCAAAGAGGCGGGAATAGCCGAAATCTCCCTGCACGGCGTTGCCGAGCCACTCGCCGTAGCGCTCTATGAACGGGCGGTCGAGCCCATGGAGGGCTCTCAGCCGCGTCACGTCGGCCGCGGTCACGTTCGGATCGCCCGCCAGCATCAGGTCGACCGGATCGCCCGGCATCAAGACCAGCAGCCCGTATGTCACGAAGGACATGAGCCAGAGCACGAGCAGCGCCTGGCCGAGGCGGCGGATGAGGAACGCAGTCATGCGCCGGTCAGTTCGCGTCCGAGCTGTCGCGCCACTGCTCGATCCAGTAGGTGGAGCTGTATTTATGCCCGGTCGGGCGCAGCCCCTTCAGCCATTTCGGAAGGATGTAGGCGTTGGAGCGGAAGTAGAGCGGGAGCACCGGCAGGTCGGTCGCATAGAGGGTCTGCTGTTCTGCCCAGAGCGCGCGGCGCTTCTCCCGGTCGAGCTCGACCTCGATGGCGTCGATCAGCCGGTCCATCTCGGCGTTCCTGTAACCGGTCGCGTTCTGTCCCGACCAGTTGTTCGCCTCGGTCGGGACCGAGGTGGAGTAGAGCGTGGTCTTCGGCAGAGATTCCGGCGCGGAGAGCCACGCGAACATCGCCATCGCGGGGAATGCGCGCTTGCGCACCGTCTCGCCGAAGAAGACCCGGGCCGGTTCGTTGCGGATCGTCACCTCGACGCCGACCTGCTTCCAGAAATTCTGCAGCACCTGCTCCACCAGTTCGCGGATGCGGTTTCCGGAGGTGGTCATGATCTCGAGGCTGAGCCGTGTACCGTCCGGCCTGTGGCGGATGCCGTCCTCGATCTTGCTCCAGCCCGCCTCGTCCAGCAGTGCGGCCGCGCGGTCCGGATCGAACGGATAGGTCGGCAGGTCCTTGTGGTAGGCCCAGTCGAGCGGATTGACGGCGCCATGCGCGACCGGCTGGTTGCCGGCGAAGAGCCGATCGGAGATCGCCTGCCGGTCGATCGCGTGCAGCAATGCACGGCGGACCCTTACATCCGCCAGGATCGGATTATCGAGATTGAACTCGATATGTTCGTAGATCAGGCCGGGCTTGTAGATGAAGTCGAAGGTTTCGCTGTGCCGCTTCTCGAAGCCGAGTGCCTGGTCCAGCGTCAGGCCCGCTTCGCCGGCGATGTAATCGATGGCACCGGACAGCAGGTTGGCTTCCAGCGCGGCCGTCTTCTCGATTGTTTTCACCACGATGCGCTCGAAGGCGGGGGGCTTGCCTTGCCAATGTTCGTTGCGGACCAGCACGATATACGCGCCCTCGCTGAGTTCCGAGACCCGGTAGGGGCCGTTATAGAGCCCGGGTGTCGCGGGTGCGGTCTTGTAGAGCGTGCGGGTCTTGTAATCGCGCGGAACGGCGAAGGCGTCCCGCTCCAGATGCGCCGGCAGGAGATTGAAATCGCCGGGCGTGTTGTAGCGGTAGTCGATCTTGTTGCGCACGATCGTGAAGGTGCGCTCGTCCTCCACCTCGATATCGACGATTTCCTGGTAGGAGTTGAGATCCGAGACCCCGGTCTCCGGATGACGCCCGACTTCCCAACTGAAAAGCACGTCTTCCGTCGTGATCGGCGTGCCGTCGCCCCAGAAGGCGCCCGGCTTGATGGTGTAGGTCGTACGCACGCCTTCCTTGCCGGCCGGCTTCCCGTCCGCATCGAGCACAGGAAAACGTTTCGCGCGGCCGTTCTCGAAGGTCGGCAATTCGGTGCACCAGATGCAGACCGGCTCCCAGTCATGGCCGAAGATCGCAATCTGCCGCTGCGCCATGCCGAGCACGTAGGTCTTCACCAGCATCGCGTCGATCATCGGGTTCAGGGTCGACGGAAACTGCGTCATGCCGATGACGAGCTGCTCGCGCGCCTCGGCGGGACGGTAAAGCGAGAGCGACGCGGTCAGGAGGAGCAGCCAGAGGACGAACAGTCGGGTCGGGCGCCGCATCTGGCTCACCTCTTTTTTCGAAACGGATCCCTTTGAGGATAAGAAGCGGCGCGGGTCTTTTCCAGCGCCGCGGCCGTATCAGGTCAGCGGAATGTCGAGAACGTGCTGCTTGAAGGCGGGGCGGGCCGCGATGCGGCCGTACCAGGCTTCCAGCGCCGGCATCGCCGGGCGATCCTCGACCAGGGTCAGCCAGCGGTAGATGTTCATGCCGAGGGGGATGTCCGCCATGGTCAGCCTGTCGCCCATCATGTAGTCGCGGCCGGTGAGACGCTTTTCCAGGATCCAGAGAATGTCGATCATAGCCTTGCGCGCGGTGTCGATCGCGGCATGGTCGCGCTCGGCTTCCGGGGTTCGCACCAGGCCCCAAAAGATCGGCGTGATAAGCGGCAGAAGCGTCGTGTGCTTCCAGTCCATCCAGCGGTCAGCATCGGCATAATCGCGCGGATCGGCGGGCGCCATATCGCCTTTCGAGTACTTGTTGCAGAGATATCGGACGATCGCGTTCGACTCCCAGAGCACGAAATCGTCCGCGATGATGGTCGGCACCCGGGAGTTCGGGTTGAGGGAGAGGTAATACTCGTCCTTCGTATTGGCAAAGGCGCCGCCGAAATCCTCACGCTCGTTGGGGATCGAAAGTTCGCCGCAAAGCCAGGTCACTTTTTGCACGTTGCTCGAATTGTTCCGTCCCAGGATCTTCAGCATATCGGCCCTCCCGGTGCCTTGCTCTTCCTTGATTGAATCAGGTTTCGATGGTCTCGCGGGACGCGGCCCAGCCGTCCGGGTCGCGCAGGAACTGCCGCACCTCGGCAAGCTGCGCCTGCGTGAAGCCGCGCTTCTCGGCCGCGGCGAGAACGTCCCACCAGGTGCAAAGCCCGTGCAGGTCCACGCCCTTTTCCTTCATCGAGGCCGTGCTCTCCGGGAAATTGCCGTAGTGGAAGACGACGAAGCAGTGCGCGACCTCGCCGCCGGCCTCGCGGATCGCGTCGATGAAGGAGAGCTTGGAGCCGCCGTCCGTCGCGAGATCCTCGACCAGAAGAATGCGGGCGCCGTCCTCGAAACTGCCTTCAATCCGCGCGTTGCGCCCGAAGCCCTTCGGCTTCTTGCGGATATAGAGCATCGGCAGGCCGAGCAGATCGGCGATCCAGGCGGCGAACGGAATGCCCGCCGTCTCGCCGCCGGCGACCGCGTCGAACTGCTCGAAACCGGCTCTCTGGGCCAGCAGCTCGACGCCCATCTCCATCAGCTTCTTTCGTGCGCGCGGGAAGGAGATGATCTTGCGGCAATCGACATAGACCGGGCTGAGGCGGCCGGAGGTGAAGGTGAAAGGTTCTTCCGGGCGGATATGCACGGCTTCGATCTCGAGCAGGATATTGGCTGCGGTCTCGGCGATGCTCTGGCGGAAGTCGGGGGTCGGGCTCTCGTCCATCGACGGGGATCTCCCAAGGCAGGCGATTGAAAACGCCGGGAGCATAGACGATGCCTCAGCCGGGTTCACCCTCCGAAAGCATCAGGCGTTTCAAGCGGTCGTGAGAGACTTCGGGCGCCGGTGCGGCGAGCACCAGTTTGCCTCTGTGCATCACGGCAATCCGATCCGCGACAGCAAGCGCCTGGGAGAGGCTCTGCTCGGCCAACAGGATGGCCCCGCCACGGTCCGCGAGATGCCGAATCGCGGGGAAGAGATCGCGGCAGATCACCGGCGCGAGCCCGAGGGAGGGTTCGTCGAGCAGCAGGATTTCCGGGCGGCCCATGAGCGCGCGGGCGATGGCGACGATCTGCTGCTGGCCGCCGCTGAGGCTCCAGCTCTCCTGCTCCAGAATATGGTCGAGCAGGGGGAAGAGCCGGATCAGTTCCGCGATCCGCTTTACCCGCTCGGCCGTGGGCGCGCCGGAGGCCGCGTGTAAGGTGTCCGATACAGTCATGCCGGGGAAGAGCCTGCGTCCTTCCGGGCAATAGCCGATCCCGGTCCGGGCACGTTCGGCGGTGGAGAGGGCCGCGATATCGCGTTCGCGAAACTGGATTATCCCTGCGCTTACCGGCTCGAGCCCCATGATTCCGCGCAGCAGGCTCGACTTTCCGGCGCCGTTGAGGCCGAGCAGAGCCACGATCTCGCCCGCCGAGACCGTGAGGTCGAGGTCCGAGACCGCCGGTGCGCCAGCGCGCAGGACGCTGACGCCTTTCAAATCGAGGACCGTCGCGCTCATAGCGGACTCTCCCCGAAATAGGCCTCGACGGCGTGCCGGTCCCGCGCGACCTCGTCCGGCGCGCCCTCGGCGGCGACCCGTCCCGCGCTGAGGCAGAGGACACGGTCTGCCAGAGGCAGGAGGAAATCCATCGCATGGTCGATCAGCAGGATCGCATGTCCGTCCGCGGCGAGTTTTTTGAGAAGGGACGCAAGCTGCGCCCGCTCCGGATCGCTCAATCCGGCGGCAGGCTCGTCGAGCGCGAGCAGGGAGGCGCCGGCGGCGAGAGCCCGGGCGATCTCCAGGCGCTTCTGCCCGGCGGGGGGCAACGCGCCGGAGCGCGTCTCAGCTCCGCTTTCGAGGCCGACCAGGGCGAGCAATGTCTCCGCATCTCCGTCACCGACCGCATCCAGACTTTCTCGAACTGTGAGATCCGGTGCGATCTGGGGATGCTGGAAAGTACGGGCGATCCCCGCCCTGGCGATATGCTCCGGCGGCAATCCTGTTAGGTCCGCATGACCGAAGCGGACCCGTCCTGAGTCGGGTTTCTCCATCCCGGTCACGACGTTGACCAAGGTCGTCTTGCCGGAACCGTTGGGGCCGATCAGTCCGACAATCTCTCCCGGGGCGACGGTCAGCGAAACGTCTTTCAGGGCATCGATGCCGCCGAACCTCTTGGAAAGCATTTCGACCGACAGGGTATCGCCGTTGCGCCGCGCCGGGACAGCGGTTGCGGGGACCGGCAACGCGCTTCGATTTGAACTCGGTAGAAGCCCGGCAAGCCCCCTGGGAAGAAAGATAATCGCGGCGAGCAAGGCGGCACCGTAGGCGACGAGATAGTAATCCGCGAAATCGCGGAACCATTCCGGAAGGTGAACAAGCAGCAATGCGCCGAGGACCGCCCCAAGCGGGGAGTCGCGCCCGCCGATCACCGTCATCGCCAGCAGCAGCACGAGAATGTGGAAAGAGAGCACGTCCGGCGAGACGACGCCGACCGCGTGGGCCTGCAACGCGCCGGCGAAACCGCCGAAAGCGGCACTCACAAGAAAGAAGCGGAAGCGGATCGCAGTCCCGTCAATCCCGAGCGCGGCGGCGGCCTTCGGGGCTTCGCGCAAGGTCTCGACCCGGAGACCGTTCCGTCCAGCAGTCAGGCGGCGCGAGAACAGGAGCACGATACCGACGCAGGTCCAGACGAGAAGCGTGAGCGGCAGGCCGAATTCGATCTGCATTCCGCCGAACGCCAAAGGCGGCACGCCGTAGAGCCCGTTTGCACCGCCGGTCACGTCCGTCCAGTTGGTCGCGGCCAGCACGGCGAGCTGGGCGATGCCGAGGGTGGCGAGGGCGAAATAGTGCGAAGAGAGCCGGAGAACGGGGACGGCGATGACGGCGGCCAGCAGAACCGGGAGCGCGGTTCCGGCAAGCAGGGTGAGTGGAAAGCCGAAATCGAGTTTGAGGGCCGTCAGGGCGGCGGCGTAGGCGCCAAGGCCGAAAAAACAGCCTTGCGCCAGCGAGAGTGCGCCGAGCCGTCCGAAGACGAGCTGGTAACCGATCGCGGCGATGGCATAGATCCCGGCACGCGCCAGGACGTCATGGGCATAGCCGCCCGCGAAGAAGACGGCGTAGATCGCAAGAGCGACAGCCCCGGCGAGCAGCAACTGGGAACGGCGGTCAGACACGGGAGCGGGTCCGTTCCGGCAGCAATCCTCCCGGCCGGAAGGCGAGCATGGCGAGCAGCATGGCATAGAGCAGTGCCTCGGCGGCGAGATAGGAGGTGAAAGCCGCGACCAAGGTCTCGAAGAGGCCGATCAGCAGAGCGCCGAGCACGGCGCCGTCGAGCCGGCCCCAGCCACCGATGGTGACCGCGATATAGGCCTTCAGCATGAAGAGCCCGCCGTCGTTCGGACTGACGAAGAACTGGTTCGAGAGCAACAGGCCCGCAGCCCCCGCGAGTGCGAGGGCGAGGGCGAAGGAAAGGGCGATCATTCGCGCCGGGCGGATGCCGATAGCCGCCGCCATTTCCGGGTCCTGCGCCACCGCCCGCATCCGCCGGCCGGTCTGTGTCTTGCCGAGAAAGAGGCCGGTTGCGGAGACGAGAATGGCCGCGCTCGCGAGAACGGCGAGCTGTTGCAGGGAGAGGGTAAGGCCGCCGAGCGCCGGGCCGTCGCCCGCGATCAGCGGCGGTCCCGCCCGCGGTGCGGCCCCGAATATGGCGTTGGCCAGATGCTGCAGGACCAGACCGATGGCGATGGTGCTGACGAAGACGGCGACCGGCGGCCGGTTCTTCAGCGGGAAATAGGCGAGATGGGCAAATCCGATCCCGAACAGGCCCATCAGCGCCATGACCAGAGGCAGGAGGAGCAGGCCGGGAATGCCCGCCGCGTCGCCAACGAACGGCGCCAGCGCGATGGAGAGAAAGCCGCCTGCCATGACCAGCTCGCCTTGCGCGAAGTTCACCGCGCCGACGGCATTGATGACGATGACGAAGCCGAGCGCGATCAGGGCATAGGCCGCGCCGAGGGCGAGGCCGTTCAGCAGAATCTGCGCGAGGGCGAGGCTGGTCATATCGGAAGCATGGCCGCGTCAGCGGATGCCGTCGACATTCTCGTAGCGCTTGGCGATGGCCGGAACCCGGCTGGCGCCATCATAGCAAACCACCACCGCGTCATGCGCCATATTGCCCTTGCCGTCCGACTTGTAGGTCATAGCGAGGCCGTCATAGCTGTTGCCGGCTAGCCAGGCGCGCACGTCGTCCGCGCTCTGTGCGCCGGCTTTTTTGGCCGCAATCAGCATCGCCGTCCCGTCATACTGCGCCAGTGCGAATGCGTCCGGCTCCGTGCCAAAGTGCTTGCGGTAGGCCGCCGTGAAGTCCGCGACCGGTCCGGACTGCTCGGAAACCGGCGAGGAGGCGCTTTCGGCGCAGACGCCCTTCAATTGTTCCGGATTCAGCAGTGCTGCCGTGGTCGGCTGATGCATGGCGGACCCGGCCACCACCGGCAGCGGATTACCGGTCTCCCGCGCCTGGCGGATGACGAGCGCGGTGGAGCCGGAATGCAGGTGCAGTAGCAGGATGTCGGGCTCTGCGGCCTGCATGCGGGTGAGCGCCGGAAGCATGTCCTTGACCGAGATGTCGATGCCTTCCTCGAAGACCAGCGGCGCGCCGAGCTCGGCGAGGGTTTTCTTCAAATGCGCCGCGCCGCTCTGCCCGTAGGCGGTCGTCTGGTAGAGCAGGGCGGGGCGTTTTGCGCCCAGTTCCTCGACCGCATATTTCGCATGCGCGACCTTGACCACGCTGTCGCCCGGGAAGAAGCGGAAGACGTTGCCGCTGCCGAGCTCCGTGATCTTCGCTGTGCCGGAAACGGTCAGCAGCGGCATGCCTGCCCGGTCCGCAACCGGAATCATCGCCAGCATCTGCGTCCCCAGCATGGAGGCTACGGCTGCGCTCGGCGCTCCGCCCAACGCGCGACGGAGAGCGGTGACTGCGCCTTCCGGCGAGGTGCCGGTGTCGGTCACTTCGGTTTCGAGACCGAGCTCTTTGCCGAGCATGTCGACGGCCATGACCGCACCGTTGCGCTGCGCCGTGCCTTCCAGCGAGAGGAAGCCGGTGATCGGCACCAGTACGGGCAGGGTCTCTGCGCGGGCGGTTCCGATGGCGGAAAAGATGAGGACGACGAGGGCGGTTTTCTTCAGGAACATTCCCGGCACTCCAATTGACCCGTTCGTTCGAACGGCGAAAGTCACGGCCGGGGAGAGAGGAGATTCAACGAACGGTCCGCTCGGCGGGTCCGGTGACGTCTCCCTGCGCCAGAATTACCTGGGTCAGGTTCGATGGGTATCCTCTCAGTTCCGGTACGACGCCCGAAACACCCCAGCATCACGATCAGTCCAACCTGCGGACCGGTTTCCGCTTTGTCAAGAACGGTACGACAAGACCCGGGATTGCTACCACCGGAACGAACGCCTCAGTTGGAGTTCGTCTCCATAAAGAATGGATATTCAAAAAAACAAAATCGAATTTCTTTCGATCTTAAGCAATTTCGTTAACTTTGGTGTCGCGTAAAAATTGTGGAGAGTGCGATTCTCACGCGTTAAGGGGTGCGCACGGTATGGCGCTTGCTTCAAGAAAGTCTTGGATCCGGAAATTCGGAGCGCTGATCAGGGAGCAGCTCGCGGGATATCGGCTCAAGAAAGTCGCGGAAGACCCCAACTGGCTTGAAAAGCGGATCATCCGCCTTGGCATCGCTCTCGCATTCGGATCTCTCGCTTTCGCGACCGACCTCTTCGGCTTGAAGGAGGTGAGCGCACGCTATTCCTACTGGGTCTACAACCTCTTTTCCGCTCCGTTCTATTCTTCCGTTCCGAAGGATCAAGAAGTCCCGCTTGTTCTGATCGACGACGCCGATCTGAAAGGGCAGGGCTGGAAATGGCCGGTTTCCTATGCCATTCACGCAAAGGTCCTCGAGCGAATTCTTCAGTTCGAGCCGCGCGCGGTTTTTGTCGATTTCCTCTTCGTCGACAGTCGAGATGACGCGAAGTTCCCGTGCCTGATCAAGACGCTGGAGCGATATAAAGACCCGGCGAAGCGTGTCGTGGATCGCTCGACAGAAGGCGGGGGGCGGGCCGGGTTAGACTGCGAAACGAGAGATCTGAGCGGTGTCTCCGGCAAACCCGTACCGGTCTTCGTTCCGGTCGAGGAGCGCCGCCGGCAAATCGAAGAGTTGCACGTGTTGACCCGGCCGGTCCTCACGAAGATTGATGTCAACGCGTTCCAGCAGGACAGCTACTTTCTCTACACAGGCAGTGCGTCAAAGTTCGGCAAACGCAGACATCTGTCGCCGGCATATGCCCTTTACAAAGACCGGTGCGCCCAATCGGGTGACTGTCTTGAGAGTTTTCATGGCGGCTCTTTCGACGACGCATTTGCCGAGCCCCTTCAGATCCAGTGGGGGCTCATTCGCTCTGACCGGAATCATTTTCTGACCTCCTGCAAATACGACCCGGATCCGAGCACTGAAAAGGACGGATCGGACCCGTCCGGCCTTTCATTCTTCGGACAAGTTTCGTCTACGATCCGAGGAGTTCTACCGCAGTCCGCGAATATTTTTCTCGATGTGGCGGCGACAACGCTCTCCGGAGGCATGAGCGAAGCGGCGGAGCCTTGTCCGCACATGCCGCTCATCTCGGTCTCGAATTTGCTGATGGAAGGGGTGCAGGGTGGGGTGGACTTCGAAAAGGAGCTGGGCGACCGGATCAAGGGCAAGGACGTCGTATACGGCCAGGCGCTCTCCGCCGTGTCGGCTTTCGTGCAGTCCCCGACCAATCCGCCAGTGTCTTCAGGCTATCGGCATGCAATGGCGCTTCAGAACCTCCACACGGCCGGGGCGGATTATCTGCGCTCCAAGATCACCGTGCCGTCGCCGTTCGAGCATCTGGGGCTACCGCCGTTCGTTTTTGCCTCCTCGACGGTTTCCTACGCCGTGTTCATCCTCTTCGCGGCGGTTCATTCCTATACTTCCTTCTCCACCACACACTTTCTCAAGTCGGGTGGCGATCCGATCCTTCGGCGTCTCGTTGTCCTCCTGACAGCGAATGGCGGTTACCTGAGTGCCCTGTTCGCGATCGCGGCACTGCAAATCTGGGCGTTCCGCCTGGCGCCGCTCAATCTGCTCGGCCTGTTTGGACTGATCGCCGTCGTGCGCGGCGCAACCGGCTCTTACTGGTTTTTCCTGCTCGAGAACAAATTGGTCCGCATCTATGCGCGTTCGCCGGACCGCCGAACCCTTCGCCAGACATTTGGAGACTCTCAATGACGATTTATCGCGTCTTGAGAAAGGCGTCCTTTGCCGTCGCCTTCCTCACCTTGAGCCTCAGCGCCGCGGCGGCTGAAAAAATGCCCTCCAGCGTATCGAAAATCATCCCGCCGGAGCTGAACCTGTTCAATCCGGAAACCTATGACCCGGTCAAGACCGTGCTGCGCGTCGACCTTGAAGGCACGAACATCGCCATCGAAAAAGTGGTCGAGGAGGGCGCCGGCTATGTGATCCGGATACCCGGTCAGGGCAAATATCTCATCTATGCGGAAGATGTTGAGACCAATCTGGATGCGGAATTTCAGCAGAAATGCCGAACCCAGGTTACGTCGGCGTCGGCCGCGGCGAGCGGTACCGGGCGCGGCTTCGGCGCAGGGTGCTCGCAATGAGGGCCGCGCTCCTGGCATGCGCCATTCTGTTCGGCATGGCCGGTGCGGCTCTGTCGAAAGAGGGAGAGATCTGGGTCGACGAGAATACCGGCGACCGATGGGTCAAGGTCCTGAAAAACGGAGAGGAGGATTGGGAACTGCTCGATCAGGAGTTACCGGACGACCGATTGATCCGCGTTTACAAGACCAAGTTCTCGCACGTGAATCTCGATCCTTCGGTACTCGTCGGCATGCGGACCGAGGATGAAATCGATGCTGTGAAGAATGGGAACGTATTCCTCGACAAGCCCGCTGCCGTGCGGTTTCTCGACAGCCTGCTGAATTCCTGTCTCGACAGGCTGGAGGCGGATTTGCCGCGGGTGCCGGTCAATATCAGGATCGCGCACCGGCCACGGGACGAGGGCGACGGTCTGGTGCTCGAGGCGCGGAAGAGCGGGCTCATTCTGGTCGATCCGCGGCTCTTCGTCAGGATCAAGGAGCCGCAGCACATTCTCTTCTTCATTGCGCATGAATATGCGCATGTGGTCATGCAGCATGACGCCGATCCCATCAAGGATGTGCAGGAGCAAATCCAGAAAGTGGACAATGGCGGTTTCCTGAGCACGGTCGGCAGTAATCTTTTCTCGGGCCTGAACTCCGTGAACAAGGCGCTCAGCATCGGAATGGATGGCGGGGACCGGATGAAGAATGCCGCGCTCCGCTTTCAGGAAGATCAAGCCGATATGCTGGGCGCGGATATCATGCGGGGCTGCGGCTATGGCGCCAATGATGTAACGGGCGCGCTCAAGTCCGTCAGCGCATGGGAGACCAAGGGAATGTCTTTCATGGCGGTCCGGCGGTCGATGGAGAATGCCGACCAGCGAATTGCGAAATCGGAGAAAGCGGAAGAAACGAATGCGGAGACCGCGTCCGAGTCGGCGACCTCCTTCGTCAGCTTCTTCACGGGCGGTGGATCGGACGACAAAAAGGACGGTGACAAGGAATCTTACGGTTTTGGGGGCGCGATGAAGGACAGCGTCGTGGCGCTGGAAGAGGAAACCCGCCATACGCACCGGTCGGGCGCCGCGCGCGGGCAATTCATGGTGAATTACTTCTCCGTTCATTATAAGCGCGCCGCGGCGAGTTCCGGGGCCAAGGCCAAGTTCGGGGCAAAGCCGAAGAAGAAAGGGCCGGACGCTGACGCGAAGCTCTATCGCAAGTTCATGGCGAGCGCGGAAGCAAAAAAGACGCTCAAGGAATTTACCGGGAAATAGACTTCTCCGGCGGGAGGCGGCAACGCCCCGCTGTTCCTGCTCGGAACGACAGCCCGCCCGAAGGAGACGCTTTCGGGAGCCGCCGCCCTCCGCCTATCATGCCGGCCAAATAAATGGATGAGGCGGAGGAGGCCCAAATGTCGAAATTGAAGCTCGCTGTCATTCCCGGGGACGGGATCGGCTGGGAAGTGATCCCGGAGGGCATCAAGGTGCTGGAGGCGGCGGGTGCGAAGTTCGGCATCGAGTACGAATTCACCGAGTTCGACTGGAGCTGCGAGCGCTATCACAAGACCGGCCAGATGATGCCGGAAGACGGCATCGAGCAGCTGAAGACTTTCGACTCGATCTTCCTCGGCGCCGTCGGCTTTCCGGGCGTGCCGGACCATGTCTCGCTCTGGGGCCTCCTGATCCCGATCCGCCGGGAGATGGAGCAGTATGTGAACCTGCGCCCGATCCGCATGCTGAAAGGCATGACCTGCCCGCTCGTGGGGCGGACGTCGGAGGATATCGACTTCTACGTCGTGCGCGAGAACAACGAGGGCGAATACTCCGCCATCGGCGGCCGGCTCTTCGAGGGCACCGACCGCGAGATGGCGATGCAGGAGAGCGTCTTCACCCGCCTCGGCACCGACCGGGTGATGCGTTATGCCTTCGAGCTCTGCCGCCGCACCGGGAAAGAGAAGGTCACCTCGGCGACCAAGTCGAACGGCATCATCCACACGATGCCCTATTGGGACGAGCGCTTCGCGGCGGTCTCGAAGGAATATCCGGATTTAAAGACCGATCAGTATCATATCGACATCCTGACCGCGAATTTCGTCCTGCACCCGGACTGGTTCGATGTCGTGGTCGGCTCCAATCTCTTCGGGGACATTCTCTCCGACCTCGGTCCGGCGGTGGCCGGTTCCATTGCCATCGCGCCGTCGGCCAACATCAATCCGGAGAAGAAATATCCCTCCATGTTCGAGCCGGTGCACGGCTCGGCCCCGGACATCGCCGGCAAGGGCATCGCCAACCCGATCGGGCAGATCTGGTCGGGCGCCATGCTGCTGGAACATCACGGCCACCAGGAAGCGGCGGACGCCATCGTCGCGGCCTGCGAGGCGGTGATCTCGGGCGGCGGGCCGAAGACGCCGGATCTTGGCGGCCAGGCCTCGACGAAGGATCTCGGCGACGCCATCGCCGCGGCGATCTGAGGAGCGGGCCATGCAGGAGGCGGTACATTTCGAGGACCTGGAAATCGGCCAGGTCCTCGGCTCGCAGCGGAAGACGATGACCGAGGCCGAGATCATCGAGTTTGCCTGGCAGTACGATCCGCAGCCCTTCCACATCAGCGTCCCGGACGCCGAGGAGAGCCATTTCGGCGGGGTGATTTCCAGCGGTTTCCAGACCCTCGCCGTCAGCTTCCGCCTCGCCTGGCAGGCGAACGGTCTTCAAGCGACCAATCTCGGCGCCGGAACCATCGAACAGCTGCACTGGCTGAAGCCGGTGCGTCCGGGCGACACGCTACGCGTCGAGATGGAGGTGCTGGAGAAGCGGGAGTCCCGCTCCAAGCCGGACCGAGGCTTTGTGCGCTTCAAATACACGACCTACAACCAGGACGACGAAGCGGTCATGACAATGGAGTGTCCGCAGATCGTTGGGCGCAAGGAGGCCGCCAGGGGGTGATCAAGGCGTCGGGTTATTCGGTAGCCGCGACCTGCGCCTCCAAATGCGCGACGAGTTCTTCCGGAAGCGCGAGCCGTGCTGCCAGCGCATCGAGATAGGCCTGCTCCATCGGGTGATCCGTGTCGATGGATAGGCGTGATGCGAGATAGATCTCCGCACCCTGCTCCGGGCCCTCGGCCAGCGAGGCGACATCCTGCAGGCTCGGCGGCTTGCTTAGCGCGTCGAAGACGAAACCCTTGTCCTCGGCACCAAGCTCCGCTGCGCCGACGCGCTCGAAGATCCGTTTCTGTTCCTCTGCATCGATATGCCCGTCGGCATTGGCCGCCGCGATCATTGCCAGGACCAGGGCAAGCTCGAAGGGGCGGCCGTCGCTCGCCGGCGCATTTGCCGGCAGAAAGGCCGAGTCCGCGGGCGGTGCTTCCGTAGTTGCGGGGGAGGCTGCCGTCGGCGCGGCGACGGGCTGCTGGCCGCTCTGCCAGTTCTGGTAGGCCCGGTAGGCGAGGGCTCCGAGCGCGGCGGCGCCGCCATATCCGACCACTCCGCCGGCGAGTTTGCCGGCTTTTTTGCGCATCTTCTTGTTGCCGATAAGGACGCCGAGCAGGCCGCCCGCGGCGAGCCCCCCTGCAACACCAGCCATGCCGTTGTTGGCGACCTTGTCCCTCGCGACCGTGACCGCCGTCCCGACCGATTGCGCCGCGCCGGTGCCGAGAAATTGTTCAAGAAGGTTCTGCGCGTTCATACCTGACCTCTATGTTGATATCTGAACTCAGATAGGAAGTAGCGCGCCGGCTCTCAATAGGGGAGGCGCCCGTTCGGACGGTGACCGAACGGAGACTCTTCCGTTTCAATTTGTGGGTATTGCGTAACTTCTGAGTCTTAAAACCGTCATCCCCTTGCGGCGTGCTGGTCAACGCTTCTGAGTAATTTCGCGGCCTTCGGGAAGGGGCCGCATGTCAGATACTCAGATACAGCCAGTCATCCAGGTCAGGAACGTCTCCAAGACCTTTGGGAATGTCCGCAGGGCGCTGATCGATGTCTCGGTCGAGATCGGCGCCGGCGAGATGGTCGCGCTGATCGGCGCGTCCGGCTCCGGTAAGTCCACGCTCATTCGTCATATCGCCGGCCTCGTCGTCGCAGATAAAGGCGGCGAGGGCGGCGAGATCACCGTGCTCGGCGAGCGGGTGCAATCGGGCGGGAAACTTTCCCGCGACGTCGCGCATATGCGCCGCCGGCTCGGCGTCATCTTCCAGCAGTTCAACCTTGTGCCGCGGCTGACTGTGCTGACCAACGTGCTCGCCGGCCGCCTCGGCCGCATGCCGAAATGGCGCGGCACGCTGATGCAGTTCTCCCATCTCGAGAAGCAGCTCGCTATGCAGGCGCTGTCGCGCGTCGGGATCGAGTTCACCGCGCGCCAGCGCGCCTCGACCCTTTCCGGCGGCCAGCAGCAGCGTGCAGCCATCGCGCGCTGCCTTGTTCAGGAGTCCGAGGCGATCCTCGCGGACGAACCGATCGCTTCGCTCGATCCGGCCTCGGCGCGCCGGGTGATGGAGATCCTCTCCGACATCAATCGGAGCGAGGGGACGGCGGTGCTCGTTTCCCTGCACCAGGTCGAGTACGCGCGGCGTTACTGCAAGCGCACCATCGCGATGCGCGACGGCCGCGTCGTGTTCGACGGCCCGTCGCACGACCTGACCACCGACTTCCTCCGCGAAATCTATGGCGAGGCGAGCGAGGAACTGATCCTCCCCGATGCCGAGGATTTCGCCGAGGCCCATGAGCAGGCGGAAAAGCGACTCATCGCTTCCGCCTGACCTTTGCCCCCAGCAGCCAAGAGGAGCTGAGCCCATGACCATCATGACCCGCCTGACCGCCGCCGCGGTCCTGGCCACCGGCCTCGCGACGAGCGCCCTGCCGGCTCTCGCCGACCGCGAGGACCCGAAAGAGATCAATTTCGGCATCATCGCCACTGAGTCCAGCTCGGCCCAGCGCGAGAAATGGGGCCCGTTGCTGAAGGCGCTCGAGGACAAGCTCGGCATGCCGGTGAAACCGTTCTTCGCTTCGGATTACGCGGGCGTGATCGAGGCCATGCGCTTCGACAAGGTCGACATCGCCTGGTACGGCAACAAGTCCGCCATGGTCGCGGTCGACCGCGCCGGCGCCGAGATCTTCGCCCAGACCACCAAAGGCAAGGGCGGCAACGGCTATCACTCGGTGATGGTCGTCCACAAGGACTCGCCGCTGACCTACGAAGACGTCATGAAGTGCGGCAAGACGCTGAATTTCGGTCTTGGCGATCCGAACTCGACGTCCGGCTTCCTGGTGCCGTCGACCTTCATTTTCGCCAAGGAAGGCGTGAACCCGAAGGATTGCTTCAAGACCGTCCGCAACGCCAACCACGAGACCAACCTGATCTCGGTTGCGACCAAGCAGGTCGATGCCGCCGTTGCGTCCTCGACGGGCATGTATTCCCGCCTGAAGAAGGCGAAGCCGGAGCTCTTCGCGGAACTGAAGGAAATCTGGCGCTCGCCGCTGATCGCTTCCGATCCGATGGCCTGGCGCCCGGAGCTGAACGAGGACCTTAAGGCCAAGATCGTCTATTTCTTCATGACCTATGGCCGTCACGGAACCGATGCCGAGGTTGCGAATGCCCGCGAAACCCTGGCGGTGATCGACATGGGGCCGTTCGTGCCGTCCTCCAACGCCCAGCTCTGGCCGTTCTACGAGATGGACCAGATCCGTCAGCGCATGTCCATTGAGGGCGACGCGACCATGTCCAAGGGTGAGAAGAAGGAAAAGATCGCCGCGATCGACAAGAAGATCGCAGAGATCCGCGCCGCGGCGGCTGCCCGCCCGCGCAAGTAATCCGACCGGCCCGGTTTTCCGGGCCAGTCCTCGGCGGGGGCCATACGGCCCCCGCTTTCTTTCCGGAGCCAGCCATGACCGACATCGCCGCCAACAACCACCGTGCCCGCCTCGAGGATATCGAGGTGCCGGGGCGCACCCGCCAGGAACAGGTCTTCGACATGATCCTCTGGGGCGCGTTCCTGGTGATGCTGGTCTGGAGTTTCGCGCCGGCCGAGATGAACCGGATCGACCAGATCTTCTCGGGCGGCGGCAACATGGCGATGTTGCTCGGGGATTTTCTGGAGCCGAATTTCCGCTATTGGCGGAGCTATCTCGACCTGATGCTCGAAACCGTCCAGATGGCGGTGTGGGGCTCGTTCCTCTCGGTCATTCTGGCGGTACCGTTCGGCCTTATGTCCTCGGCCAACCTGGTGCCATCCTGGCTGCATTTCCCGGTGCGGCGTCTTATGGACGCCTTCCGGGCGATCAACGAGCTGGTCTTCGCGCTGATCTTCGTCGCTGCCGTCGGTCTCGGACCCTTGGCCGGCGTACTGGCGCTGACCATCCACACCACGGGCACGCTCGCCAAGCTGTTCTCCGAAGCTGTGGAGGCGATCGATCCGCGGCCGGTCGAAGGGATCCGCGCCACGGGATCCACGCGGCTGCAGGAGATCATCTTCGGCGTCATCCCGCAGGTCCTGCCGCTCTGGATCTCGTTCTCTCTCTATCGCTTCGAGGCCAATGTTCGCTCGGCGACCGTGCTCGGCATCGTCGGAGCCGGTGGGATCGGGATGTCGCTCTCGGAAGCGCTGCGCGGCTTCGATTACGCGGCCGGCGCCTCGATCCTGTTGATCATCCTGCTGACGGTATCGCTGTTCGATATTTTCGGCGCGCGGCTGCGCAAGGTGGTGATCGATGGCGAGGAGCACGCCCAGTTCGTCGGCTATCTAGCCTTCATGGTCGCGATCATTGTCGGGATTGAAATAGTCCTGAGAACCGGACCGGTCTGATAACGGAATTCGCAAAATAAACGCTACTTACACGTGCGCGTACACAATGGGTTGAAAGCGGCTCAGTTCTCGCGAATGCCTCGGCCCAGAAGAATACCGCCGATTACAGCGACGGTGCACCACCCAACGATTACAAGCGATACGGTAGTCATACGCGTCTCCTATCTAATGGTGACAGGGTACCCGCAGGCTGCCGTTTACACAATATTAACCATGCCGAATTTCAGAAAATAATTTATCTGGTCATCCGGCATGGTCTCAAAAGTTGCAGGTCAAGTATCTGAATCTAGTCCAGTTCTGCGACCTGATCGCCTTCCAGGGGAACATCGAAGGCGTTGATGGTCATGGAAATCAGCGTGTAGTAGCCGAGCACGCCGACCAGATCGATCAGCTTCTGTTGGCCGAGCACCTCAAGCGCTTCCGCATAAAGCGCATCGCCGATCTTGTGGGTCTCGTGCAAGGCGCACGAGACGTCATGGACGACACGCTCATCTTCTTTCTCGAAAGGCGGTGTGCGGCGGTCGCGGATCGCGTCGAGCACGGCTTCCGAGATACCGGCCTTCAACGCGAAGGGCTTGTGCACGGACCACTCGAACTGAGCGCCCCAGAAGCGCCCCGTGACCATGATCGCCAGTTCGGAGAGCCGGGGTTCCAGCGAGCTGTCGTAGCGGGCGAACTGACCGAGCTGTTGCGCCTTGTCTGCAAGCGCGGGGCTGTGCAGCCAGACCTTGAGCGGGCCTTCGACCTTCCCGCGCGGGCCGCTGACGATCGCATCGTGGATGACGCGCTGTGCGTCGTTCATGTCCTCGGGTTTGAGGGCGGGGACTCGTGCCATGTCTCGGTTCCTCACGCTGCGGCCGAGACGGGCGCTTCCTTGCGTGCGGCGCCCCCGTGGGCGTCGAGCAGGCGCTCGCGCCAGCCCCAGAGCGGGTCCTCTTCCGACAGCAGTTCGAATGGGCTGGAAATTCGTGCCCACATCAGGGTTCCGAACAACGCATAGTCGGCATAGCTCGGCCCGGTGCCGCCGAGATACGGCTGCTTCTCGATCACTCCGCGGGCGGGTGCGAGTGCCTTGTGCAGATCCGGCAGGCGCTCCTCGCGGCCGGCCTGGACCTCTTCCAGTTTCCGGCCGAAACGGGCTTCGCGGGACTCCCGGAAATAGTCCTTGTCGCGTTCGTCGCAGGCAAGCAGCACATCGTGGACGATGAGCCCGGCAATCAGCGGGGTGATCGTGCGGTTGGCCCATTCCGTAACGAAGAGCGCGCCGCCCCGCCCGGCCTCGCCGCCGAAGAGGCTCGGCGCGTCCGGGTAGGTATCCTCGAGGTAACAGGCGATGTCCCAGCTGTCGCAGACCACCGTGTCGGCATCCTTCAGGACCGGGACGAGCTTCTGGCCACTGAATTCCAGCTTTTCCTTTTCGCCGAACCGCACATGCTCGACCGTTGCCGCCTCTTCGAGGCCTTTATGTGCAAGCGCCATGCGCGCACGCCAGCCATAGGGGCTGAAGCGGGCGCCGTTCTTCGCGGACAGATCGTAGAATGTAATGGCCATGTTGGCTTTCCTTCCCTTGAGGCGGATCGACTTCGGCGCGGATCTTGCCGCGCGCGAAAGGGCGCAACAAGGTCAGAAGAGGGAAGGCAGTCCTCGTTCGACGGCAAAGGTCTCGATTTCGTCGATTTCCACGTAATTGTGATCGGCGAGCGGCGTGAAGCCATCGATCAGCAAGGCGGCACGCGCTTCCTTGGCGGACGGATCGGCAAGCGCGCGCTCTATTCCCCGCCGCATCGCCGCGATCGAGGCTGGGGCGGCGCCCGCCCGAACCGCATAGGGAAGGCCCGGCGCGTCCGGCGTCCAGGCGAGGATCTCGACGGCGGCGCATTCCTCCGGTGCGTACTTGCGGAGCAGCGCCCAGGTCACGCAGTCCACCGCCGCGACATCGGCTTCGCCGGATGTGACCAGGGCGACACTCATCCGGTGTCCTCCGCTGCGGATCGCATCGCCGAAAAACCCGGGGCCGGCACCCTGTTCCGCCAGCAGAGCCCGCAGCGCGCTCATCCCGGACTGGGAGGACGAGTTGTTATAGGCCAGTCTCTGACCGCGGAGACCTTCGATCGAGGTGATCCCGGCGCCGCTTTGCACGATAACGGCGCTCCTGTAGCGCGGCCCGTTGCAGCCTTCGGCCTCGTAGCAGGGCGCGCCGAGGACGGTCAGTCCGTCCTTGTGGAACCTGCGCAGGGGATAGCCGCAGATCTGTGTGAAGAAAAGATCCGGCCGGGACCAGGCGTCGCTCTCCTCGGCCAGCCGGGTGCGCGTTTGCGGCACACCGGTAAGACCCTCTGCCTCGAAGCCGCGCGCGAGCGCTTGCCACCATGCGTCGGTGGCCTCCCGGATCTCCGGCAGATCGTACATGTCGAGCGTGGCGATCATTCGGGGGCACCTTTCGGAAATGTCCGGATCAAGTTCCGGACATGATCCGGCAAGGCATGGCTTTGCACGACGGCATCGCGGATCAGCTGGTCGAAATGACGGGTCAGCGTGCGGATATGCTCGGTCGTATTGAAGACGAAAAAGCTCTGCCCGAGATAGAGCGAGGCGCGCAGAGGGCCGAAGATCGTCAGCGGCGCGGAATAGACCATGCGCCCGTCGAAGAGATAGATCCGCATGCGCGGGTAGAGCTCCTCGTGCAGCCGGAGGATCTGTTCGAGCTGTGTTAGCCGGAGGTCAGGGGCGAGGTCATGCCAGATCCCGGCGCCGGCGGCGAAATCGTCGAGTGCCTGGCGGGACATGCAGATCTCGATGTCGGTATCCGGCCGTCTCGTATAGGCGAGGCGGTCCTGGGTGCGCTCGATCGCGCTCTCGCGTTCGAAATCCTCGACGGCGCCATGCTCGTAGGCGACGACTTCCGGCGTCTTTATCTGGTCGGGCAGGTTGGACGGCACGTAACGGATCTTGTAGCCCGCCGCCTCGGCGTGCCACTCGGCGATGTTGCGGTCCGTCGCAGCGCGCGAGGCCTCGGTCACATGAATCGAACGCTGCAGGATCTCCGCGCCGAGCTGCTCCTGCTGGGTGAGCCCGAGGAGCCAGTCGAGGCTGACCTGGAGCGCAGCGGCGATCGCCGCGACCGTATCGGCGCGGGGCAGACGGTCGTTCTCCGCGGAGAGCAATTGGGAAAGCGTCGAACGGTCGACACCGACACGTTTTGCCAGGCCGGAGCGATTCACGCCGGCGCGCTCCATGCTCTCGGCGAGCCGGGTCCGAAAGATCTCGACTGTGTCTCTGCGGTCCAAGGAGGCACTCAAGGTAAAAATTCAGCGATGTTTTGAATTATCAGCATATAGAGTGAAATTTCAACATTTGTGGCAATAATGGCGCAAACGCTCGTTGTTGCGGTGCAATATCGGACGCTAGCCTGCCCGCATGTTTGAGCGATCTGTGGACCGAATGCCTCTTGGAGGTACTGAAGCGGCCCGTTCCCTCGGGGAGGAACGCACCGTTTCCTTGCAATCCGTACCCGCCGTGGAATGGCCGACCGTCGGCTTGTGGCTGGCCATTCACGGCCTTTTCGCAGCCGCGACCTGGTGGCATGCCGCGGTGCCTCCGTGGCTGCTGCCGCTGATCGGAGCGCCTCTGGTCTGCTGGCATGCGAGTTACCAGCACGAGGCCATCCACGGCCACCCGACCCGGGTCGGCTGGCTCAATGCCGCGCTCGCCGGGCTCCCGCTGATGCTCTGGGTGCCGTATGGCATCTACCGGGACAGCCATCTCAAACATCACGAGAACGAGTATCTGACCGATCCGATCGAGGATCCGGAATCCTTCTATGTGACGCCAGGGGAGTGGGCGCTTTACTCGACACCGCGCCGGGTTCTGCACCGGGTCGTCAACGCGCTTGCCGGGCGCCTGCTGATCGGTCCCGCTTTCGTGGCCGGGCTGTTTCTCTGCCGGGAGGCGCTGAAGGTTGTGCGTGGGCGGGCGGATCTTAGAGCCTGGGCCATGCACGCGGCTGGCGCAGGGCTGCTCCTTTCCTGGGTGTTGCTGGTCTGCGAGATGTCTCTTTGGACCTATCTGCTCTGTTTCGCCTATCCCGGAACCAGCCTGCTGCTGCTGCGCTCCTTCGCGGAGCATCATGCCGCGCCGGAGCCGGAGGACCGGACCGCCATCGTCGAGGCGGAACCGCCTTTCGCGCTGCTGTTCCTCAACAACAACCTGCATGTCGCCCATCACGACAAGCCGGGTGTGCCCTGGTACCGCCTGCCACGCTACGAGGCGGTGCGGCGGCTCAATACCGCGCGTCCCTCGGAGCGGATCTATCGAGGGTATCGGGAAATCGCCCGCCACTGGCTCTTCCGGGCGAAGGAGAGCCCGGTGCATCCGCACCTCTAGATCCTCCCCGCGTGCACTCTCGCGGCCTTCTCCCTCGGGGAAGGCCGTTCTTTATTGCTGAATACCCGGGTTCTCGCGGCGTTTGGCCATATAGGCCTTCAGTTCCTCGTCGATGGCCGGATCGATTTTCGGCGCCTCGTAGGCATCCAGCATGGCGCGGTAGAGCCGGTTCGCGCGGGCGGTGGCGTCGAGGCTGCCGGCTTCCTCCCAGCTCTCGAAATTCCGCCAGTCGGAGAGCAGCGGCTCGTAGAAGGCGGTCTCGTAGCGCTCCAGCGTGTGCGGGGTGCCGAAGAAATGTCCGCCGGGCCCGACATCTTTGATCGCGTCGATGGCGAGGCTCGCCTCCGAGATCTCCAGGGGCTCGATGAAGGACGCCATTCCCTGCAGCAGCTCGAGATCGATGACGAACTTTTCGAAGGACGCGGTGAGCCCGCCCTCCAGCCAGCCAGCCGCGTGCATCACCATGTTGGTATGGCCGAGTATGACCGGCCAGAGCGACATCATGGATTCCCAGGCCGCCTGCGCATCCGGCGCGTTCGAGGCGTTGGCGTTGGTGGATCGGTACGGCAGGCCGTACTTCCGTGCCAGCTGACCGCCGACGAGGGCGGCCTTGGCATATTCCGGGGTTCCAAAAGCGGGTGCACCGCTGCGCATGTCCACGTTGGAGGTGAAACCGCCATAGATCACGGGTGCGCCTGCGCGCACCATCTGGGTGAAGGCGATGACCGCCAGCGCCTCCGCGTTCTGCTGGGCGAGGGCACCGGCAATGGTGACGGGGCTCATGGCGCCGGAGAGCGTGAATGGGGTGACGCAGATCGCCTGGCCGTGCGCGCTCATCTCCATCAGGCCCTGCAGCATCGGGATATCGACCCGGAGCGGCGAGGAGGTGTTGATGATGCTGTGCATGCCCGGGCGCTCGGCGATGCTGTCGCGGGTCTCGCCGCGGGCGATACAGAGCATGTCGATGGCGTCGGACGGGCGCTGGCGGCCGAGCGAATAGGCGTGGTGCACCTTGTCCGACAGTGTCAGGAAGGAATAGTGGCAGTCGAGATGCCGCGTGTCCGGCGGCAGGTCGATCGGCTCGACCGGATAGCCGCCGAACATGTGGAGGATGTTTGCGCTCTGAGTCAGGCGGCAGAAGTTGTTGAAGTCTGCATAATTGCCGTCCCGGCGTCCGCCTTCCAGATCGCTGCAGAAGGGCGCGCTGGCGATGCAGCAGAAATTGACGTGATTGCTGCCGAAGGTCAGATCCCGCTCCGGGCGACCGCCATGGAGTGTGAATTCGGACGGGGCCTTGGCGACGTATTCCAAAACCATCTCGGGGTCGAGGCGAACGCGTTCGGACCCGCCCCTCACTTCGGCGCCGTGCTGTTTCAAAATGGTCCGGGCTGTATCGTCGAGGAAATCGATGCCGATTTCAGAGAGGATGCGGAGCGAGGCGGTGTGAATGGCCTCAAGTTCGTCCTCGGAGACCAGTGGCAGCGGCGGATATGGCGAGCGGAGGTGGCGCCAAACACTCTGTTTGATCCGCTGCTTAGGGCTCTCGCTGGCAGCGCGGTCCCGCGTTCTTTCCCGCCGTCTCGTGCGGCGCCCGGCCTCTGCCATGTCCGTCTTCCTTCTGCGAAATGACCTTTTTGTTGCCGTAATGGTGCCTCTTTTGGGGGGCTTCTTGTCTAGCCGAGCGACGACAGAAGTCATGGCTGCATCGTCGGTTTTGAGATGAGGCTGCCGGGGTGTGCCGCGCGCGCCCGCGCCATTCCGAAAATCCCTGCCAAAAAACGCTCTTTGATTTTGCTTATTCTTCCCGCGAAATCAGGCTATAAGGACGCATTCATTACGTTAACGTGACAATTCAAGAAGAAATTAAAAATAACTTTACCTATTTTTGATGTAGACTTTGTTTTATTTGAGTCGAGAGAAAAATATTAGTTAACGAAAATTAATATTGACTTGGTTGTCACCAGATAATATTCTACGAATCCTTTAGTTTTTGTTGGAAAAAACACCGGGACGTTGTAGAAACCCGCCACGCTCGGTCTTATGTTTGATTCTTCCGACCGGGCATCAACTTCACTGAAACTGCTAGAGACTGATAATGGCCGCAGCAAAGCAAGCAATGAATGGTAATGACGATCCGAACTTTCGCGTGACCAACAACAACGCGATCGACGTCCATGTCGGACGGCGGGTCCGTTTGCGCCGCACCCTTCTTGGCATGAGCCAGGAGCAGCTGGGTGAGGCTCTGAATATTACCTTTCAGCAGGTCCAGAAGTACGAACGCGGTTCCAACCGGATCAGCGCGTCCCGTCTTTGGGACATCGCACAGATCCTCGATGTCCCCGTCAGCTTCTTCTTCGACGACATGACGGACGACACCGCTGCCAATTCCCCGCGCAAGGTGCGCGCGGGAACGACGACGGCGGAGTACGAGGAGAAGCCGAACGACCCGATGGCTCGGCGTGAAACGCTGGAACTTGTCCGCGCGTACTACAACATCACCAATGTCGGTGTGCGCAAGCGCATCACCGAAATGGTGAAGTCCGTCTCCCAGGCATTGCCGGGCGACGCTTAAGGGTTCTTCCAGGGGCTCTTCGCGGGGCTCATGGAAGGAGTGATCAGGGCGGTCTGCGAAGACCGCCCTTTTTGTTTGTGCGGACCGGATGGCCCCGATCAGGCCAGCGCGACGACCGGTTCCATCCGTTTCAGGATATCGTCCGCGAGGTGGCATTTGATCCGGTGCCCGCCTTCAATGGTACGGGTTGCCGGCAGCTCGGTCTCGCATCGGTTCCCCGGCACCTCGCTCTTGTGAGGGCATCGTGTCTGGAACGGACAGCCGCTCGGCGGGTTCATGGCTGACGGGATATCGCCATCCAGCACGATGTGCTTCTTCGAGATCTTGGTGTCCGCGATCGGAATGGCTGACAGCAGGGCTTCCGTATAGGGGTGATAAGGCGGCGCGAAGACTTCCTCGGTCGTGCCCTGTTCCACGATATGGCCGAGATACATTACGATCACCCGGTCCGCGATATAGCGGACGACCGAGAGATCGTGGCTGATGAAAAGCATGGTCGTCCGTGACGAGCGCTGGATATCCATCAACAACTCTGTCACGGCTGCCTGAACGGAAACGTCGAGGGCGGAAACCGGCTCGTCCGCGACCACGACCTTTGGCGCGCCGGCGAAGGCGCGGGCGACGCCGATCCGTTGCTTCTGTCCGCCGGAGAGCTGACGCGGCATGCGTTTCGCGAACTCGCGCGGCAGCTTCACCAGGTCCAGCAGCTCCAGCATCCGGTTTTCGCGTTCCTGAGGCGTCTTGCCGATGCCGAAACGCTCGAGCGTGCGGACGATTTGGGACCCGACCGAATGGCTCGGATTGAGTGTGTCGAAAGGGTTCTGGAACACCATCTGGATCGAGCTGATGGTATTGGTGTCGCGGTCGCCGATATCGGTGCTGCCGATTTCCTTGTTGCCGAGGGAAACCGTGCCGTCCGTTGCTGTTTCCAGGCCGAGCAGGATCTTCGCAAGCGTGGACTTGCCGCAGCCGGACTCGCCGACGATGGCGACCGTCTCCGCTTCCCGCGCATCGAAGGTGATTTCCTCGTTGGCTTTCACCACCCGGGTCTCGCCGCCGCCGAACATCTTGTTGGCCGCGACCTCGTAATATTTCTTGAGACCCTGGATCTTCAGGATGGTCTCGCCGGGCTCGGTGGCCTCGACGACGTTCTCGTGCACCAGCGGGGCGTCCCAGTCGATCTCGGAGACCCTGGCGCATCTGGTGAAATGCGCCCCCTCCATGCCGGTATCGATCATCGGGATCTCACCGGCATCGCATTTTCCTGCTTCGAAGTAGGAGCAACGCGGCCCGAAATTGCAGCCGCGAGGCCGCTCGTGCGGCAGCGGAAGTTGACCGGGAATGGCGACGAGGGGATGAGCGTATTTGTCGGCGCCCGGTAGCGGGATCGAGCGGAAGAGGCCCTGGGTGTAGGGATGCCGCATCCGGTCGAAGACGTCCTTCACGCTGCCGGTTTCCACCGCCTCGCCGGAATACATCACCGTGATCCGGTCGCAGGTCTCCAGAATCAGGCCGAGATTGTGCGAGATGAAGAGCATCGAGGTGCCGAAGCGCTGGCCGAGCTCCTTCACCAGCTCGACGATCCCGGCTTCGACCGTGACGTCGAGCGCGGTGGTCGGCTCGTCCATCAGTAGCAGGGCAGGTTTCGAGAGCAGGGCCATGGCGATGACGATGCGCTGTTGCTGGCCTCCGGAGAGCTGGTGCGGATAGGAATCCATCATCCGCTCGGGATCGGGCAGCCGCACAGCCTGCAGCATTTCGAGCGCACGGTCATAGGCCTCGTCGACCGAGGCCTTCTCATGCAGCATCGGCACTTCCATCAGCTGGCGGCCTATCCGCATCGCCGGATTGAGGCTCGCCATCGGCTCCTGATAGACCATGGCGATCTCGGAGCCGCGGATCCTGCGAAGTTCCGCCTCGCTCATCGTTGTCAGGTCGCGGCCCTTGAATTTGATCGAGCCGGCGGTGATTTTCCCCCGGTTCGAGAGATCGCGCATGATGCCGAGCGCCACGGTGGACTTGCCGCAGCCGGACTCGCCGACCAGCCCCATGGCCTCGCCCGGCATCACCTTGCATGAGAAATCCATCACCGCCGGGATCTCTCCGGCGCGGACGAAGAAGGAAATCGAGAGATTGTTGATCTCGAGGATCGGTTCGGTCATGGCCGTTTCCTCCTCAGTCTTTCAGCGACTGCTCGCGCAGTCCGTCGGCCAGCAGATTGAGGCCGAGGACGAACATGGCGAGCGCCAGTGTCGGGGGCAGGGCGATCGTCGGCACGATGCGGATGAAGGCGCGGGTCTGGTTGATCATCGATCCCCAGTCCGGGCTCTCCGGGGCGAGGCCGAGTCCGAAGAAACCGAGCGTGCCGAGCAGGATCGTTGTGTAGCCGATCCGCAGACAGGCATCGACGATCAGCGGCCCGCGGGCATTCGGCAGGATCTCCCAGAGCATGATGTACCAGGCGTTCTCGCCGCGCGTCTGGGCCGCCGCGACATAGTCCCGCGTCTTGATGTCCATGGTGATGCCCCGGACGATCCGGAACACGGTCGGCGAGTTCACGAAGACCACCGAGGCGAAGATGTTCAGCTCGTTCGGCTCCAGCGTGATGATCCCGAGCGGATCGGAATTGAACACAAGACCGGAATAGAGCCAGCCGCCGATCAGAAACACGCCGATGAGTTGGACGATCAGCAGCGTCGGCCGGGTCGCGTAGCGGCTGTAGAACAGGACTCCGAAGAAGATGATCGGGAAGATGAAGAAAAACCCGGCCATGGCGACGGGGATCGGGGTTTCGCGGATCCCGGGGGTGACCAGCAGGTAGAACAGCAGGATCACCGGGAAGGCGAGCACCAGATTGGCGAGGAACGACATGATCGCGTCGATCTTCCCACCGTAATAACCGGCCGGAAGCCCGATGGTGATGCCGACGATGAAGGCGAAGAGCGTCGCCGCCGGCGCGATCACCAGGACGAAGCGCGAGCCGTGCACCATGCGGCTGAACAGGTCGCGGCCGAGATTGTCGGCGCCGAACAGAAGGGCCTTTCCGGTCTCGGCGTCGATGACGCCCGGCGCCTTGCGCTTGAGCAGCGCGAACTGCTGGAGCGGGTCGAACACCGCGACCATGTCGGCAAAGAGAGCCGTCAGAATCCAGAACAGCACGATGACCAGGCCGATCATACCGATCCGGCTGTCGAACAGGCGGCCGTAGAGGCTGAGGCTGCGGCGGAAATGGTAGCTCGCACCGAGGAGCGCCACGAGGGAGAGCCAGACCGGCCAGAAGCGGCCGATCACGGTCGCCCAGATTTCAAAGAAACCGATATATTCCAACATCAGAACTCTCCCGCCTAATTCACGCGGATACGCGGGTTGAGGTAGGCATAGCCGATGTCGGATATGAGCTGGGTGAGCAGCACGACGACGACGGAAACGAGGGAACAGCTGAGCAGCAGGTCGATATCGTTATTGTCTGCCGCTTCCACCAGTGTCCAGCCGAACCCCTTGTAATTGAACAGCTTCTCGACGATTACGACGCCCGTCAGCAGCCACGGGAACTGCAGCATGATCACCGTGAAAGGCGCGATCAGCGCGTTCCGAAGCGCGTGACGCAGCACCTGGGCCCGGAACGAAAGTCCTTTCAGACGGGCAGTGCGGATATATTGCGCCGTCATCACCTCGGCCATGGACGCCCGGGTCATGCGTGCGATGTAGCCCATGCCGTAGATCGCCATGGTCATGACGGGCAGGGCGAAATTGTTGAAATTGATGCCGCCGGCTTTCGAGACGCCCTTGAGGACGCCGAGCCAGGAGGCGAACAGCACCGTGAAGAGGATGCCCGAGACATATTCGGGCGTTGCCGTTGAGGCGATGGAGACGACCGAGAGACTTCGATCCGTTTTCGATCCCTCCCGCATGCCCGCGAGGACGCCGATCAGCAGGGCCGCAGGCACCATCGTGATCATCACCCAGAACATCAGCGTGCCAGTATAGCCGATGCGGGGGCCGAGAACTTCCGCGACGGGCTTGCGGAAGCGCGTCGAGCGGCCGAAATCGCCGGTCACCGCATTGCCCATCCACTCGGCGTAGCGTTCCAGCAGCGGTCGCCGGTAGCCTTCCTTGACAAGCCAGCTTTCGACCGCTTCCTCGGTCATGCGGTTGTTGTTCTGCTCAAGCGCGAGCTTTTTCAGATTCGGCTCGAGATTGACCAGATAGAAGACCACCAGCGTCAGGCAGATCATCGTCACGATCATGACCGCCAGACGCCTCAGTATGAATTGCAGCATATCGCCCCCAACTGCCTTGTGCGGGCGGGCTCTTGCGGGCCCTTGGTTCTTCCTTCGGGGAAGTTAAAAGGCCGTCCCGCATGTCGCGGGACGGCCCTGGATGTCGATCAGGCGTCGAGCCAGACCTTGTTGAAGTGCATCTCGAAGGTCGGATGCATGCTGTCGCCCTGCACCTCTTCGGCCATGTGCTTGTAGAGCGAGCGCCAGTAGGGCTGGATGATGATCCCCGAGTCCTGCAGGAGCTTCTCCAGTTCGGCCATCACTTCGCGGCGCTTGTCCGCGTCGGCGATGGCAAGCGCCTGGTCGAGCTTCTTGTCGAACTCCTCGTTGGACCAGCCGGCCTCGTTCCAGGCCTCGCCGGAACGGTAGGCCAGCGCCAGGACCTGGACGCCGAGCGGGCGCATGTTCCAGTTCGTGGTCGAGAACGGGTACTTCGTCCAGTTGTTCCAGAACGAGCTCGAGGGGATGATCGTCCGCTTGATCTTGATCCCCGCATCGCGGATCTGGGCGGCGATGGCGTCGGTGGTGTTCTTGCGCCAGTCGTCGTCGATCGAGATCAGCTCATGCTCGAAATCGGCAGCACCTGCGTCCGCCAGCAGCTTTTTCGCGGCGTCCGGATCCCGCTTGATCGCCGGGAGCTTGGCATATTCCGGGTGCATCGGGCCGACATGGTGGTTTTCCGCCGGGGTGCCGGCATTGCCGTAGCCGATCTGCAGGACTACCGAGTTGTCGACCGCGAGTTGCAGGGCCTGACGGACGCGCTGGTCGTCATACGGCTTGTTGGCGATGTTCATACGGGCGACGATTGTCGCTGCGGTGACGGCCTCCGACTTCTTCAGGTCGAGACTGTCGAGAATTTCGACGAAGTCCGCCGTGGTCTGGTAGTTGGTGTGGACGTCGCCGGCCTCGAAGGCCGCGACCTCGGCTGCCGGATCGGTGCCGTAATCGGTCCACTCGATGGCGTCAAGATAGGCTTCACCGCCCCACCACTTACCGTTCGTACGGCGCACGCATCGCGCGGAGACGCCGACTTCCAGCTTATCGAGTTCGAAGGCACCGGTGCCGACCGGGTTCTTCGACAGATCCGCGCCGTTCTTGTCGAAATCGCGATGCACGATGAGTGCCGGGTAATCGGCCATACCCGGAATGATGCTGATATCCGGCTTCGGCAGCGTCAGCTTGACGGTGTGGCTGTCGACCTTGGTGATCGCACCGGCCAGCGCCTTGTTGGTGTTTGCATCGATCAGCGTCGCCATGCGCCCGGCCATCGAGTTGCCTTCGACTTCCTTCTCGCACCAGCGCTCGATATTGTAGACGACGTCGTCGGCGTTGAACTCGTCGCCGTTGGTCCAGGTGACGCCCTTGCGGACCTTCAGCACGTATTCCGTCGCGTCGGAATTGACTTCCCAGCCTTCGAGAAGGGCCGGCTCGAACGTATAGCTGGAGGTATAAGAGACCAGGTTCTCGCAGAACTGGCGCGCGACGTTGCCCATTTCGGACCAGTCGAAGATACGCGGGTCAACCACTCGGCGAACACTCATCGAGACCTTGAGGGTGCCGCCTTTCTTGGGCGTGCCTTGGGCGGCGGCCGGAGCGCTCATCCCGAGCATGCCGTAGGCCGTCGCGGCGGTCGCGCCGAATGCGCTGGCGAGCGCGAGGAACTCGCGCCGGTCCATTTTCCCTTCGCGGGTCTCGACGGCCCAATCGCTGACGACTGGGTTGAGCGGGCGTCCTGCCCGATCCTTCAAATCCCTGTTCATTGCAAGTCTCCCTGTTGTGCAAACGCGCGTTTCGAATTGATCCGGGCTGGATCGTAATGATCTAAAAGCGACGCATAAAGTGTCGATTTTAGGACATTGCCCGGTGAATGTTGAAACGTGACGCGGTGGTGGATGTTCAAGGGTGAATGAACATTCCTACCGGCTGATCGCCTCCGAAGCAGTTCCCTGGAAATCGAACTTCTGCGCGGGCTTTGTTAGCTTGTTATTGTTCCCGCCGTTCGACTTTCAACGCAGCTTTTTACTTCTCCAACGAGACACGGAAGCTTCGTTCGCGTGCCGCCAGGATGCTGCTTTTCATTCAATCGGCCGTCATCATGGGCAAGTGGTCATGGGGATGTCAAAGATTTTATCCGAATGCGACATTAGCCAATGCGCCGACCGTTCCGGGCTGATATCGAAGGGATTTCCAGACTGTCGAAACTATCCAAAAAAGGACATTCCATGCGGGTCGAGGACGCTTTGAGGGAAGACATGGGAGCGGTGCGTCTGCTCAACGAGGCGGAGGTACCGCATGTGAACAGCATCGATACCGACGGCTTTTCCTGGTTCCTGGAGACGGCGGATTACTTTCGCCTCGTCCGCGACGGCAAGCTGGTCGCAGGATTCCTGATCGGGTTTCTTCCTGGACGGCCGTATGACAGTCTCAACTATCGCTGGTTCGAGTCGAAGTTTCCGTCTTTCCTTTATATCGACCGCATTGTCGTGTCCCCGGCCGTGCGTGGGCGCGGCGTCGGGCGGCTGCTGTATGACGACTTTGCGGAATTCGCAACGGGGCGGGCCGACCGGTTGACCTGCGAGGTCAATCTCCGCCCCGCGAATGAAACATCGATGCGGTTTCATCTGAAGTACGGCTTCGAGGAGGTCGGCCGTCAGGAAACAGAGGGCGGCACCAAGGAAGTCTCTCTGTTGGCAAAGGCGACCGGTGACGCTCAGAACAGTGCGTAGGGATCCTTGATACCCTGATCGTTCGAATGGCGGATCCAGCCTTTCACGACCCTGTAGACAAACCAGAGCCAGCCGGCGCCGCCGACGAGCCACGCCAGAGGGATCAGGATGAAAGTTGCCGTGAAGGCGGCAGCGAGCACGATCGTGATGACCTGAATCCAGAAAGTCCGTATCTGCCAGGCGACGTGGCCCGACAGTTCCGTTCCTTCAAGGTCGCCTCTCTTCAGATAGGCAAGGATGACGCCGAGGACCGACGGCAGGCCGAAGACGATCGCCGCGCCGTAGAGGCCGTAGACGATGTGAACTGCAAGCCGGTCGTTCTCCGAAAGGCCGAGAGAGAAGGGAATGGCGCGCGACCGCGTCATCTCGCGCCCGCTGTTCGGATTTGTTTCGGCCATGTGCAGTTCTGCCTCTTTGTTCTTTCGCCAGCCGCTTTTAGGTTGGCGCGTAGGGGCGATCATTCAATAGCCCGGTCATCCTACGCCTGAGGGGAGCAGCAATGACAGCGAACGAAATCGTGGTTCCGGCAGTCGATCTCTACAGCGATACAGTCTCGCGTCCGACGGACGGCATGCGCCGCGCGATGGCGGAGGCGGAGGTCGGCAATGAGCAGGCAATGGAGGACCCGACGGTCAACCGGCTCTGCGACCGGGTGGCGGAGCTGCTGGGCAAGGAGGCGGCCGTCTTCCTGCCGTCAGGTACGATGTGCAACGAGATTGCGTATCGTGTCTGGGTTGACCGGGGCGAGGAGATCATCCTTGAGGAAACAGCCCACGCTCTGCATTTCGAAGCGGGCGGTCCGGCGGCCCTCGCCGGCGCGATGTGCCGCACGCTCAAGGGGGAAAGGGGCATTTTTTCGGCTGCGGATCTGGAAACCGTGATACGCACGCGCGGCGGCAAGCATGGGCAGCGGCAGGCGCTGGTAAATCTGGAGAACACGGCCAATCTGGGCGGCGGCGCCGTCTGGCCGCTGGCGGCCGTGGCGGAGGTCGCGGAATGTGCCCGCAGCCATAACCTGAAGGTCCATATG
The DNA here is from genome assembly GCF_024662015.1 of Nisaea acidiphila. Lineage (NCBI taxonomy): Bacteria > Pseudomonadati > Pseudomonadota > Alphaproteobacteria > Rhodospirillales > Thalassobaculaceae > Nisaea > Nisaea acidiphila. The sequence goes on along the minus strand of NZ_CP102480.1, from coordinate 706,213 downwards.
GACGGCGCCCGGCTGCTCAACGCTGTCGTCGCCTCGGGCACCCTAGCCTCGGCCTACGGGCAACTCTGTGACTCGGTCTGGATCGATCTATCGAAGGGCCTGGGATGCCCTGTCGGCGGAGTGCTGGCCGGAAGCGCCGAATTCATCGATCGCGCATGGCTCTTCAAACACCAGTTCGGTGGGGCCATGCGCCAGGCCGGCATACTTGCCGCGGCCGGTCTCTATGCCCTCGACCATCATGTCCAAAGATTGTCGGAAGACCATGCCAATGCGCGTTATCTTGCGGAAGGCATCGCCGCGATCGGCGGTCTTTCGGTCGCTGTCGACGAGATCGAGACCAACATGGTCTATTTCGATGTCGAGACCGGCAGGCTCGACGCGGCCGGTCTGTCAGCGCGCCTGATGCAGGATCACAAGGTTCGGATCGGTGCGATGGGACCGCGCAGGATGCGGGCCGTGACGCATATCGATATTGATCGTAGCGGTATCGAGGCCGCCCTCGGCGCTCTCAAGTCGGCGATGGAGACAGCCTGAGATCGGTCAGGAATCGGTCAGAGCCCGGTCGAGCGCCGTGTCGGTGAACTGGGTCCCGACCGTCCGGGCACCTTTCAAGTCCGCTTCGGCGAGATTGGCCTCCTTGAAGCGCGCGCCGGAAAGATCCGCATTGCGGAGCTGCGCGCTTTCCAGATCAGACGGCCAGAACCGGCCGGTCGGATTTCCGTTGGCGTCCTTCAGTTCCACTGGATAGAGCAGGGCGCCGTTCAACTGCGCGTCGTTCAGATCGGCACCGATCAGCTTGGCGCCGGAGAGATCGCTGTCCCTAAGATCGGCCCGAGTCAATTTGGCGCCGGTGAGATCGGCCATCACGAGCTGGGTCCGGCGCATCTTCGCGCCGGTGAGGTCGACGTCCCGGAGATCGGCGCCCGAAAGATTGATGTCGCTGAGGTCGACATCTTTCAGGGTGGCGCCGGAAAGCTGCGCTCGCGTGCCGCCGCGTCCCTGCTCTTTGATCCAGAGTTCGTGGTCGTGCACGATATCTCGCAGCGAGCGGCTGCGATCCCCGCTTTCGGTCACCAGTTGCGCACCGGAGAGATCGGCGGTCGAGAGATTGACCCGCTCCAGGATTGCGCTGCTGAGATCGGAATTGGCGAAACTGGTTTCCGACACCAGGGCGCCGCGCAGGTTGGCGCCTTTCAGGTTGGCGCCGACGATCCGCGCCTTCGCGAGATTGGCTCCGGACAGGTCCGCGCCGGTCAGGTTCGCGCTCTCCAGATTTACGCCGGAAAGATTGGCGCCGCACAGCAGGGTGTTCTCGAGGTTGGCCCCGATCATGCTGGCATCGCTTAGGTCGGTACCCGAAAGGTTGGCGTCGTTAATGTCCGCCTCATCCATCGTCGACGAGGACATGTCCGAGCGGATGAAGGTCGGCCGATCGCCGGAGAGATCGTTGATGATCGCACCGCCGCGCATGTCGGCCTCTTTAAGATTGGCGCCGCCGAGGTTGGAGGCTCGGATGGTGGCGCCGCGCAGATCCGCGCGCATCAGCACGGCGTTCGTCAGGTCCGTGTTGTCGAGATTGGCGCAGAACAGGTCCGCATAGCTGAGGTCCGCACCGGAAAGGAACGTGTTCGAGAAATTCGTGCCGGAGAGGCGTGCGGACTGCAAATTCACGCGCGCGAGCTGGAAGCCCGTGATGTCGAGGCCGGACAGGTCGGCCCGGACGCCGCCCGGCTTCCTTTTCAGCCATTGCTCATGGCTCTCGATCGCTTTGAGAATATCGTCCGGCGTCATCGGTTCCGGCCACTTTCCAGGTCTGCGGTGCCGCGACCGAAGGGGCACGGCTGTGATTGGTAGAAAGCTTCTAGCAAGTCATAGGTCATCATGGCCATCCATCCACGATGATTCCGAGACATGGATTGGCGATTCCGCGGGACGGCCGGATGGTGTCCTCCACGCGGGCGTGGAGGCTCAGCCGCTCGCAATAGTTTTTGAGCGCCGAAAATCCGTTGGTCTGCGTGATGTCGTCCGGTGCGATGCCAGCTTCCCGCAGGCAGACGCTTTCCACGGGCGATTTGTCGGAATTGTGCAGCAGGTAAATTACAAAACCGCTGGCTCGCTGCCTGTAACCGTCTCCCCGCTGTTCGCGCACATCCGTGGCGACGCGGTCGATGAGACGCTCGATCTCGCCGCTCAAATGCGCAAGCTGCTCTGCTTTTTGCTCTTCACTCATCAATATGGGGCGATCCCCAATAGGCACCGTGCGATCGCATGACGGGGTTTCATGTTGCTGTCTGCATTCGCATGGTGAAGGGGCGACGGGTCAAGGGTTTTTCCATCTTGAACGGGTTCAGAGGCGGATACCGGCTTGTTGAATGCGGTGATCATTTCAGGTGGCCACCTTTTCGTCGTCGGTTTTCGCCGCATCGAGTTGATCCGTCTGAAACACCGCGTCTGTAAGGTTCGCTCCGCGCAGGTCGGCGCCGGAGAGGTTTGCCCCCGTCAGGTCCGCACCGGCGAGATTGGCGTTGTGCAGGTCCGCGCCTTTCAGGTTGGCCTGAACCAGTTTCGCTCCGGATAGGTTGGCCGGCCACTTTCGTCCCGTGACATTGCCCTGGGAGTCCTTGAGGTCGACCGGCGCAATGATGGCGTTGGACAGATCGGCTTCCGTCATGTCTGCCTTGGCCAGATTGATCCCCTCGAGAGTCGCTCCGCTCAGGTTGGTGCCTTTCAGGTTCGTCGAGGACAGGTCCGACATGACGAGCAGGATGTTCGAGAGATTGCCGCCGCTGATGTCGGCGCCGTGAAGGTCCGCGCCGGACAGGTTTACCGCGGAAAGGTCAATAAAGCTCAGATCCGCGCCTTTGAGAATGGCCCGGTCGCCGAGGCGTCCGTCCTCCCGGATCCAGACATAGTGCATGTTGAGCACTTCCCGGACTTCGAAAGGCAGAGAATCCTCATGCCGCACCATGTTCGCCCCGGTTACGTCGGCGGCGGCCAGATCGCAGCCTTCCAGGTTGGCGCCGGAGAGATTGGCGTGCTTGAGAATCGTATTGTCGAGCACGGCGCCTGCCAGATTGGCGTCCTGCAGGTCTGCACCGGAGAGATCCGCTTCCACCAGAATGCAGCCTGACAGATCTGCGCCCCTCAGATCGGATTTGCGCAGGTTCACGCCAGAGAGGTTGGCGCCGGCAAGGTGCGCTCCCGCGAGGCTTGCATTCGGCATGTTCGAATAGCTGAGATCGGCGCCCTGCTGGTTCGAGGTCGGACTGTCGCGGGTGCCGTCTTCGTCATCGGCGCCGAACATCAGGGTGCCGCCGCGGAAATCCGCACCAACGAGATTGGCCCCCTTGAAAGCGACATTGCGGATGCTCGCGCCCCTCAGATCCGCATTCTGGAGATCGGCATTTCGCAGATCTGCGCCGTCGAGCACGGCGCAGAACAGATCCGTATTGCTGAGATTGCTGCCCGAGAGGATCGTTTTCTCGAGGTTCGCGCCGGACATCTTGGCCGACTTCAGGTTGACTTTCTCAAGCGTAAAGCCGGCGAGATTGGCCCGCGCGAGATTGGCCCGCGCACCGCTTTGCGCACGACTGAGCCACTTTTCATGCTCGTCGAGAATATTTGCGATTTCTTGCGGCGTCATCTCAGAGAGCCATGTCCCATTTCCTTGCAGTCATTCTGACCGCGCAATTTAATTACTTCGATTTTCATCCGGAACAATAGCGGTCGCGTGATCCGGGTGGAAGCACGAAGAAGGTGGCAGCATTCAAGAAAAAGACTGCGATCCCAACAAAATGAACCCGGAATACATTATAGCGCCAGCACATAATAATTGATTAATGAGAACCGATATTTCCGGTTGGCTGCTGTCGCCGCCCCATATCCTCTATTCGCCCGCCGGCTTGGCGGCTGCTTCCGGTTTGGACGCTGGCTGGTGACCGGTTTCGAGCAACCCGACGGTCAGGGACAGCAATGGCGGGATGATCGCAAGCGTCAGGAGCGCGGAGAGCGCGAGTCCGCCGATCACCACTGAGCCGAGCCCGCGGTAAAGTTCGGAGCCGGCACCCGGGAAGATAACGAGCGGCAGCATTCCCAGGACACTTGTCAGTGTGGACATGAAGATCGGCCTGATCCGGTTTCGCGTCGCTTCTATGATCGCGGCACCGGGATCCATCCGGTCTTCCCGGATATGATGCAAGGTCTGATGCACCAGCAGGATCGCGTTGTTCACCACGATACCGATCAGGATGACAAACCCGAGCAGCGTCAGCATGTCGAGATTCTGGCGTGTGAAGAGATTGAGGGAGGCGAGGCCGACCACGCCGCCTGCGGTCGCGAGCGGGACCGAGAAAATGATCACGAGCGGATAGAAAAAGCTCTCGAACAGCACCGCCATGACCAAATAGACAATGACGAGGGCCATAACGAGATCGAGCACCATCTCATTCCAGGTCTGTGCCAGCTTGTCGGCGGTGCCGGACATACGAATGTTGACGCCGGGCGGTAGTCCTTCCTCCCGCATCGGTGCGATGACCTCGTCGCGCATCTTGTTGAGCGCAGCTTCAAGGGGCATTCCGGACGGCGGCGAGACGACGAGTGTAATCGTGCGCAACCGCTCGACATGGCGGATTTCTGTCGGGCCCGTCGTGACGATGACGTCGGCGAGCGAACCCGCCGGGACGATCTTGCCTTCGCTGGTGACGACCGGGAGGTCGCGTACCCCCTGAGTTTCCAGGATATGCTTGTCCGGTCCCTGCAGGGTGAGGTCAATTCGGTCGCCCTGCACGGTGATCTCCGCGACCCTGACCCCGTCATTGTAAGCATCCACGGTGACGCCGAGATTACGGGCGGTGACGCCGTTGTCGGCGAGCAGGGTGCGGTCCGGCAGAACCCGCACTTCCGGTGCGCCGAGAGAGAGAGACGGCTGTGGCCGGATCTGTGTACCGCTCTCTCTCGGGAATGCCTGGTTGACCCTCAGGAATGTTGTTTGCGCCACCTCGGACAGTTCTTCGAGTTCGCCACCTGAGATGTCGAGGTCGATTGCGCTGGTTCCGCCGATGCCCCGGCCGAAAAGGGAAGTCTGCCGGAAGAACCCGAAAGTGCCCGGTTCCGAGAAAAGGGAGCGGCGCAGGACCGGGATCAGTCCCTTTGCCTGCAGCGGGTCGACCGCGGCGGCGCCGACGATCACGTTGGCCCGGAAGGCGACGAAGAAGAAGCGGGAGAGCATCGGCGTGCCGTCTTCCGCGTTGGTCCGTGTCTCTTCGAAATCCCAGAGCGGCTTGGTCGCGTTCTCCAGTTTTTCGGCGATACCGGCCATGGTGTCGAGATTGTAGCCCGGTGGCGGCTGCACGAAGCCGATCACGAGATTCCGGTTGCCGTCCGGAAGGTAGTCGAGCTCGGGAAGCATGGCCCAGGTCACAGCCACACCCCCACCGGTCATGCCCGCGATGACCGCAATGGCGAACATCCGGTTCCGCACCACGGCTCTGGTCTGGCGCAGCGCCACATCAACGAAAAAGCTGGCGAAGCCGTCGATCAGCGGAATCCGCCGGGAGGCTGAAATCTCCGCCACGTCTTTCTTGAGCAGGCGGCTCGCCAGCGCGGGAACGACCGTCGCGGAGACCAGGAGGGAAAGGCAGACCGCGACCGATATGGCAACGGCGATATCCCGGAAAAGCTGGCCGACTTCGAGTTCCATGACGAGGATCGGGATGAAGACCATCACGGTGGTGAGCGAGGAGACGAGAACGGCGCCCCAGACCTGCTGCGCGCCGAGATACGAGGCCTCGCGTTGGTCGAAGCCGTTCTGGCGCAGCCGGAAGATGTTCTCCAGCACCACGATAGCGGCGTCTACCACCATGCCGACGGCAAAGGCGAAACCGGCAAGCGAGATTACGTTGATGGAGCGCCCGAGTGCGGCCATGGCGACGAAGGAGCCTATGACCGAGACCGGGATCGCGAGGCTGACAACAAGGGTTGCGCTGCCGCTGCGCAAGAAAATGTAAAGCACCAGCGCGGCGAGCATGCCGCCGACCCAGATGTTCTGGCGCACCAGCTCGATCGCGGAATCGATATAGGTGGTTTCGTCGTAGACTTGCAGGATGCGGAGGCTGCGACTTGCGAGGACGCCGTCATTCAGCTCCTGCAAGGTTGCGCGCACCTCCTCCATGACTTCGATGACGTTGGCGCCGGTCTCCCGGTACATCGGGACGGCGAGCGCCGGTACGCCGAACTGCCGGATCCGCGCCACCGGCTCCTTGTAGCCCATCTGGACGTCCGCGACGTCCGCGACCGTGACCCGGGCGACGCGCCCTGTCATCGGGTCCTCGACGGAGCGGAGCACGACGCGGTGCACATCCTCCATCGTTTCGAAATCGCCTTCTGTGCGAACGACATAGCGGCGCTTGCCTTCCTCGACAGCGCCTGCGGAGATTGAAGCGTTGGCCTCGCGCAGAGACTGCAGCACGTCCGGGATGGTGAGCTGATATTGCGCTAGCAGCTGTGGGTCTACGATGACCTGCATCTCGCGCTCGGCCCCGCCATAGACACGGGCCTCGCCGATCCCCGGGATGCGCTCGATCCGGGACTTTACGTAGTCTTCCGCGAAATCGCCGAAAGTGTGGATCGGCGTGTCGTTCCCGTCGTTCCGGAGGATGACGGCCCAGGCGATTGCGTTGTCCTCGGAGCCGGAGGTTTGGAAGGTCGGCTCATCGGCTTCGTCGGGATAGCCGCCGACCCGGTCGAGCCGGTTGGCGACCAGCAGAAGCGCCTTGTCCATGTCGTTGCCGGGCGTGAATTCGAGCTCGATCCGGCCGCGCCCGTCTTCCGCGCGCGAAATCATGGACTCCAATCCTTCCAGGCCGCGGAGTTCGTCTTCCTGCCGGTTGATGATCTCCCGCTCGATCTCCGCCGGGGCGGCACCTCCCCAGTTCGTTGTGATTGTGATGACCGGACGGTTGACGTCCGGTGCCAGCTGGATCGGGATATTCACCAGTGCGACGATGCCGAACATCACGACCATCAGGACGACGGCGATGACGGCGACGGGACGCTCGATGGAGGCGCGGATCAGGCCGTCCATGACGTCACCCCTTCACCTGGACGGCGACAGGCTGCCCGGGACGCAGGCGCTCATTGCCTTTGATGACAACCATATCTCCCGCGGCCAGGCCCTCAATCACCTCAAACCTGTTGCCGAGGGATTCGCCGATCACGATGGTGCGCGGTTCGACCTTGCCGTCCCGGACGACATAGACACGTGGTTTCGCCCGGTCGAGGAGGAGCGCGTCCTTGTGGACGCTGATCACCTGACGAACGGTTCCGACCGGAATGAAGACGGTAACGCCCTGGTTCTCCGCAATGTGGACCGCATCGTCCGGGAGGTCTGTCGTGAACCTCACGGCGCGGGTGCGGGTGCGGGGGTTCTCTTCCGGAATGATGGCCCTGACGGCTGCTTCGATGCGTTGGCCGTTTTGCAGTTCGGCCTCCACCAGAACACCCTGGGCGAGTCCGGCGAGGCGATTTGCGGGGACGTCCGCTTCGATCTCGAGCGCCTCGTCATTCATCATGGTGACGATCGCTTCGCCGATCTGGACATGGTCTCCGGCCACCACGTGCCGCGCGAGAATTACGCCGGAATAGGGCGCCCGGATCGCCGCGTCGCTGAGAGCGATCTCGGCCAGATCCAACTCGGCCCTGGCGCGCGCGGTCTCCGCCTCGCCTTCGGCGAAGCTTGCACTCGCCGCTTCCAGATCCCGTTGGGCATCTTCCAGGGCGTTCTTGCGGAATGCGTTCGAGCCACGCAACTGCTCGGTCCGGGCGAGAGCTTGCTCCGCCTTCGCCCTGTTGGCGAGCGCGCGCTCAAGTTGGGCGTCGGCTTTTTTCAGCGCCGCTGCCCTGAGGCTCCGTTCGGCCCGGAGCCGGCGATCGGACAGGCGGGCGAGGATATCGCCTTTCTCGACCCGGTCCCCGGCACGCACCGTGACGGCTTCGACCCTTTCTGAGACCCGCGTTGCGACGGAACCGAGTTCGATGGCGACGAAACGGCCGGTCGCCGGCGCGGTCTGGGTCAGCGGCTCCTCGCGCACCTCGTCCGCCTCGACGGGGCTGGCCTTGCTCTGTGCATTCGCCGGAGAACCGGCGGCTATCATGGCCAGCAGGAGCGCTGGAACAATATTGCAGCGCAGTGACATCAGGACAGCCGACATTGAGCACATGCCTTCCGACAATATTTGGTGAAACGATCCGTGGCGGTAAGCGCGTCGAGAGCAGCGGGGCGACGAACAAAATTAACGCCATTTTGCCGGGCACCGATCCCGACTGCAATCAATTCTAAGATGGTGCCATGCCGCAGCGCGGCAAGATGACTCTGGCAGGTCGTCCGCGCTTCTTGCTAAGAACGGGGAAGGCGAAGAATGCGGCGCCGCAATAGATAAAATGTTGGGGAGGGACTGGCGTGGGGACGATCTTATACACCCATTCGGATTGTTTCGGGCATGACCCGGGGCGGATGCATCCCGAGCATCCGGCGCGCTTGAAGTCGATCCTGAACGCGCTTTCCGCCGATGAGTTTTCGAGCCTGGACCGGCGCGAGGCACCGAAAGCGACGGTCGAGCAAATCGCGCGCGCCCATCCGCAGGATTATGTCGAGTCGATCCTTGCCGCGGTTCCGGAGAGCGGCGAGCGGCATCTCGACGGCGACACCGTGATGACGCCCGGGACCGGCGATGCGATCCTGCGCGGGTCCGGGGCGGTGTGCGCCGCTGTCGATGCGGTGCTCGGCGGCGCGGCGAAGAACGCTTTTTGCGCCATGCGTCCGCCGGGACACCATGCCGAGCCGCGTACGCCGATGGGGTTCTGCTTTTTCAACCAGATCGCTGTCGGGGCCGACCATGCCCGCGCCGCGCACGGCCTGCGGCGGGTCGCGATCGTCGATTTCGACGTGCATCACGGCAACGGCACCCAGGCGATCTTCGAGGCCGACGGTGGTGTCTTCTATGCATCGACCCATCAGACGCCGCTCTTTCCCGGAACCGGCAAGGCCAACGAACGCGGCGTCGGCAATATCGTCAATGTACCGCTGCCGCCGATGGCCGGTAGCGAGGAGTTCCGGGCGGCGATCTCGGAGATCATCTCTCCGAAGCTGATCGAGTTCCATCCGGAGCTGCTGATGATTTCGGCCGGGTTCGACGCTCATATCGACGATCCGCTGGCGTCGCTCTGCCTCACCGAAGAGGATTTCGCCTGGGTTACCGAAGAGCTGATGCGCGTTGCCGATCTTGTCTGTGACGGCAAGATCGTTTCCGTGCTTGAGGGCGGTTACGACCTGGAGGCGCTGGCGCAGTCGACGGCGGCGCATGTCCGCACGCTGATGAAAGCGTCCTGAGGCAGGCGCTTTCGCCCGCCCGGACTTGTCTCTCAGCCGGGCGGGAATTATGGTCTGGCATGGTCCCGAGGAGATGCATGTGAGCGAAAACATATCCGCCGAAATCGGCGCTCTCAGCTTCGAGGAAGCGCTGGCGCAGCTCGAGGAGATCGTCGGCAAGCTTGAATCCGGAAACGGAACGCTCGACGACGCCATCAACGCCTATGCGCGCGGGGCGGAACTGAAGGCGCATTGTCAGAAGAAGCTGGACGAAGCGCGCATGAAGGTTGAAAAGATCCGGCGTCCCGACGGCGAGGGGGCGGTTTCCGCCGAGCCGTTCGAGGCCTGACCCGCTTTTCCCATCGACACTGAGCAGGATCGATATCGGACATGACCGAGCTTAAAGACGCGATCGCGAGCTGCGCCCGCGAAGTCGAGCGCGTGATGGAGTTCCTGCTGCCGGAGGCCGACGATGCCGAGGCGCGCCTTTTCGAGGCCATGCGCTATTCCTGTCTCGGTGGCGGCAAGCGTCTGCGGCCTTTCATCGTCGTCGAATCCTGCAAGCTGTTCGCCGTCGACCCGCGTTGCGCCTACCGCGTCGGGGCGGCGCTCGAATTCATGCATTGCTATTCGTTGATCCACGACGATCTGCCGGCGATGGATGACAGCGACCTGCGCCGCGGGCGGCCGAGCTGTCACAAGAAATTCGACGAGGCGACCGCCATCCTCGCCGGCGACGCGCTACAGGCGCTGGCCTTCGAGGTGCTGTCGGCGGAGGAGACGAGTTCGGACGCATGGGTCCGGGCGCAGCTCGTCGCCGGGCTCGCCCGGGCGGCGGGCGGCACCGGAATGGTCGGCGGCCAGATGATCGATCTGCTGGCGGAGGAGAAGGAGATCGATATCGGAGCGATCACCCGCCTCCAGCGCATGAAGACCGGCGAGATCTTCGCGTTTGCGGCGACGTCCGGCGCGATCATGGGGCATGGCTCAAAGCGTCATACCCATGCGCTGCATTCCTTCGCGCAGGAGCTCGGTCTCGCTTTCCAGATCGCCGACGATCTGCTGGATTTCGAGGGCGATTCGAACACCACGGGCAAGCCGGTGGGACAGGACGTCGCGGCCGGAAAGTCCACCTTCGTCTCCATTCTCGGTCCGGAGCGGGCACGTTCCCAGGCGAAGCTGCTGGCCGATCAGGCGGCCCGTGCCCTTGATTTATTCGGCGAACGGGCAGACCTTCTGAAGCAGGTCGCCGCTTATGTCGTTGATCGCACCCATTAAGCCAGCGCGCTGATTTGGATATGCCTGACCGCAGAACACCGCTTCTGGACCGTGTCGACGTTCCCGCCGACATGCGATCTTTCTCCGACGCCCAGCTGAAGCAGCTGGCCGAAGACCTGCGCCGCGAAACCATCGACGCGGTCGCCGTCACGGGCGGCCATCTAGGCGCCGGACTCGGCGTCGTCGAGCTGACGGTGGCGATCCACAACGTTTTCGAGACGCCGCGCGACAAGGTGATCTGGGATGTCGGCCATCAGGCTTATCCGCACAAGATCCTGACCGGTCGCCGTGATCGCATCCGCACCCTGCGCCAGGGCGGCGGCCTCTCCGGCTTCACCCGGCGGTCGGAGAGCGAGTACGACCCGTTCGGCGCGGCGCACAGCTCGACCTCGATCTCCGCCGGCCTCGGCATGGCGGTCGCGCGCGATCTCAAAGGCGAGGACTTCAACGTCGTCGCGGTGATCGGCGACGGCGCGATGAGCGCCGGCATGGCCTACGAGGCGATGAACAATGCTGGTGCATTGCGCAATCGCATGATCGTCATCCTGAACGACAACGACATGTCGATCGCGCCGCCGGTCGGTGCGCTCAGCGCCCATCTCTCGCAGCTGATCTCTTCCAAGCCGTTCCGGAGCTTCCGGGATTTCGCCAAGCAGATCGCGCAGAACCTGCCGAAGCCGGTGGAGGAGACCGCGCGCCGGGCGGAGGAGTTCGCGCGCGGTATGGTGACAGGCGGGACCCTCTTCGAGGAGCTTGGGTTCTATTATGTCGGCCCCGTTGACGGGCACAATCTCGACCACCTCCTGCCGGTCCTGCGCAATGTGCGCGACATGGATCGGGACCGCCCGGTGCTGCTCCACGTCGTGACCGAGAAGGGCAGGGGCCATCCCTTCGGCCAGCCGGCGGCGGACAAATACCACGCGGTGCCGAAATTCGATGTCGTCACCGGCGAGGTGAAAAAGCCGGTTTCCAACGCGCCGAGCTATACCTCGGTTTTCGCCGGCGCGCTGATCCGCGAGGCGGAGGAGGACAGGAGCATTGTCGCGGTCACCGCAGCGATGCCGTCCGGCACCGGTCTTGACAGGTTCGCGAAGGCGTTCCCGGAGCGCAGCTTTGACGTCGGCATCGCCGAGCAGCATGCCGTGACCTTCGCCGCCGGCATGGCCTGCGAGGGGATGAAGCCCTTCACCGCGATCTACTCGACCTTCCTGCAGCGCGGCTACGACCAGGTCGTCCACGACGTCGCGATCCAGAAGCTGCCGGTGCGTTTCGCCATCGATCGCGCGGGCCTCGTCGGTGCCGACGGGGCGACACATGCGGGGGCCTACGACCTTGCCTATCTCGGCTGCCTGCCGGACTTCGTCATCATGGCTCCGTCTGACGAGGCGGAACTCGTGCACATGGTCGCTACTGCTGCGGCGATCGACGACCGGCCGAGCGCCTTCCGCTATCCGCGGGGCGAGGGTGTCGGTGTCGAGTTGCCCGCACGCGGCGACGTGCTGGAAATCGGCAAGGGGCGTGTCGTCCGCGAGGGTTCCAAGGTCGCGCTACTGTCCCTCGGCTGCCGTTTGCAGGAATGTCTGGCGGCGGCGGACGACCTGGCGGCGCGCGGTCTTTCCGCGACCGTTGCCGATGCCCGCTTCGCCAAGCCGCTCGACCGGGATCTGCTGCGCCGGCTCGCAGCGGAGCATGAAATGCTCGTTACCGTCGAGGAAGGCAGCATCGGTGGCTTTGCCACCCAAGTGATGCACGCGCTCGCCGAGGAAGGTCTGCTCGACTCCGGTCTCAAGGTGCGTCCGCTGGTGCTGCCGGACCGCTTTATCGACCACGACGCGCCTGACAGGCAGTATCACGAGGCCGGCCTCGATGCCGCGGGGATCGTCGGCACGGTCCTGGCCGCGTTCGGCGTCGACGAGGCTTCCGCTCCCGCCCGCGCCTGACGCCCATGCCCTCCGAAACGCCTTCCGAACGCCTCGATCTGGCGCTCGTCGCCCGTGGTCTGACGGAGAGCAGGAGCCGCGCGCGGCATCTGATCGAGAGTGGCGAGGTTACCGTCGACGGTGTGGTCGTGACCAAATCGGCGGCGAAGGTCGCCCCTGAGCAAGTCTTGGCTCTTGCCGAAACGGCCCACAGCTGGGCTTCGCGCGCTGCTTTGAAACTGGTTGGGGCCCTTGACTTGTTCTCGATCGATCCCGCCGGCCAGATCTGCCTCGATATCGGTGCCTCCACCGGCGGCTTTACCGACGTTCTACTCGCACGCGGTGCCGCGCGGGTTCATGCCGTCGATGTCGGTCACGGCCAGTTGGTCCGGCGTCTGAGGGAGGATCCCCGGGTCACAGTCTACGAGCATCTGAATATCCGGGATCTGACGCCCGCGCAGCTTGGAGAGCCGGTGGGCCTGATCGTTTCCGACGTCAGTTTCATTTCTCTGAAACTGGCATTGCCGGCGGCGCTTGCCTGTGCCAGCGAGGGCGCGACACTGGTTGCTCTGGTCAAGCCGCAATTCGAAGTGGGGCCGGGGCGTGTCGGTAAGGGGGGGATCGTGCGTGACGAAGCGGTCCGGCGCGAGGCGCTGGACGGGATCGTGGGCTGGCTGGAACAAGAGGCAGAGTGGACCGTCGTCGGAACTGCCGATGCTCTGATTTCCGGGTCTGACGGAAATCAGGAATATTTAATTGCAGCGCGGAAACCGTGCTAGGCTTCGCGCTCCAACGGAAGGCGCCGCGTATGACTGAAGCAGATCGCAAGACGCCGGCCACGCGTCGGACGGCAAGCCGGACGAAAAAACCGGATGCCCAGACTTTCGATCCCGCATGCCTGCGATTCAGCGAAATGCTTGCCTACGGCCTCGGTGCGAGCGGTCGACTCTGGCTCGATGCGGTGCGGGGCGGCGTGGACCGTGACGAGGACGGACTTGCGGAGCGGGCGGCGGCACGCGTCAATGAACGGGACCTGCGGCGGCAGAAGAATATCGAGGCGATCTTCTCGCTCGCCATGACTATGCTGAAGGACAATGCCGAGCCGGACGGGCATGTGGACCCGGACTGGAGCGTCCGCTTCATCGAAGCGGCGGCCGATTGCGGCGACAGGGCCGGCCAGGAAATGTGGGCGGCGCTTCTCGTGCTTGAGGCGGAAGAAAGCGGCAGCGTACCGCCCGTAACCTTCCGGGTGATGAGTATGTTGAACCGCAGCATGATCCGTTGGGTGGCGATCCTCGCGAAATTCCGGATCAATAATTTCCTCGTCCGGCTTTCCGACGAGTTTTTCGGCGAGCGGGAACTGACGGGAGACTGCATCCTGCTTCTCGAGGAATACGGGCTGCTCCGGACGAACCGCGATCTCAGCAAGGTCTTCTCTTCGCAAAAGCAGGATTGTTTCTCCACCAATCTGCTTTATGCCGACAAGGTCGTTAGGATCAGCCATGACGACCCGGGGGCGGATCTGACTCTCCCCTGCTACAGGCTGAGCGAGGCGGGTACGGCCCTGACCCGTGCGGCGGGGCGTCTTTCGCGCGTTGAGGCGGATCTGGATTATCTGCTGGAGATCGTGAAGCTGGTCGAGGTCCAGGGCTACACGGTGGCACAGGCGGATATCCTGTCGCGCACGTCCGAGACCATCGTCTCGAAGCATTCCCCCTTCTGCGAGCTGCGCACTCTGAAGCGCTGAATGCCCGGAAGCGGAGATGAAAAAACGGGCGGTGCGAGAGGCACGGCCCGTTTTTCGATTTTGAAGACTGTCTTTCCGGTCATGCAGGCTGGCGGCGCGCACCCGCTTCCGTTTCGACGATCGTCAGCGCGTTGCAGAGCAGCTTAGCCTCCTGAGCGGTCAGCTTCGCGTTGCGGGACAGGCGCCGGAGCTGTTCGGCGGCATCGCCGAGGCCGGCGAATTTGCCGGGCGCGTTGTCGACGGGTTCGGCATGGTGCGGCGCGCGGGTCTGGTGGCGGGCGAATTCCTTCCAGACGGTCACATCATGGGTCAGGCCGCCGGCCCCGTTCAGAAACAGGTAAAGTGCGTTTTGCATGATTTATCCTCACGTTTGACAGGGTGTCCAACTCTCGTTGTTGGTTAGGAATATCGGACCACGAGGCGAAAAGAACAAATGATTGATTCTCACCTTTTATGTTAGATATATTTACATATTATGGCGAGAAATCTTCCCCCTCTGACAGCTTTACGCGCCTTCGAGGCCGCGGCTCGGCTTGGCGGTGTTTCGAAAGCGGCGGACGAGCTCAACGTCACCCATGCGGCGGTCAGTCACCAGATCAGGGCGCTCGAAGAGTGGTTCGGGCTCGCTCTTTTCGAGAGGGCGGGACGAAGTATCCGGCCGTCCGACGCGGGCAGGAGGCTGTTGGCGCCGGTCTCCGCCGCGCTCGACACTATTTCCGATGCCGTTGAGGAGATCTGCGACGACGCAAGCCAGCACGTGCTGACCGTCTCCTCCGCCCCGTCCGTTGCCTACAAGCTTCTGGTGCCGCGGCTGGCCGGGTTCACGGCACTTGAGCCGGATGTGGAGGTGCATCTGCATCACTCGGTCACGCTCTCGAATTTCACCACGGACGGCGTAGATGTCGCGTTCCGGTTCGGCCGGGGCGATTGGCCGGGCACGGTCACGAAGCTGCTCATGCCGGGATATGCGCAACCGCTTGCCAGTCCGATCCTGCTTGAGCGTGAGGGGATATCGCTTTCTGATCTGCCGCTATCGCCCGAGCGGATCGCGCAATTGCCGCTGCATCACGAGGACACGACCATCTTCTGGCGCACCTGGTTCGACGCGGCCGGTGCCGGGGGGACGCGCTTCCGGCGCGGGGCCGTCTACTATGACGCGGCAACCATCCTGAATGTCGCGGTCGCGGGCCAAGCCGCCGTGCTTGCTCGGCCCGCGCTTGCCCTTGATGAGCTCAAAAATGGAATGCTGGTGCCTCTTTCCGACGTCAGGATTGATGAGGATGCGGGGTACTTCCTGGTCTATCCGCGAGATAAAGCGTCCGATCCTCTGATCTCCGCATTTGATGAATGGGTAATGTCCGAGCTTGCCCAGCCGGTCCCGACGGAGACCGCAAGCGCCGCGAACCCAGCCTCCTGATCTGATCGAGATCAATCGCCATTGGCGTGTAAATCAGGCGTCGGAATTAGAGAAAGTGTCGCAAAGCGGACATTGGCCGCTCTTGCCCGGGAACATTCTGGGAGGCAGTCGCGTTTCCTAATACGCGTGCACGCGAGGCTACGCGTGTCGGCCTGGTTTCGGTCTTCGTGTCCAGGCCCTGCTATGACACTGAGAGGCCTGCCGGTTCGCCGGCGGGTCGGGGGAGGCATAATGACGGACGTAGCTGACCGCACCCCGGACGGGGATGCGAATGTCATCGATACAGATTACGAAATCGGCCAGCACAACATTCAGCCGCAAGTCGGTCCTTTCGGGATGGACATCCACAATCCGGTCTTCGCGATCTCGGCCGGTTCCATCATCCTGATGGTGTTTTACACGCTGGCCTTGCCGGAACAGGCCGGCGCGTTTTTCGGGTGGCTCCGGCCGACGCTGACCTCCGGCTTCGACTGGTTCTTCCTGCTTGCCGGCAACGTCTTCGTCCTGCTGACGCTGGCGCTGATCGTCTCGCCGCTTGGCAAGATCCGGCTCGGCGGGACCGAGGCGACACCCGACTATTCCTATCCCGGGTGGTTCGCGATGCTGTTCGCCGCCGGCATGGGCATCGGTCTGATGTTCTACGGTGTTTCTGAGCCGATCTCGCATTTCTCCTCGTCTATCGCCGAGGGGGCGGGCGCGCCGGACAGTTGGGCGCCGCTTGCCGGTGCCGCCGGAGATGCGGCGGAAGCGAAACGCCTCGGCATGGCGGCGACGATCTTCCATTGGGGCCTGCATCCCTGGGCGATCTATGCCGTGGTTGCACTGGCGCTGGCCCTCTTCGCCTATAACAAGGGGCTGCCGCTGAGCATCCGCTCGATCTTCTATCCGATCTTCGGCGAGCGGGTCTGGGGCTGGACCGGGCATGTCATCGACACGCTCGCTGTCTTTGCGACCCTTTTCGGTCTCGCCACCTCGCTCGGTATCGGCGCGGAACAGGCCAACGCGGGCCTCAAATTCCTCTTCGGCATCCCGGCGGACAACACCTCCAAGGTCGTCCTGATCAGCGCGATCACGGGCATTGCCCTGATCTCGGTTTGCGCGGGTCTTGAGGCCGGGGTGAAGCGGCTCTCCGAGATCAACATGATCCTGGCGATCCTGCTGCTCGGCTTTGTGATCGTCTTCGGTCCGACACTTGCGATCGCGACCGGCTTCTTCAGCAATCTTGGCGCCTACCTCGAATATCTGCCCGCGCTCTCGAATCCGTTCGGGCGGGACGATGCGAACTTCTCCCAGGGCTGGACCTCGTTCTACTGGGCATGGTGGATCTCCTGGTCGCCGTTCGTCGGTATGTTCATCGCCCGCGTCAGCCGCGGCCGGACCGTGCGCGAGTTCCTGTTCTGCGTGCTGATCATTCCGTCTGTCGTCTCCGTGCTCTGGATGACGGCTTTCGGTGGCACCGCAGTTTCCCTGTTGGAGGGCGGCTACCAGGCGGTCGCGGACGCGCAGCTGGAGTTGAAGCTCTTCACGATGCTGGAGCAACTGCCGCTCGCCGGGATCACCTCCTTCATCGGGATCGTGCTGGTGATCGTGTTCTTCGTGACCTCGTCCGACTCCGGCTCTCTGGTGATCGACACCATCACCGCCGGCGGCAAGGTCGACGCTCCGGTCCCGCAGCGGGTCTTCTGGGCCACCTTCGAGGGCATGGTTGCGATCGCGCTGCTGCTCGGCGGCGGGCTCGGGGCCCTGCAGGCGGCCTCGGTCTCGACCGGTCTGCCTTTCGCGGTCGTGCTGCTGCTCGGCTGTGTATCGCTGGTCAAGGGGCTGATGAGCGAGCCGAAGGCGAAGTAAGCTTTTGCGATATTAACGGCAACCGCCGGGCCTTTGGTCCGGCGGTTTGTTTCTGTGTGATCAGACCCGCGTCGGATGAACGACGATTTGCGAGACGTTCACGCTTTCCGGTGCCGTCATCGCGTAGAGAATCGCGCTTGCGATATCCTCGGGCTCCAGCAGGCCTGGCGCCTTGTCGTAGAAGGCTTCGGCCTTGCTGCCATCGCCCCAGCGGCTCTCCGCGAACTCCGTGCGGGTCAGGCCCGGGAGGATCTCCGTTACCCGGATGTCGCTATCGCCGTAGTCCTTGCGCAACCCGTCCGTGAAGGCGCGCACGGCATGTTTTGAGGCGCTGTAGATGCTGCCGCCTGGATAGGTGATCAGTCCGGAAACCGAGCCGAGAGTAACGATATGGCCGGTGCCGCGGGCCGTCATTCGGTCGATCACCGCGCGGCAGACACGGATCGTGCCGTTCACGTTCGTTTCGATGATATTCGCCCAGGTTTCCGCATCCGCCTGATCGAAGCGTGCCCTCCCGCCGACATCGTGACCCGCGCAGACCACGGCACCGTGGATATTGCGCCAACCTTCGGGCATGCGCTCGACCATCGAGGAGGTCGAGTCCGGATCGGCGACGTCGAGCTGAAGGGGCAGGCAATGGCCTGGCCGGTCCTTCGCAAGCGCTTGCAGGCGGTCCATCCGCCGGGCCGCGGCGATCACCCGTGCGCCTTCGGCAAGCAAGCGCTCCACCGTTGCCGCTCCGATGCCGGAACTGGCGCCTGCAACCAGCACGATTTTGTCCTTCAGATCGAACCGTTCCATCCGTCTGCAAACCTTCTCCCGTTTCAAGAGAGCTTCGCGAAGCCCGGACGGGGGGTCAAGAGCGCTCAGTGGCGACGAGGTCGATCCAACGGTCGGTGAACCGGTCGCAGAATGCGAGGGCATCCGGCTCATGGCGCTCCAGCATTGCAGGGAGGGAGGTGCGCCAGTCCGGAACGCACTCGTCGAGATAATCGGGCACGGCGGAGCTCCAGCGCTCGGCGAGCTCCCGGTCGACTTCGAAATGGAACTGCGTGCCATAGCTGACGGCGCCGACGCGGAAGGCCTGGTTCTCCTAGTTATTGCCGGTAGCGAGCAGAGTGGCGCCGGGCGGCAACTCGAACGTGTCCGAATGCCACTGGAAGATCGGCACCCCGGGGTCAAGCAGGGACATCAGCGGATCGTCGCGCCCTGCCACACTCGGCGTGATCGGCTCGTAACCGAACTCGAGCGGCTGGGCCAGGATGTTTCGGCCGCCATGGGCACGGGCGAGGAGCTGGGAACCGAGGCAGATCCCGAGCACCGGACGGCGCGCACGGTCGAAGGTGCGCATCAGTTCCAGAAGCTCCGGGAACCAGAGCGAGCCTGCATCGTCCAGCGCGTCCTGTGGGCCGCCGAGTACGATCAGCGCGTCATGCCCGTTCGGCGTGGCAGGCAGGGTCGCACCGTCAAAGGCCTGGCGGATATCCAATTCGACATTCCGCCGCGCAAGGGTCTTGCCCATACGGCCGATGTCGGTGCCGGCGACATTTTCGACGATGAGGACGCGCATCAGCCGAACGTCAGGTTGCCACTGGTGGTCAGAGTGACGCCGGCCTCGCGCATCGCCGCCTTCGCAGCGTCGAGAGAGCCGTCGAGATCTATCGCGCGGCAGCCGTCCTCGGCGAGGGTGACGGAAAAGCCGAGTTTCGCCGCGTCGACGGCAGAAAAGCGGACGCAGAAATCGGTCGCAAGACCGGTCATGACGAGTTTGCTGATCCCGCGATCCTTCAGATAACCCGCGAGACCCGTGGTCGTCTCATGATCGTTCTCGAAGAAGGCCGAGTATGAGTCGATTGCGCTGCGGAAGCCCTTGCGGACAATCAGGTTCGCCTTGTCGGTGACGAGGTCCTTATGGAAGGCGGCGCCCTCCGAGCCCTGAATGCAATGGGGCGGCCAGAGGACCTGCGGGCCATAGGGCATCTCTATCAGGGAAAAGGCATCCTTGCCCGGATGGTTCGAGGCAAAGGAGGAATGGTCCGCCGGATGCCAGTCCTGGGTCAGCACGATTGTCTCGAACTTGTCGATCAGCGCATTCGCTACCGGGACGACGGCATCGCCGTCCGCAACGGCGAGCGCGCCGCCGGGACAAAAATCGTTCTGGATGTCGATGAGGATCAGCGCTGTATCGGGGCCGGTCATATCTGAATGTCTCCGCCTGAATAGCCGGGAGGGAGTACGGAAGGGACTATATTTACAGGCTTCCGAGCGCTGGAGGAAAGCGGCTGTTGCCGCAAGCCGTCACAAAGAGGGTATTTCGTCCGTTCGACCGAACTCGTTCGCATTCCGCTCGATTAAGAGAGCGTGCCGGAAGGTATAGGTAAATCCGATAGCAGTCTTGCAGGCGAGAGGATCGCGCAATGGAAACACCGGCCGGGATCAATGCAGCGGCCTGGGAACAGGTGCGGATGGGCGCGCAGGGCGCGGTGGTGACTAACCATCCGCTCTCCTCTCTTGCGGGGATGCGGATCCTGACGAATGGTGGCAATGCGGTCGACGCGGCGGTCGCGATCGGCTTTGCGCTCGGTGTCACGGAACCGCAGGGCTCCGGCATCGCGTCCGACGGTTTCCTCATGGTCCATATGAAGGAGGAGAGGTCGGTTTCGATCGCCAACGGCACCGGGACCGCGCCGCTCGGCGCGACGCCGGAACGCTTCGCCGGCGGGATCGTCGATAGCGGCATCCTCTCCGTTTCCGTGCCCGGCGTCTGCGATGCGCTCCTCGCGGCGCACGACCGTCATGGGCGCCTGCCGCTCGCCGACTGCATCCAGCCCGCCATCGAACTTTGCCTCGAGGGCGTTCCGCAAAGCCATTTCCAGTGCCGCCTCGCGGCGTCCCATGATCTTCTTCACAGCTTTCCTGCATCGGCGGCGATCTTCGCTCCGGACGGCGTGCCCCTGCAGCCGGGGCAGATTCGGCGCAATCCGGATCTCGCGAAGACCTACAGGCTGATCGCAGAGCACGGACGGGACGTCTTCTACGAAGGGCCGCTGGCAGATGGCATCGTCGCCTTTTCGGAGCAGGCCGGCGGCCTCCTGACGAAGGAGGATTTCACGGCGTTCCGGATGCAATGGCAGGAGCCGATATCGACGACCTACCGCGGGAGAACGGTCTACGAAGCGCCGCCGAACTCGTCCGGCCATGTTCTGCTGCAGGAACTGAATCTGATCGAGCATTTCGACATGGCCGCGCTCGGTCTCCATTCGGCGGAGGCGATCCACGTCATGGCGGAGGCGAAGAAACTCGCGTTCGCCGACCGCGAGGCCTATCTCGGCGATCCCGATTTCGTCGATGTGCCGATCGAGGGACTGCTGTCGAAGGAGTATGCGGCCGAGCGGGGCAGGCTGATCGACCCCGAACGCGCAGCCGGGAAGGTCGCCGCAGGCGATCCTTGGGCGTTTCAGGGCGCAGCGCCCCGATCCGCCGGTGCGCCGGGAGGCGGGCTGCGAGAGACGCGTTCCGAAACCACGCATTACTGCGTCGTCGACCGCTGGGGCAATGCGGTGGACGGACTGCAAAGCCTCTCCGGGCATTTCGGCTCGCAGGTGGTGTGTCCGGGAACCGGAATGCTGCTGAACAACCGGATGAATTACTGGCATCTCGATGCCGGTCATCCAGACCTCCTGACGCCCGGCAAGCGTGTTCGACATACGATGAACCCGGTCATGGTCTTCGACGGACCGGCGGAAGAGGGCGGCGCCCTCAACCTCTGTTGCGGCACGCCCGGGGCCGACATGCAGGTCCAGGTGAACATGCAGCTGATCTCGGCGATCTACGATCACGGGCTCTCGGTGACGGAGGCGATCCACGCGCCGCGCTGGACCCATATGCAGGCGGGCATGAGCTCCAAATATCCGCACGAGAACAAGGACGACATGACCGCTGAGTCCCGGTTCGGGGAGGATGTCCTCGCCGACCTTGGGGCGCGCGGGCAGCCGGTGCGCGCGGTCGGTCCCTGGGGTGGCGGCGCCAGCGCCGGGGCGATCCAGGTCGGCGCGTTCGGCAGCTACCTCGCCGCCTCCGATCCGCGCCGGGACGGGCAGGCGCTGGTCTTCTGAGATCGCTTTCCCGCGGATCGCGATCCACAAAAGAAAAGGCCCCGCCGTAGCGGGGCCAGAGGGATCTCCGGGCCGGCTGGTAAGTGGCCCGGGGGGTAGATCAGGGTGTCAGGTGCCGAGCTTGGAGCCGACCTTGAGGTCCATCTCGGCGGCGAATTCCTTGGCCGAGACCTTCTTGCCGCCGTCGTAGCGCACGCGCTGGACGAGGATGCCCCCGCGGCCCGCATTGACGACGAAACCGTCATCGGTGATGGCGCAGATCCGGCCGGTGCGGCCGGCGCCCTCGGCGGGCTGGCTGTCGAAGATCTGCAGCTCCTTGCCGTCCAGCGTGGTCCAGGCGCCCGGCTGCGGGTTGCAGCCGCGGATCTGGTTGTAGACTTCAACCTGGCTGCGGTTCCAGTCGATCTGGCCGTCCGCCTTGCGGCACCAGCCTTCGTAGGTCGCCTTGGACTCGTCCTGCGGGGTGTGCGGCGGGTTGCCGGCGCGGATCAGGTCGATGCTCTCAAGCACCGCCTCGATGCCGAGCGGGAAGATCTTGTCGAAATAGACCGAGCCGAGCGTGTCGTCCGGAGTGATCTCGACTTCCTTCTGGACGCAGATATCGCCCTCGTCGAGCCCGTCATCCGGATAGAAGATCGTAAGGCCGGTCTTCTCGGCGCCCCAGATGATCGGCCAGTTGATGGAGGAGGGGCCGCGATGCAGCGGCAGGAGGGACGGGTGGAAGCAGAGCGAGCCGTGCTTCGGCACGTTCCGCGCCTCTTCCGGGATGAAGATGATGACATAGGCCATCATCATCAGATCGGCGTTCCAGCTCTTCAGCTCCTCGATCACTGCCGGATCCGAATAGTCCGCCGGCTGGCGCACTTCGAGACCGTGTTCGAGAGCGGCTTCCTTGACCGGGTCGACCGGGCGGCCTTCCTTGTCCGGTGCGGTATAGACGGCGACGACCTCGTCCTCGCCTTTTTCCAGAATGGCTTCGAGCGCGGCCTTACCGAAGGCCTGCTGCCCGTTCAGGATAATGCGCATGTCGCTCCCTCCCCACCGCCCGGCGCGCTCCGGACGGGTATGTTTGACTGACGGAGCGGGGACGGTCGCCCCCGCTCCTCAAGATGTATCAGAAGAGACCTTCGATCTGGTCCTGATCGTTCAGGGTGATCTTTTCGGCCGCCGGGACCCGCGGCAGGCCCGGCATGGTCATGATGTCGCCGCAGACCGCCACGATGAACTCCGCACCGTTCGACAGCCGCACCTCGCGGATCGGAAGGGTATGGCCGCTCGGCGCGCCCTTCGCGTTCGGGTCGGTGGAGAAGCTGTACTGGGTTTTGGCGATACAGACCGGGAACTTGCCGGCGCCGAGCGCCTCGAAGTCCTTGATCTGGTTCAGCACCTTCTGGTCGGCCGTGACGCCCGCCGCATCGTAGATGTTCTTGGCGATGGCCTCGACCTTCTGCAGCAGGCCGAGATTCTCGTCATAGAGCGGCTTGAAGTCGGCGCTGCCGCCCTCGACCAGCTCGACGACCTTGTTCGCGAGCGCCTCGGTGCCGGCGGAACCGTCGGCCCAGTGGGTGCAGACGATCGCCTCGACGCCCTCGGAGGCCAGTTCCTTGCGGATCGCCTCAACCTCGGCGTCGGTGTCGGTGATGAAGCGATTCAGCGCGACCACGACCGGGACGCCGAACTTCTTGGTGTTCACCACGTGGCGCTTGATGTTCGAGGTGCCTTTGACGACCGCGGCGATATTCTCCGTGCCGAGATCGTCCTTGGAGACGCCGCCATGCATCTTCAGCGCGCGGACGGTACCGACGATCACCGCGGCGGCCGGCTTCAGGCCCGCCTTGCGGCACTTGATGTCGAAGAACTTCTCGGCGCCGAGATCCGCACCGAAGCCGGCCTCGGTCACGACATAGTCGCCGAGCTTGAGGGCGGTCTTGGTCGCCATCACCGAGTTGCAGCCATGCGCGATGTTCGCGAACGGGCCGCCATGGATGAAGGCCGGGTTGTTCTCCAGCGTCTGAACCAGGTTCGGCGCCAGCGCGTCGCGCAGCAGCACGGTCATCGCGCCGTTGGCGTCGATCTCGCGGGCATAAACCGGCTTACGCTCGCGGGTATAGGCGACGATGATATTGCCGAGACGGCGCTTCATATCCTCGAGGTCGGTCGAGAGACAGAAGATCGCCATCACCTCGGAGGCGACGACGATGTCGAAGCCGTCCTCGCGCGGGAACCCGTTGGCAACGCCGCCGAGTGAGTTGGCGATCTGACGCAGCGCGCGGTCGTTCATGTCGAGGCAGCGCTTCCAGGAGACCCGGCGCTCGTCGATGCCGAGCTTGTTGCCCCAGTAGATGTGGTTGTCGATCATTGCCGCGAGAAGGTTGTTCGCGGCCGCGATGGCGTGGAAGTCGCCCGTGAAATGCAGGTTGATGTCTTCCATCGGCACGACCTGGGCATAGCCGCCGCCGGCGGCGCCGCCCTTCATGCCGAAGCAGGGGCCGAGGCTCGGCTCGCGCAGGCAGATGATCGCATTCTTGCCGATCCGGTTGAGCGCGTCGCCGAGGCCGACCGAGGTCGTGGTCTTGCCTTCGCCGGCCGCGGTCGGGTTGATGCCGGTCACCAGCACCAGCTTGCCGTCGGGCTTGTCCTTCAGGGACTTGATGTAGTCGAGGTCGATCTTGGCCTTGGTGTGGCCGTAGGGCTGGAGCGATTCAGCGGGAATTCCAAGCTTGTCGCCGATCTCCATGATCGGCTTCATTTTCGCTTCGCGAGCGATTTCGATATCGGACATGACCATGGTCTGTAAGGCCTCCCCTGGCGTGATGCGACTTCCGAGGCCCTTCAAACAGGCCCGTCATCTTTGTTCTTGGTATATTGGTATACCAAGTACCTGATGGCGTAAACGAAAGTTTTCGGTCCCCGGAAATGGATGCGATGAAGCGTTGGAATTTGGTCGCGCCCGCGTGCCGGCGGCTGTCCGGTTTCCGACCAGTTCTGGACCGTGCTAGTCGGCAGTAGGGGCGGAAGTGTCTGAAAGTTCGTTGAGAACGGCCCGCGTCGCCGCGATGCCCTGACTGTAGACTGCTTCCAGCCAGGCCGGATCGTCGCAGAACAGCGCATCGCGTAGTTCCGCCTTGATTTTGCGGCCGAGCGGTGTGTGAGGATGACCGTAGAATTTCAGCCAGGTATCGGCGCGGTGGCAATTCACGACCTGGCCGATCGGGAAGGTGCCGAACTCGAGAATCACTTTGATGGGCGGTGCGGGGCAGGCGACATCGTCCAGAACGTCGCAGGCGACATGCCGTATTTTCGAGGAGGCCGCTCCCTCGCGCGGCGCCGCGTCCCGGCGCATCACCTCGAGGGCACCGTATTCGCCGAGCCCCGTATGGAGGTCGACGATGGCGAGCCGCTCGGCGCCGGCGCCGTGACGGGCGACGGTGTCGGCGAGATTGGCGATGGTCCAGCTGCGTGACGAGCCGCCGTAGAACAGGCCGTCCGGATGGCTGTACTGGCCGGCGAGAACGTTCCGGCTGAATTTGCCGAAGCCGTTCTCGGCGATATAGGCAGCGATTCTGGCTTCGGCTTCATCCCGTTCCGGATCCTCCCAGACGGCGGGGCAAAGTGCATCGTGCAGGGCGTCGTAATCCGGGTTATCGGGCAGCGGATCGAAGGAGACGAGGTTGTTGCGATTCGGATCGACATTGTTCTCGTCCGTCCGCGTCATGGAAGCCGATCCATGCGGATTGACGGCATGGATGAAGATTGCGGCCATGTCGCCGGGAAGCCAGCTTTCGATCTCCTCGATCAGGCCGAGCTGGATGCCGGAGCCGGTCGTCAGCTCGGTGCCGTGCAGGCCGGAGCTGATGAAGAGAACGTGGCGCGCCTTGTCGGGACCGATCCGGACCGTGTCCGTTGCGACCTCGGCCGGGAAATCGCCGCTCAGCGGATGGATCGCGGTTTCGATCTCGTGTCCCTTGGCGGCCGCAGCCCGCAGAAAGCGGTGGCGGGCGGTGAAGTAAGTGTCGGAGAAAAGGCTGAGGAAAGCGGTCATGGGAAGCCGGGCCGGAGGTGCGCGCGATTGTTAACGAATAGGTCTGCCGACCGTTCCTGTCCATTGCCGAAAGGGCACAACAGGAAGGTTGACAGGGTGTGAACAAAAAACGAACATCCCGCCCGGTTTGACGGCAGGCGAGGGAGCCGGAAATGGCGAATGGTGAGAGAGTACGGGAAGGCGAGTGCCTCTGCGGGGCTGTGCGCTTTGAAGTCGTCGGTGACCTTGGTCAGGTGGTGGCCTGCCACTGCTCCATGTGCCGCAAGCAGACCGGGCATTTCTGGGCCTCGACCGATGTGCGCAAGGATGCGCTCACGGTGACGGAGGCACGCGGTCTGAAATGGTACCGTTCGAGCCCCGGCATCCGGCGCGGATTCTGCAGCGAATGCGGCTCGACGATTTTCTTCGACCGGGACGAGGGGCAGTCGATTTCGATCTCCGGCGGCGTCCTTGAGGGCGCGACCGGTGTCGGGACCCGGGCCCATATCTATTGTGCGGACAAAGGCGATTATTACGAAATCGCGGACGGCGTTTCGCAGTTTCCGGCAAGCGACCGCTAGCTCCGTTCAGGCGACGGCCGCAACGAACGGATCGAGCGGTACCACATCCTTGCCCGCAAGCATCGGCACGCACTCTTCGGGATAGTCTTCGCGGAAAGTGACGCCGGCGGCTTCGGCCCGGTCGAGGAACTCCTCCAGCCGGTCCATGGCGCCGGTCGGCAGGTCGTGCAGCACGATCAGCGTATGGTCCTGCGCCGCGATCTGCTGAAGCGCGGTCTCGACCCAGCCTTCCGGATCCGCCCAATCGCGCGGGATCGCATTCCAGAGCACGCAGCTATAGCCCCGGTCATGCAGGAAATCGACGACCGACGGGCTCATCAGATGGGGGCCGAGCTTGCCGCCTCCGCCGAACGGGCGGAAGAGTTTCCGCGTCTCGCCGGTTCTGGCGACGAGGGCGTCTGTGCGCCGCAATTCCTCGACGGCGGCCGCGCTGTCTTCCATCTGTCCGAGCGGAATCGTATGGGTGAAGGTGTGATTACCGATGCGATGTCCGTCGGCATAGGCGCGGCGCGCAAGGTCAAGGCGGGCCGGCTCTTCCAGCTTTTCGCCGACGACAAAGAAGGTTGTCTTGAGGCCGTGGCGCGCGAGGATATCCAGAACCAATGGCGTGACCTCCGGCTCCGGACCGTTATCGAAGGTAAGGGTAAGATCGAGCATGGCGTTATTCGGGCAGCCATGCCCGGTCCTGTCAATGTTCGGGGTGGCGGGCGCCGGCGGTGCGGCGCCCGAGTCCGTTCAGGCAGCGGAGCTCGTCCCGGTCAAGTGGAGTTCAAACGCTTTCGGGTCCGCCCAGTATGAGCGGTGCATTTCCTGAGACATCAGGTCCGGATAGACGTCTTCGGTTCCGGCGTCGACGGCGGCAAGCACGGCTTTCGCGACTTCCGAGGGCGGGGTCTTTTCCATTTCGATCGCGGCCCCCATGTCCGTGTCGATCGGTCCCGGATAGACACCGACCACCAATGTGCCCTGGGCGCGAAGCTCCCCGCGGATCCCCTGGGTCAGAGAATGTACCGCTGCTTTGGAAGCGCTATAGGAGCCGGCGCCGGGGAAGCTGAAGTGGCTGACGATCGAGGCCAGGTTGACTATCGCCCCGCCGCCATTGGCTTTCAGAACCGGCGCGAAGGCCTGTACCATGTTGAGCAGGCCGAAATAGTTCGTCTCCATCTCCGCGCGTGCGGCCTCCGAATCGCCGGGGGCCACGAGGCCCTCGAAACGGGCAATTCCCGCATTGTTGATCAGCACCGAGATGTCCGTCAGCTCTTCGGCGGCGGTGCGGACCTGCTCCGGCCGGGTTACGTCGAGTGTCACCGGCACGACGCGGTCGCCATGCGCCGCGACAAGGGCGTCGAGCGTCTCGGGCTTGCGCGCGCCCGCATAGATTCTTGATGCACCAGCTTCGATCAGGGCCTCTACGAAGGCCTTGCCGATACCCCGATTGGCCCCGGTCACCAGGGCGGTGGTTCCGTTCAGTTTGGTCATGCGAAGTCTCCAATATCGCGAATGCCGGAAATTAAATACCGGTCGGTACATAAATTGGAGCTTGGCTCTCCAGGTCAATCGAATTAATTACCATTCGGTACATAATTTCAGATTGACGTCGCAAGGAACGGGAAATGGCGCGCGGACGGCCTCGGAAAACGGATCCGGACGAAGCTCTCGAGCAGATCACCAGGGTGTTCTGGGAGCAGGGCTTCGAGGGAGCGTCACTCGGCGACCTGACCGAGGCGACGGGCATGGCGAAGCCCGGCCTCTATGCCGCCTTCGGCGACAAGGAGGCGATGTTCGCGAAGGCGCTGACGCATTACTTCTGCGATATGGGCGCGTCCCTGATGGAGAATCTCGTGGAGTCGCCCGAGCCTCTGGTCGAGGTGCTGCGCCGGTACTTTGTCACGGTCGTCGAAATGGCCCGCGATCCGCACTGTCCGAGCGGCTGTTTCGTGGTCAATTCGCTGGTCGACAGCGGCAGCATGCCGCGCGGCCTAGTGGCGCTCAGCCGCGAGTTCGACCGCCGGCGGCGCGACGCGTTCCGCAAAAGGTTCCGAACGGCGCTCGAAAGCGGAGAACTGCCGCCGGATGCCGATGCCGATGCACTGGCGGATTTTTTCTCAAGTCAGGTTCTGGCATTGGCCGTGATGGTCCGTGCGGATACCGAATTCGACACCGTGATGCGGACCATCGATATCGCGCTCTCCGTGCTGCCGGAGCGGCCCGAGGAGAGCCGCCCCGACTGACGCTTTGTCTTACTCCGCCGCGTCCTGCACACCGTCTTCGGTCTTCTTGCGACTAAACAGCCGCATGACGAAGACAAAAAACACCGGCACGAAGAAGATCGCGAGCACTGTCGCCGAGATCATTCCGCCCAGCACGCCGGTGCCGATCGCGTTCTGGCTCGCCGCGCTGGCCCCGGTCGCGATCGCCAGCGGCAGCACGCCGAAAGAGAAGGCGAGCGAGGTCATCAGGATCGGCCGGAAGCGCAGCCTCGCCGCCTCGATGGTGGCGTCGAGCAGGGACTGCCCTTCGGCGCGAAGGTCCTTGGCGAACTCGACGATCAGGATCGCGTTCTTCGCCGAGAGGCCGATGATGGCGATCAGGCCGACGAGGAAATAGACGTCGTTCGGCATGTCCCGCAGCATCACGGCAGCGACCGAGCCGATGGCGCCGAGCGGTACCACCAGCATCACGGAGAGCGGAATCGACCAGCTCTCGTAAAGCGCTGCCAACAGCAGGAAGACGAAGAGCACGCTGAGGCCGATCAGCAGAGGCGCCTGGGCGCCGGACTGGATCTCCTGCAGCGACTGGCCGGTCCATTGATAGCCGAAGCCCGGGCCGAGGTCGGAGGCGATCCGCTCCATCTCGGCGATCGCTTCGCCCGAGGAATAGCCGGCCGCCGCCTGTCCGCTGATCCGGATCGCCGGATAGCCGTTATACCCGACCACCTGAGCTGCACCCTTTTCCCACTCCACGCTCGCGAAGTTGGAGAGCGGCACCATGCCGCCATGGGTGTTGCGTACGGTGAGGTCGAGAATGTCCTCCGGCTGCATGCGGTTGCCCTGATCCGCCTGGACCGTGACGCGTTGCATGCGGCCGACATTGGGAAAGTCGTTCACGTAGCTCGAGCCGAGATGGGTCGAGATCGTGTTGTTGATATCGGCGAAGGTCACTCCGAAGGTGTTCGCCTTCTCACGGTCGACCACGAGATTGACCTGCGGCGCATCGGGCAGGCCGGTGATGCGGACGCCGGTCAGGATCGGGCTCTGCTGGGCCGCCGCCATCAGCCGCCCGGTGCCCTCGACCAATGCGGTATGCCCGAGGCCGCCGCGATCCTGCAGGCGGAAATCGAAGCCGCTGGAATTGCCGAGGCCGCGGATGGGTGGCGGGGAGAGGGCGAAAACCAGTGCGTCCTCTATCCCGAACAGCCGGCCGTTGGTGCGACCGGCGATGGCCGCCGCCGAGTTCTCCGTTCCGCGCTCATCCCAATCTTTCAGAGGGACGAAGGCGATACCGGCATTTTCTCCTGTACCGGAGAAGCTGAAGCCCGAGACGGCGACGATGGTCTCGACGCCCTCCTGGCCGATGAAGGCGTCCTCGACCTGTTCGATCACATCGAGGGTCCGGTTGGCGCTCGCTTCGGCGGGTGCCTGGATGTTCACCAGCAGATAGCCCTGATCCTCGTTCGGAATGAAGGCGCTCGGCAACTGCATCCAGGCCCAGCCGAGCCCGCCGACGAGGGCGAGATAGATCACCATGAAGCGTCCGGCCCGCGCCGCGATCCGCCCGACGAAGGAGCTGTAGCCCCGGGACGTGCGGTCGAAGCCACGGTTGAACCAGCCGAAGAAGCCGCGCTTGGCGTGGGAATGTCCGGCCTCGACCGGCTTCAGGAAGCTGGCGCAGAGCGCCGGCGTCAGGGAAAGGGCGAGGAAGCCGGAGAACAGGATGGAGACCACCATGGTCAGGCTGAACTGCTGATAGATCACGCCGACCGCGCCGGGGAAGAAGGCCATCGGCACGAAGACCGCCGTCAGCACCAAAGTGATGCCGATGATGGCGCTGGTGATCTGCCCCATCGCCTTGCGTGTCGCGTCCCTTGGCGAGAGCCCTTCCTCGCTCATGATGCGCTCGACATTTTCGACCACGACGATGGCGTCATCCACAAGGATGCCGATGGCCAGCACCATTGCGAACATGGTGAGCACGTTGATCGAGAAACCGGAGGCATACATCACAGCACAGGTGCCGAGCAGGGCGACCGGCACGACGAGCGTCGGGATGATCGTGTAGCGGAAGCTCTGCAGGAAGAGGAACATCACCACGAAGACGAGTCCGACCGCCTCTATCAGGGTGTGGAGAACCTTTTCGATAGAGATCTCGACGAAAGGCGCCGTGTTGTACGGAATCTTGTATTCGACGCCGTCCGGGAAATAGCGTGCCAGTTCCTCCATCTTCGCCTCGATGGCATTGGCGGTCTCAAGCGCATTGCCGGTCGGGGAAAGCTGGACGCCCATAGCGGCCGATGGCTGGCCGTCGAGCCGGGCGGCAGAGGTGTAGGATTCGCCGCCGATCTCGATCCGTGCCACGTCGCGCAGCCGTACCGTCGCGCCGTCGACCGTGGCGCGGAGTACGATGGCCCCGAATTCTTCCGGTGTCTTGAGCTGGCCCTTGACCAGCACGCTGGCGGAGATCTGCTGGCCCGCCTCCACCGGTTTCGCGCCGATGCGACCGGCCGCCACCTGTGCGTTCTGCGCTTCGATGGCTCCGAGCACATCCTCTGTCGTGAGGCTCAGTCCGAGCATCTTGTCCGGGTCGAGCCAGATCCGCATGGATTGCTCGGTCGAGAATAGGCGGGTGTTGCCGACACCGGCGATCCGTCGGATCTCACCCTCGACATTGCGGCTGAGATAGTCGCCCAGCGCGATCTGATCCATGGAACCGTCGCTCGAGGAGAGCGTGATGACCAGCAGGAAGCCTGTGCCCGCGCGTTCGATCCGCATACCCTGGCGGGTCACGGAGGAAGGCAGTTGCGCCTCGACGCGGCTGATCCGGTTCTGAACCTCGACCTGGGCCTCGGCGACGTCGGTGCCCGGCTCGAAAGTGACCGTCAGGCTGATCTGGCCGGAGGCGTCGGAGGTGGATTCGAAATAGAGCAGGCCGGGGACGCCGTTCAGCTCGTCCTCGATCGGTCGGGTGACGCTTTGATACATGTCCTCCGGCGTCGCGCCCGGATAGTTGGTGCTGACCGTGATCTGCGGCGGCGCGACATTGGGATATTGCGCGACCGGCAGGAACGGTATGGCGAGTACGCCCGCCAGCATGATGAAGATCGCGACGACCCAGGCGAAGATGGGCCTGTCTATGAAGAAGCTTGCCATGTTCGGGGTGCCTTACTGATTGGAGGCCGCGGCCTGGTTCTGCTTCGGAGCCCAGGGCTGCGGCGCCACCGGGGCGCCGGGGCCGACCTTCTGGAAACCCTCGACCACGACCTGCTCGCCGACGGCGACGCCGCGTTCGACGATCCAGCGGTTTCCGGTCGCCGCCCCGAGCTCGACATTACGCAGTTCGAGCGTCTTGTCCTCTTTCACGATATAGACCCGGGCGCGTCCGGCGGTGTCGCGCTGGATCGCCTGCTGGGGAACCGCGACTGCGTTGCGGCGGATGCCCTGTTCGATCCGCACCCGGACATACATGCCGGGCAGTAGCGAGAAGTCCGGGTTGGGGAACTCGCCGCGTAGCGTGATCTGGCCGGTCTCGGAATCCACCGTGCTTTCCTGTAGCAACAGGCGCCCGGTCAGCGGATAAGACGCGCCGTCGTCGAAGTTAAGCCGGACCGTCGCGGCTCCGTCTTCGGACAGCGAGACATTACCGGCCTTGATCCCGGCGCGGAGCGCCCGGAGCTGTTTCGCGGACTGGGTGAAATCCGCATAGACCGGATCGAGCTGGCGGATGATGGCGAGCGGTTCCTCGCTCGTGGTCGCGATCAGCGCACCCTCGGTCACGAGGGCGCGCCCGATACGTCCGCTGAGCGGCGCTTTGACCTCGGTATATTGCAGATCGAGCTGCGCCGCCGCGAGACCGGCCCGGGCCGCCGCGACATCGGCGTCGGCCTGCGCGAGAGCGGCGATCGCGTTGTCGAGCGTCTGGGCGCTCGAGACCTTGCGAGACCGCAGCTCCTTCTGCCGGTCGGCTTCGAGACGCGCCTGTTTCTGGACCGCTTCGGCACGCGCCAGAGTGGCCTTGGCGCTGTCGACCTGGACCTGGAACGGTGCGGGGTCGATCCGGTAGAGCACGTCGCCCGCGTTCACCATCGTGCCTTGCTCGAACACGCGTTCGATCAGCAGGCCCGAGACCCGCGGACGAACCTCAGCGATCTCCGTCGGCGCGATACGGCCAGGAAGTTCGTTCACGACCGGGATGTCTTCGGCGACCGTCACCACGGTGCTGACGGGCATGGCCGGGCGCGCCGTCGGCGCGGCGGCCTGATTGCCGTCCGTAGCCTCATCGCAGGCGGCGAGAAAGGCGATGGCGGAAAGCGCAACGGCAAATTTTCGAATCTGCTTTGCGGAAGGCATGTAAGGCTCCTGTATGACGTCCGGCGACCCTGGGGGGAAGGCGCCGTCCGATTTGGTTGGTTCTGGGATCCTGTTCCGGAATGGAAGTTCAGCTGTCTTCCGATATTTCCTCGCAGGGGATCTCTTCTGG
The DNA here is from genome assembly GCF_024662015.1 of Nisaea acidiphila. Taxonomy (NCBI): domain Bacteria; kingdom Pseudomonadati; phylum Pseudomonadota; class Alphaproteobacteria; order Rhodospirillales; family Thalassobaculaceae; genus Nisaea; species Nisaea acidiphila. Next base: position 673,230 of record NZ_CP102480.1, on the reverse strand, counting down.
TTTCTGATCGATGAGCCAGCGGATCTCGGAGATCAGCTTGCTGCGCTCCGCGGGTGGCCATTCGTAGAGACTGAGCCATTCCAGGGCTTTCAGTCCTTCGATGGCGAGAAAGGCGAGCATGGCGCCGCTTTCATCCTCCGACGTATCTCTGACGCTCGCCACGCGCTGGGCCATCATTGCCCGGACGGGTTCGCGAAGCTCGGCATCGCCGGCAACGCTCGCGCAGAGGCTGAGTGCAACGGCGCGGTCATCGTCGGAAAGTTCCCGTGACTCGGCGATCAGGCGCGCAAGGATCGCCGCGTTCGGCTTTTCCCCGAGGCATTTCCGGATGTCTTGTATGCGGGCATCTTCGGCGGCGATCCGCCGTTCGATCACCGCTTTCATCAGAGCCTGCTTGTTCTTGTAGTCGTATAGAACGCTGGCCTTGCTGATACCGGCTTCGGTCGCGACCGCTTCCAGCGTCAGATAGGCCGCGCCGTCGCGCGCTGCGACGGCCTGCGCGGCATCCAGCACTGCTTCACGGTCTATGGTTCTCGGGCGTCCGACCATTTTCTGTCCGGGTAATTAATTTCCGACCGGTTGGAAAATAATTACGGAAAGTCGGATGTCAACCTTCGCAGCTGCAAAAAATGACCTTTGTCACTCTCTGCTGTGCCCCGCCCGCCTCCCGGGTCCGGAAAACTTTACCCCCGGTATGGAAACCGCTTCCGCGCAGGTCCTCCCGCGCAGCCGGCGTGGCGTATCCCACTGAAAATAAAGGCATGGGAAAGCAAGAGCTCCGCCGCACCACGGGTCGACTATCCGATGGGGCTTGGGGCGCTGTAGTGCTTCCGGTCCATGACGGAGATATTGAGAGCATTCGATGAAGAAGATCGAGAATTTAATAAATGCGAAGAAGCCGTTCCTGACCGATGGCGGGTTCGAAACCTGGTTGTTTTTTCAGCAAGGCTTCGAGGCGCCGGAATTCGCCGCCCTGGTATTGCTGGATGAGGCCGATGCGCGGTTAGCGATGCGGCGCTACTTCAATGAGTTCCTGGGAATGGCCGAGGCAGCCGGAACAGGGTACGTGCTCGATACGAATTCGTGGCGTGCCGCTACCGCCTGGGGGCCGAAACTTGGCAAAACCGAAGGTGACATGCTGCGACTAGCCGGGGATGCCGTTTCGTTCGCCCAGGAGATCAGGGGTGACTGGCAGGACCGGGTAACGCCCATTCTTGTGAATGGCGTGGTTGGCCCGCTTGGTGACGGGTACGCGCCGGACCGGGTGCCGACGGCCGATGAGGCGCGGCGAATGCACTTGCCGCAGATCGAAGTGATGTCCGAGGCCGGTGTGGATATGATTTCTGCGATTACGATGACCAATGTCGGCGAGGCTGTCGGTATTACGAAGGCCGGAACGGAATGCGGCGTGCCGGTTGTGATTTCGTACACTGTCGAGACCGACGGCCGTCTTCCTGGTGGCGAGAGCCTGGGCAGCGCCATCGGGAGAACGGACGACGCGACAGGCAACGCTCCTCTCTACTACATGGTCAATTGCGCGCACCCTGATCATTTTCGGCACGCACTCAATGCGGGCGAGAGCTGGATCGGCCGGATCGGCGGGATCAGGGCGAACGCCTCGCGACTCAGCCATGCCGAGCTTGATGTCGCAGAGGAACTGGACGACGGCAACCCGGAGGAGTTCGGTGATCTCTACGCGAAGATGAGCTGCGTCCTGCCGTCCTTGAAAGTCGTCGGCGGCTGCTGTGGCACCGATCACCGGCATGTCGGATGCGTTTCGCGCCATCTGCATGGGGTGAAATCCGCAGCTTAGCGGCATCTTCAGGTTGTTGCCGTTCCGCTCGGCACATCTTGCGTTGCACGGGCCGGTTTCGACCGGCCCGTGTTTTGTTAACCAAATAATCCATTTCGAGCGAGTACTAGGTTATGAAATCCACTTTTTGGGAATTAGATTGCCTCAATACCACACCAATAAGTTGTTGATATGGATCTGGTTTTTGATCTGAGTTAGTTCTAAGATATTAAAAAATAAAAGGTTTTTTGCCTTGAATTTCCGGTTTCGGTTAACTAATCGATAAACTTTAATAACCATTAATGGAAACCATGCGTTGCGGTGTGGATTGGGGTGCGGAATGGATATGAGCCATAGTTCCTTGAATACCGGTGACAGGATCGCGTTTCTGCGGATAGACCAGAAAACGCGCGACTTGCTGGTGGAATTCAGCCCCATTCTCGCGCGAAACCTAGAGGCCGTGCTCGACGGCTTTTACGAGCATGTGCTGACGGTGCCGGAATTGGCGCAGATGTTTGTCTCCGAGGATCGGGTGCGGCATGCCAAGGATGCGCAGAGCGAGCATTGGAAACGGCTGTTCTCCGGTGAATTCGGGTCGGAATATTTCGAGTCAATTCAGCGTATCGGTAGAGTGCACAATCGTTTGGGACTTGAGCCCCGCTGGTATATCGGCGGTTACGCGACTGCCCTGACGGCACTTCATCGGCTTGCGATGAAATTCTGCCTGACCCGATGGGGCGGATCGCGCGCTGCCGAAAAGGCGGCCTCTCTGGTCGAGGCGATCGACAAGGCCGTGATGCTCGATATGGAACTCGCGATTTCCGTCTACCTGGAAGAACAGGCGGCCGATTTCCGTAACCGCCTTGAATCACTTTCGGATCAGTTCCAGGCATCGATAACCGGGGTGTCGACCAATCTATTGGATTCGGCCGGTTCGTTGTCCTCAAAGTCGGGCGAGATGAATGCCGTCTCCACCGAGAGCCTTGACCGCGCCGCAAATGCGACGCGCGGGGCCGAGCAAGCCAGCCAGAACGTGCAAAGTGTCGCTTCGGCGGCGGAGGAGATGTCGGCGTCCATCAGCGAGATTTCTCACCAGGTTTCGGAATCGACGGCGATCGCGGTCGAAGCGGCGAAGGCGGTGACGAATACCCGGGAGACCGTGGAAGGCCTCAACGAGGCGGCGGCCAAGATCTCCGGTGTTGTCGGACTGATCCAGGATATCGCAGAGCAGACCAATCTCCTTGCACTCAATGCCACGATCGAGGCCGCGCGGGCCGGCGAGGCGGGCAAGGGGTTCGCGGTTGTCGCCTCCGAGGTGAAGACGCTGGCGAACCAGACATCGAGCGCGACCGACGAGATCTCGGAGCAGGTCAGCAGCATGCAGAAAGTGGCGGCCGACACCCGGACCAGTATCGAGAATATCGCGTCCTCCATGTCGCGGGTCGAGGACTCAGCCTCGGCGATCTCGGCGGCCGTGGAAGAGCAGGACGCCGTCACCCGTGAGATATCCCAGAGCGCTGCCGAAGCCCATCGCGGAACGGCCGATGCGCTGCAGGCCATCAGTCTCGTCGAGGAGAGCGTCCGGAAATCGGCCGCTATGGCCGAAGAGGTCTCCCAATCTTCCGCTTACGTGACCGAACAGTCGCAGGATTTGCAGGAGGAAGGAGCAGCATTCATCGAAAAGATCCGGCGTGCGGACCGCCGGAGCGAAGAGCGGCAGGAACGCACCGACCCGATTTCTCTCGAGATCGGCGGAGAAGTATTCGAAGGGAATATGAAAGAGCACTCCTCGAAGGGATTTTCCGTCCGTATGGAAACGGCCCGGATCGAGATCGGTGCCAGAGGCAAGGTCGTCTCCGGCTCCTTCGCCAGCGGTGAGTCTTTCGAGGTCGTCGGCAAAACACCGATCCAGGCCAATCTCAAGCTCGTCTGACGCAGCCAGTCATTCATGGAAAATTAGGATGGGTTGGCCCATTATACGCTTCTGTTGCACCTCATGGCGGAAACGAGGAGAAGCGGGTTGGCCGAGCAACACGGTCGGGTCGAGCAGAATGTAGAGCCCGAATTCAACGATCCGGCTCCGGAGCGGATTGATGCGTCAGCGCAGCACATCATCGCGGGTCGGCCCTTTCAGTCGATAGATCCGCGCTGCACCGAACTCTGGTTCGCTGACGAACGGCGGGATTTGCCGGAGCCGAAGCTGCAGGTTCTCCTGGATTACTGGCTGAACAAGAGGCAGCAGCTCGGTCACCTGCCTGACCGCAAGGATCTCGACATTCTCGAGCTGCGTGAGGCCATCGGCAACATCATGATGCTCGATGTTCTGGATGACGGGTTCGATGCGCGCTATCGGGTCTATGGCACCGGCATCGCGGAGTTCGCCCGTAACGACTGGACCGGGCAGACCGTCTCCGATCTCGCGCGGAAGACAGGCACATCGTCGGCACTGCTCTACCGGGCTTGCTATCTGGCGGTCTACCGTACCGGTCGGCCGATATACTCGGAACATATATCGCCGGCTTGGCTGTCTCCGCGGGCCTGGCGCCGCCTTATCCTCCCGTACGGCACAGGGGCGGGCGTATGCGCCGGCTTCATGGTCGGGAACGTTCCGGTGGAGCCGCAAATCCTCGGCGAAGACGCCAATCTTGCCGCGCAAGCGTTGATCTATCGGAACAGGTAGGGCGAGGCGCAGGGATTCCCGATTGCCCCGTCTTACGATCTCGGTATGGCGGGCCGGTTGCCACGGCGACGGGCTTTGTTACACTCGCCGTCGAAGGATCAAAGCCGCCACCAATTCATTCCGCGAGGTCATGATCGTCGATCTTTTGCCACCGCCGCCGCAAGCGGACTGGGCCTATTTTCTCGATTTTGACGGCACGCTGGTCGATATCGCCGATCGTCCCGACGCCATCGTGGTCTCTGACGGACTTCCGTCGCTGCTCGCCGATTTCTGCCGCGCTGCGGACGGAGCATTGGCTCTGGTCACGGGCCGCAGCCTCCAGGATCTGGACCGTCATCTCGACCTGCCGCACCTTCCGGCCGCGGGCGTTCACGGGCTTGAGATTCGGGGGGGGACGCAACCCAAGGCGACGGTCAAGGAGAGCCGAAACTCCGCGCTTGCAGCGATCCGCGCCCGTGCCGAGCAACTTGCCTCAGAACACGTTGAGTTGAGGGTCGAGGACAAGGGGCAGGCCATTGCTGTGCATTTCAGGGCGGCGCCGGACCTTGGGCCGGACGTGCACCGGGCTCTTGCCAGTATCGTCGCCGCTTCGGGGAATGCGCTCGCCTTGCTGCAGGGCAAGATGGTCGTCGAAGTGAAGCCGTCGACGGCCAACAAGGGAGCGGCCGTCGAGGCCTTTCTCTCTCAGCCGCCGTTCGCGGGGCGCATCCCATGTTTTATCGGCGACGACGTCACCGACGAGGACGGTTTCCGCGCCTGTAATGCACGGGGTGGCATCTCGATCCATGTCGGCCCGCCCGACGCCAAGACAGCGGCACGTTACAGGCTTTCTTCTCCGGCGGCCGTGCATGACTGGCTGGAACAGCTTCTTGATCGCGAAAAGGGACCGCTACATGAGCACGCTTGAACTCGGAATGATCGGAAACTGTGCGATCAGTGCTCTCATCGGCGAGACGGGCGAGATCCGCTGGTGCTGTCTCCCGCGCTTCGACGGGGATCCCTTCTTCTCCTCGCTGCTCGCCGACGAGCGGCAAGCCGCCGAGCGGCAAGCCGCCGAGCGCGGCTTCTGGAGCATCGAGATCGACGGCATGGTCGACTCCAGCCAGCGCTACGAGCCGAATACGGCGGTGCTGGTGACAACCATGACGGACCGCGAGGGCGCCTGCCTCGAGATCGTCGATTTCTGTCCGCGCTTCCGGAATTTCGACCGGATGTTCCATCCGACCATGATCGTCCGGCAGATCCGGCCGCTGGCCGGCAGCCCAAAAATACGGGTCCGCATCCGTCCGACAACCGACTATGGCTCGGGACGCCCGACGATCACCCGGGGCTCCAACCATATTCGTTTCGTCGGGCCGGACCATACGATGCGTCTGACGACGGACGCGACGATCTCATACCTGCTGGAGGAAACCTGGTTCCTTCTCGACAAGCCGCTGAGCCTTGTTCTCGGACCCGACGAGAGCCTGACCAGCGGATTGTCCGAAACGGCCCGTACCTTCCGGGAGCGAACAGAAAGTTATTGGCGCGAATGGAGCCGGGCCCTTTCCATCCCGTTCGAATGGCAGGACGTCGTCATCCGGTCGGCGATCACACTGAAACTCAGCACCTTCGAGGAAACCGGCGCGATCGTGGCGGCGATGACGACCTCTGTTCCGGAGGCGGCGGGCAGCGAGCGGAACTGGGATTACCGGCTTTGCTGGCTGCGCGATGCCTATTTCGTCGTCCATGCGCTCAACCGTCTCTCGGCGACGAAGACACTTGAGCATTATCTGAATTACATCAGCAATATCGCGATCAATGTGGGAAGTGAGGATCTGCAACCGCTCTACGGTCTTTCCCTCGCACACAAGCTGGACGAATACACGGTCGACGGGCTCGCGGGCTATCGCGGAAACGGGCCGGTCCGGGTCGGCAACGCCGCCTATACGCAGATCCAGAACGACGTCTACGGCTCCGTCATCCTCGCCGCCGCGCAAACGTTCTTCGACAGTCGCATCGGGCGTCCCGGAAACGAGGAACTCTATCGCGAGCTCGCCAAGCTCGGGCAGATGGCGGTGGAGAAATTCGACAAGCCGGATGCCGGGATATGGGAACTCCGGACCATTGCTTCGGTCCATACCTTCTCGGCGCTGATGTGCTGGGCGGCGGCGGACCGGCTGGCGCGGATCGCCGATCGGATCGGGCACACGGCCGAGGCCGCGACCTGGCGGCAGCATGCCTCCGACATGCGCGCGCGCATCATGAAGGAGGCGTGGAACGAGGAGCTCGGCAGTTACGTCTCGACCTTCGGCGGCGATCAGATGGATGCGAGCTTGCTGTTGATGAACGAGCTCGGGTTCCATTCCGGCACCGACGCGCGCTATGTCGGCACGGTGGCGATGATCGAGAAGCAGCTGCGCAAGGGCGATCATCTCTTCCGCTATGTCGCCCCCGACGATTTCGGTGTGCCGGAAACCGCTTTCAATGTCTGCACCTTCTGGTTCATCGAAGCGCTCGCGGCGACCGGACGCGAGGAGGAGGCGCGGGAGATGTTCGACGGCATTCTGGCCTGCCGCAACAAGCTCGGACTGCTCTCCGAAGATGTCGATCCCGCGACTGGCGAGCTCTGGGGGAACTTTCCCCAGACCTATTCCATGGTCGGCATGATCAAGTGCGCCATGCGACTCAGCCAGAAATGGGAGGATGCGTTTTGAGCCGTCTCATTGTCGTTTCCAACCGGGTCGCGCCGATCGAGGAGGGCAAGGCTTCAGCCGGCGGTCTTTCGGTTGCGGTGGAAGAAGCTTTCGCAAAAACCGGCGGGCTCTGGTTCGGCTGGAACGGCAAAATCGAGAATAGCGGACCGATCCGGGTCAAGGTCGAAGAAGGCGAACGTTTCTCGCGCGCGACCATGCCGCTCTCGCGCAAGGACTATAACGATTTCTATGTCGGCTATAGCAATTCCACGCTCTGGCCGCTGCTGCATTACAGACTGAACGTCATGCAGTACTCCCGTGCGCATGCCGAGGGCTATCGCCGGGTGAACGAACTCTTCGCCCACCATCTGGAGCCGCTGTTGGAGTCGGAGGACCGTATCTGGGTGCACGACTACCATCTCTTCATTCTCGGGCGTGAGCTCAAGCGGATGGGGCTTCGGAACCGTATGGGGTTCTTTCTCCATACCCCGTTTCCGCCACCCGACATGTTGCGTTCTTGCAGCGAGCACGAGGAGATCGTAAAGGCGCTGTTCGACTATGACGTCGTCGGCTTCCAGACCGAAAACGATGCGCGCAACCTGCTCGAATATGTCCGCCGCCTTCCCGGTGGGACAGTCCGCGGCAGCACGGCGCACGCTTTCGGAAAGTCGGTGAGGGTCCAGGCCTTTCCGATTTCGATCCGGCCCGACGATATGGCCGAAGCGGCGGAAAAAGCGGTTCGCTCCAACAGGGCGCGCCAGCTCGTCAGCTCGCTGGGCGGCAAGCAGCTCGTGATCGGGGTGGAGCGGCTCGATTATTCCAAGGGACTCGACCGGCGCTTCTCGAGTTACGAGCGCCTGCTCGCCAATTATCCGGAAAACCGAGGCAGCGTCACGTTCATGCAGATCGCACCGCCGTCGCGCGGCGACGTGCAGATCTACCGGGAGATCCGCCAGGAGCTCGAAGGTATTGCCGGGCATATCAACGGGAGGTATGCGGAGTTCGACTGGGTCCCGATCCGCTATCTCAACAAGAGCTACCGCCGCGAGGTGCTGGCCGGGTTTTTCCGGATCGCCCGCGTCGGCTGCGTGACGCCGCTGCGGGACGGGATGAATCTGGTGGCGAAGGAATATGTCGCCTCGCAGGACCCGGCGGACCCGGGCGTGCTCGTGCTGTCGGAGTTCGCCGGCGCAGCGGCGGAAATGGACGGTGCCGTGATCGTCAATCCGTTCGACGAGGAGGGGATGATGGAGGGATTGCAGACCGCCCTCCGCATGCCGCTGGGCGACCGCGTCGAGCGCTACCAGTCCATGATGTCTGTATTGCGCCAGAACGATCTGCAGCGCTGGCGCCGCCGTTTCCTCGAGGCCCTCGCTTCGGCGCCGCGCCGGTCTTGATGGCCTAACGCGCCGGGATCCGCAGACGGTCACGCCCGACCGGATGCTCGAACTCCGTGCCGCTGACGACATGGGCCGCGATCCAGCCCCAGTCGTCCGAGGATTTCGCCCCTTTGCCGTTCCCGCCGACCGCGACCGCGATCCGGTCGTCCTGCACGAAGTCGATATAGGGCAGGCCCGTCGCGGTCCAGGTGACCGCGCAGCTCTTGCTCTGCCAGCTCCGGCATTCCACGAGGCGCGGCATCAGGTCCAGAAGGAAGCTTCTGAACCGGGTGCGGTTCTCTTCGATACCGTCCGACTTGAACCAATTGGACATGTCTTCGAGGGTACGCAGGGCCGGGTCCTCTACTGAACCGATCCCGATTTTCATATAGGAGTGGCCGTCCGGATAGCGGATCGGCGGTAGCAGATAGGCGCCGCTCTCGGCATGTCCCATGGTCGGCATGGCGGCGAAATGCTCGGTGAGCGCGCCTTCTATCCGCGCGAGCAGGACAGTGCGCCCGAATACACGGAGTTTCAGATCTTCCGGCGAGAGACCGCAGGCATCGGTAAATCCGCCGGTGGCGACCAGCACCCGCTCCGCCTGGCGAACCGAACCGTCGTCGGTCTCGATCTCGACGCCGCCTGGCACGGGGCGGAGGGCTGCAACCTGCCTCTGCACGATCTCGGCGCCGCGTCTTCGGGCGGCCTCGGTCTGAGCCGCGACCATGGCGCGCGGACTGACATGGCCGGCATCCCCGACTTCCTGCAGTCCTCTCGTGCCGTCCGCCACCGAGAGAAAGGGATAACGGCCGCGGATACCGTCCGCGTCCAACGAGGTCAGATCCGCGCCGTGTTTGAGGCCGGTTTCCTTCGCCCGGTCGAGATAATCCGATCCCGCCGTGCTGATGCCGAGATAGCCTGATTTCGTGAAGAACCGGATGCCGCTCTCGGCCTCGATCTCGCCGTAGCGCTCGATGGAGCGCTTGGCGGTGATTGACCAGGCCGGATCGGCATCGGATATCCGGGTCATCCGTCCTTCGTCGTAGTGGCTCGCGAACACCCCCTCATGAGCGGCGTATTCGTCGGGCTCGTCCGGCCCTACCAGAACGATGCCGTCGGTCATGCCGGCGAGGTGTCGGGCGGCCGCGCTGCCGATCATGCCGCGGCCGATAATTGCGATGCGATCCATCTCGATTTCCTTTTTAGCCGAGAGCGTGGCTGGCGAGCCCGTAGACCCGAAGCTGACCCGCCGGCGGAGTCCAGGGGCCGAGTGACATGACCGGCGAGCCGCCGACATCGGCAAGACCGGCGCCGGTGAGATGCGCAACCAGGGAGGTGGCGTCCTCGGGGCAGTCGACCCGGACGAAACCCGGGCGTGCAAGGGCGCGAAACAGGGCGATCGCATCGGCTTCGGATCCGGCGACGATCGGTCCGATGGCATTGCCGCGACCGAAGGCACGGGAGATCGCATAACCGGTGAGCCGCCCATCTTCGGTCATCATGACGGCGTGCCCTGCGGATGCGAGGTCCTCGAGCGTTTTACGCCGCACGGCGCCGAACGCGTTGGCGTCGAATTCGGCGATCCGTCCGAGATCGCTGCAGCTCGCGGGGGCGATGCGGGGATCGTCTGCGCGCTGACCGGTGAATGTGCCCTGATATTGCCGCGACCGGTCGAAAGTGGTGAAGCCGAGTCTCTCATAGAGCGGCTGGCCGGCCTCCGTCGCGAGCAGGACGACGGGGCGCGGTGCGACATCCGCGAGCAGTTGCTCGACCAGTTTCCGCCCGATACCGCGGCCTTGGCATTCCGGAGCGACGATGACAAGGCCGATCCGTGCCAGTTCGTCGCCGAAAGTCCAGTAGAGGCCGGCCGCGAGCGGGCGCCCGTCCGTTCCGTCTCTTGCCAGTCGGCCGCCGCCGAGGCGCATGAATTGAGCGACGTCTTCGCGCCTGTGGGGCCAGGACACGCCGGCGACGAGATCCATGATCGCATCGAGATCCGTCATCCTGACCGGATCGAGAGAAATATCCGTCACTGTCAGTTCCGTTCTTAGGTAGGCGTGTTTTTGAGATGCCGGGCCGGATCGCCAAGATGGTTCTTTAGTTCCTTGAGGGTATCCGGGAGGTCGGCCGTTTCGATCAGTTCTGCGAGCCGAAAATGTTCGGCTGCAAGGTCACGGCTACTTCGATAGCCGCCCATGAGCCTGTGCAGGCAGAGGCGTGTTTCCGTCTGGACGGAGGCATAGGTGCGCGAGAGCCTTTTACTTTGCGCGGCATCGACCAGGACTCTGTGGAATTCGAAATCGAGATCGCCGCCGGAGATTTTGTCGCCAGCCTTCATTGCACGGTCCATCCGTTCGGCAATCCGGATCAGGTCGCGCGAAACCTTGTTTTGGGTGCCCGCCTCGAAGATTTTCCGGAGTGCCGCTGTTTCCAGTGTCTCCCGGACGAAGAACAGGTCCTTCAGATCCTCCTCGCCGACTTCGGTGACGAAGACGCCGCGATGCGGTTCGCTCCGGAGCAGGCCTTCCTGGACCAGCCTTTGCAAGGCTTCGCGCAGCGGTCCGCGGCTGACGCCAAAGGTGATCGCCAGCTCCATTTCCGGCAATTGAGCGCCGCCGGGATATGTGCCCGCGAGAATGTCGGTGCGGAGCCTCTCGGCGATCTGCAGCGGCAGGGTAACCCGTTCGATCCGTTCCGCGCGTGCCACGGGTCAGTCCGTTCCCGCAAGGCCGAGCAGCCCGGGCAGGCCGCTCAGATCCGGGATTTGCTGATAGCCGTAAGCCGGGTTCCCGGGCCCGTGTCCACGCTCGACGAAAACCCGGCGGCCAATCCTGAGATCGCTTGCGGACATCAGGTCGTAGCGCAGGCTCGAGGAGACATGCATGAAGTGCTCCGGTCCGCAGCCGAGCGTATCGAACATGTACTCGAAGGCCTGGAGGCGGGGTTTGTAAGCCTGTGCCTGCTCGGCTGTCAGCACGGCATGAAACGGCGCGCCGAGCAGGGCAACATTCGACTGGATCTGACTGTCCGCCGCGTTGGAGAGTATGACCAGCGGCAGTTTTTCAGCGACACGCGCGAGCGGCGCCGGCACATCTGAATGCGGTCCCCAGCCGGGGATTGCCTCAACGATGGCCTCCGCATCCTGCTCCATGAAGGGAATATTCCAGCGCCGGCAAGTTCTCTCCAGCGCGCGATGCAGAACTTCCGGGTAGGGTTTCCAGTCTCCCAGCACCTCGTCGAAGCGGTATGCGGTGAAGTCCTCCAGAAACCTGTCGATCGAATCTGCTGAAACGCGTCCGGCGAGCCTCTTCCGCGTCAAGGGGCCGACCTGGAAGTCGGTGAGGGTCCCGTAGCAATCGAAGGAAACATAGCGAATTTCTGAGGGGGAGTGGCGCATGTTCGGCTCTGTTAAGGAGATTTGATGCTGAAGATGTCAGATTGTCGACAATATTACAAGTTCTGGATACGATGTGGTGAATTTCGGACCGCTTTTGTGATTTTGTAACGAACCACAGCGTATTTCGAGCAAATTGAATGTTCAGATCCTCTCGGCCAAAGGGGTATAGTGCCTTGTATTCTGGTAATCGGGAGTTTGTATTCGCGGCAGTGCGGATCCAGCTTCCCAAGGAGTCCCAGAGGATGAATTTGGTGCGCGGTCGTACGCGACCTCATTGGCTACGCACGGCCGTCCGTGTACTTGCGGGATTGATGCTTCTTTTTTTCTGCACGCTGAATTCGCATGGCGATGCGGCTGCGCAGACAATCAGATTGACGGGAAAGACCTTCGACGGAGCGACGCACGACCTCACCGTCGAGGAGATCGATTCTGCCGGCGTCGTGCATGAGAGGGTTTTTAATCCTTACGAGAAACTGAGGGTTCGGTATGCCGGAGTGCTTCTCGATCGCTTGGTCGCGAAGTTCGGAGACCCGTCGGTCAGGTCGATCAAGATTTCAGCCATCGACGACTACCGGATCGAGTTCGATAAAACCGAGTGGGAGCAGTACCGGATCCTGTTTGTCACCCGTTTGCGCGGGGAACGGTTCGGGCTGGAGAAGAAAGGTCCGGCGCGGATTGTCTATGTCGATTTCGACCCCGAAGAGGAAGCCTTCAGATTGCGGCTTCCCAATTGGCTCTGGATGATCCAGGAGGTCGAGTTCCGGTGACACGAGGCGGCTATCTCTCTTTCGGGCTGGCCTTCGGGGCACTCCTGATCATTGTCGGTCTGTATTTTATTCGTGAGATCGAACGGATCCCAATCCGGGTATCGGAATCGGACCAGACCATGTTGCGCGCGGATGCGATCCGCCATGCCTTCAAGGTCTCGCTGTTGAGCAGCCGCTCCTATGAAGCTTATCTGACCTATTTGAAGACGGGGCGCGAAGAGGACCGGCAGCAGGGTATCAGCCTTGGCAAGGCTGCGATCGGTTTTGCCGCGAGCGCGCTCTCGAACGATCATCCCGTGGCGGATCAGGTGGTTCCCCTGATCCGGGCCAACCTTGCGATCCTGGAAAAGTCTTCTTCGCCTGACGCGGCGGCGGCCTCGCTCCCGGTTTTTGCCGCAAACATGCGGTCGATCAATCGGGAAACCGGAGAGATCGAACAGGGTATCTGGCAGTCCTTTCAGAAGGATTTCGTCGAGTTCCAGACCAGCGAGCAACGGGCGTTGATCGCGTACCAGCTTGCTGCGGCGCTTGCGATCGGAACGCTGCTGGTCGTCGTCTTCTTTTTTCTGCGTCAGCGGGCGCTCCTGCGCCTGATCGAAACGCGTGAGGAGGATCTCGAGGAGATGATCGAGCTGCGCAACGACGAACTCGATCTGCTCCGCGAGACCCAGGCCGCCGCGCAGGCCGCGGACCGCGCGAAGACCGAATTTCTGGCGCTGATGAGTCATGAACTGCGCACCCCCCTGAATGCGATCGTCGGGTTTTCCGAGATCGTGAAGAGCGGCGATCAGAATTGGGTGACAAGCGAAAAGACGATCGAATATGCGGCGGCCATCCATAGCGCCGGGCTGCACCTCCTGAACGTCATCAACGATATCCTTGACTTGACCAAGATCGAGGCGGGCGAGACAGAGATCAATGAAACCCGGCTCGATGTCTCGCGCAGTCTGCAGCGCGCGTCGGGCCTGCTATTGCAGCGCGCCGTGCAGAAGGGGCTGACGGTGCAGAGCGAAACGGATGAGGACTTGCCCGATCTGATCGCGGACGAGCGCCTTGTTTTTCAGATCCTCATCAATCTGTTGAGCAATGCGATCAAGTTCACCGGAGAGGGCGGCGAGATTATTCTATTCGCTGCTCGCTCGAAGGATGGCGGTCTCGATCTTGGCGTCCGAGACAGCGGTGTCGGGATTGCCGAAGAGGATATCCCGAAGGTGATGCAGCCATTCGCACAGTTGCGCCGGAACAGTTCCGTCACGCATGAGGGCACTGGACTGGGGCTGCCCCTCTCGCGCCGCTTCGCCGAACTTCACGGGGCATCCGTTTCCATCGAGAGCGAGGAAGATGTCGGAACCACGGTCACGGTGCATTTCCCGGAGTCCCGGGTGACATCAGAAGCAGTTGAGGCCCCGGTGCCGCAGATCGAAAGCGCGGGGGCCTAATGAAAACAGCCCGGCCAGAGGGCCGGGCTGTACCTGAGTCAGGTCGGGGCTGACAGGCCCCGAGTAATTATTTCGGGCCTTCCCACTCGTCCATGATCGCGTGCTTCATGGCGCGCTTCTCCGAGCTGGAGGCTTTCCAGTTGTTGTTGATCGCGGCGCCTTCCCACGAGCCGTAGGTCGGGTTCGCGAACATGATCCACTGCTTGCCCCACATAGCCTGGTACTTCTTGTAGGTCTCCAGACGCTCGGACGGGGAGCCTTTCACGTTTTCGTCCGTGAAATCGCCGAGATTGTCGCCGAGCTGAAGCAGTACCCGGTACTCGGCAACCACGGCTTCGCGCCGCGGGGTCTTGTTGGAGGACTTCCATTCCTCCTTCTCGCCGCGCAGCAGGACGACGTCCGTGTCCTCGTCGACCGGATAGCCGAACTTCTTCAGGTTGGCGCGGGTCGCGTCCTCGCCGGGCGCTTTCCGGTTCGAGACGTAGATCACCTTAACGCCTTTGGACTTGGCGTATTTGGTGAACTCGAGGGACCCCGGAATGGCCCGGGAGGTCTGGGTCTCGACGAACGGGCCCCAGGTTTTGGAGCTGTAATATTTGTCCTTCTCGACGATCCAGGCCTGGTAGGGCGAGTTGTCGAGCACGGTTTCGTCGATGTCGAGAATGACAGCCGGCGGCTTGGACTGGTAATCGCCGGTCTGTTCAAGGGCGGCGGTCCAGCTCTTGTCGGCCAGGGCCTGGTCGAGGCGCACCATCGCGAGCTGATAGAGCGCATAGGCGTTCGCCTTGTATTCGACCGCATTCTGCACCCAGTAGGTCGCATTCAGTCCGTCATGGCCGGCGATGTCTTCTGCGCTCGCCGCGGTGGCGGCTCCGAATGAGAGGAAGGCGGCGGCCGCGCCGGCCAGCGCCGTTGTTCTGAAATGGCGTTGCATCATGTACCCCTTTTGCTATCCGGGCCGGATGCGGGGTCAACCGCTCCGGGAGGACGCATGCTGTCACATATCTGCAATATTTTACCAGCGGGTTTAATTTCATCGCTCAGCCCGCGGCTTGCGCCGGTGACTGTTTGGCGTAGTGTGGCTGCTTTTGGCGAGCGTCGGGAGAACGGGATGGCGGACAGCGCAACGGTGTCCTTCACGCAGATGAAGGACGGTACGAAGGAAGATTACGAGCTTCTGGACCGGCTCGAAGAGCCGTATCGTGCCGGAACCGCCGATCGGCTGCTTACGGAACTCGCGGCGCAGGCGGAAGACACGCTGGCCGGCTACAAGATTACACGGCTGGAGCATGGGCTCCAGTCGGCCACGCGGGCGCGACGCGACGGGGCGGATATCGACTGGGTCGTCGCCGCTCTGCTGCACGATATCGGCGACCGGTTGGCGCCGCAGAATCATGACCGCATGGCGGCGGAAATCCTGCGGCCCTTCGTGCGCGAAGAAGTCTCCTGGGTGGTCGAACACCATGGGCTCTTCCAGTCTTATTACTACGGCCATCACTATGGCTGGGACCGGAATGCCCGGGACCGCTTCAAGGATCATCCCTGTTTCGCGAGCTGCGCCGATTTTTGCGAGCGCTGGGACCAGTCAAGCTTCGATCCGGCTTACGAGAGCGACTCTCTGGAAAGCTTCGTCGAGGATGTCCGGACGGTTTTCGCGCGCAAGGCCTATGACCCGGCGGTGATCCGGACCGGAGAGGTTCTGGGGTTGCCAGCGACAATCTGACCAATGGTGGGACGGCAGGCGGATCGCCATTTCCACTTGGAATGCACGGGGCCGGATGGAACATTTTGGGCGCCGTCGCATTGGTCTCTGTAAGCCTACCCGAAACATTGGAAGGAATTGCCGAAATGGCCAAAAAGAAGACCCTGACCAACCTGCAGAAGGCGCTCAGCATGGAATTGACCGCGGCGCACCAATATCAGCTCCACGCCCACGTCCTCGAGGATTGGGGTATCGATCTGATGGCCGCGAAGATGCGCGAGGAAATGCAGGAAGAACTCGGCCACTCCGACGCGTTCATCGAACGCATCATGTTCCTGAAGGGCGATGCCGAGATCAAGTTCTACAAGAGCCCGGCCCGCGCCCAGAGCCTGAACGATATGTTCCAGGCGGATCTGGACGACGAGAAGGAAGCCATCAGGTTCTATACTGAAGCCGCCGCGCAGGCGCAGGAAGACGGCGATATCGGATCCCGCGTCCTGTTCGAGAAAATCGCGCTCGACGAGGAAGGCCATATGTCCTGGCTCGAACTTCAGCTCGATCTGATCAGCCGCATGGGCGAGCCGGCCTACATCGCCAAGCATGTTTCCGTGCCGGGCGGCGAGGAAGGCTGACGGGGTATTTCAGCACGTTCCCGGTCTTAAGGTTCGGTTAGCGATGTTTGTGTAGGCTTCTGAGTGATTTGCATGCCGAAGTGCGGAAAGGCGAGGCAGGGCCTGTCCACGTCTCGCCCACTCCGTTATAGGCAGAGCACGGCATCATTCTCAGACGGCATACGCGACCCATGACAACTTCCTCGAATGACGCGCCGGGCGATTTCGGCAGGTCCGGAACGCGGGCGACGATCGCGCTTGTTTTGGGGGCCGTGCTGCTGGTGGCCGGCGCATCAGTTTATTTTGCCTACCTCCAGAATGCGGAAAACGAAAAGCGGCACACCCAGATCCTGAGATCCGAAGCGCGTGAAGCTGCGAACGCGGTCGAGCAGTTCGTTACCGGGCGTCAGAGGCTTGTTGAAGCCTTCGCCTACGATAACCAGGAACTGCTCACCGCGTATGCCGAGGATGTTGATGACGAGGATCTGCGCCAGCGTATAGATACGAGTCTGCGCCGCTGGTTTCCGAGCTATTTCACTTTCACCCTGGCCAATCGGGACGGGACGGACCTTGTCGACGACCTGGAGGGGTTCGTCGGGCGTCAATGCCAGGAAAACATCCAGAGCTATGTCGCGCGGCTTTTCGCCGGCTCCAACCATGCGACCTACGAGACGGTCATTCATCCGCAGGCCAACAACTACCATTTCGATATCATGGCGCCGTGGCGCAGCGACGGAAAGCTCAACGGCGTCTTCTTTGTGAGCTTCTATCCGCTCGTGCTTCAGTCGCTGATCGGCTCTTACCAGAGTCCGGGGCACCATCTCGCCCTGGTGCATCGCGATCGTGAAAATCTCATCGAAGTCACTGCGGACGGAGCGCGCGACATGATCGCCGCGCATCGGGAGATAGAACTCACCAAGGAGGAATTGCGGGAAGTTCGAGCCAGTGTGGAGATCCCCGGGTCGGTCTGGCGTTTGGTTGGATTTGTCGAGCCTGGCCTGGTCGCGTCGGAGAACCGGGAAAACTGGTATGCCGCATTCATCGTGCTGATCTTCGTCGGTGCGGCCGGCGCTCTCAGCCTTTGGAAGATCCTGGCGCTCGACCGCGAGCAGGCCCGCGTTCTGGCTCAGCTCAGGGAATCTAACGCCAATCTCGCCGAACTCGCCGATGAGCAGGCCGCTTTGCGGGTTGCCGCGGAAGCGGGTGAAAAGACGAAGGCGCAATTTCTTGCCTCAATGAGCCACGAGATTCGAACGCCGTTGAACGCGATCATCGGCCTGACCGATCTCACCCTGCAGACAGAGCTTTCGGATCATCAGCGCGGGCAGATGTCGCGTGTCGCCCGCGCCGGCCGTTCGCTTCTGGGTTTGATCAACGACATTCTGGACTTTTCCAAGATCGAGGCAGGCAAGCTGCAGATCGAGGCAATCGAGTTCGATATCGACGAGGTACTCGAAAATCTCGCAACCGTCGTCAGCACCAAAATCGAGGAGAACGCCAACGAGTTGGTGATCACGGTCGACCGGACCATTTCGTCCGTGCTCTTGGGCGATCCGCTTCGGCTTGGCCAGGTGCTGATCAATCTTGCGGGAAATTCGGCGAAATTCACCCAGCGCGGCGAGATCCTGATCGATGTTTCGCGCATTGAGCAAGACGGGCGGGAGTGGTTGCGCTGCTCCGTTCGCGATACCGGAATCGGGATGTCTGCCGCGCAGGTGGACAATCTCTTCAAGCCGTTCACTCAGGCGGATCAGTCCGTCACCCGCACCCACGGTGGTACCGGACTGGGGCTCAGCATCTCCAGGGAACTGGTCGAGGCCATGGGCGGAAGCATTGGAGTGGAGAGTGCGCCGGGTGAAGGCAGCACATTCTATTTCCACGTCCCCTACTTGCCGGTCGAAGGCGCTGCGCCGCGGCGGAGTTTCGAGGGCATCGACCCCCGGGCGACCAAAGTGCTCGTCGTCGACGACAACCGGATCGTCCGCGAGACTTTGAGAGAAACCCTCACCAGCCTGCGCTTCAAGGTCGATGTGGCTTCCGGTGGCGAGGAAGCAGTCGAGCTGTACCGCAAGGCGCAGGATCAGTCGCCTTTTTCGGTGGTTCTTATGGACTGGCGCATGCCGGGGGTCGACGGCGTCGAGGCGATCCGGCGCATCCAGGAGGAGGCCGCTCGGGCTCGGGTGCCGGCAATTATCATGGTCTCTGCCGAAGACATGCAGAGTATAGCGGGCGAGCTCCGAACCCTCGGTGTAGAGCATTGCGTCAACAAGCCGATCAACACCTCCTTCCTTATCGACCAGATGATGGCCTTCTTCGAAACCGGATCGGACCGTCGGCCGGTTCGCAAACGCCTTCGGCCGGCAGGCGAAAATCCCACTGCGACGGGCACGGGCATCCATGTTCTGCTTGCCGAGGATGTTGAGCTGAATCGCATGGTGGCTCTTGGCGTTCTGGAAAATGCCGGAATAACGGCCGACGTCGCCGAGAACGGTCTGCAGGTCCTCGAAGCCCTGGAGCGCGAGGGACCGGACCGGTACGCGGCCGTCCTGATGGATATCGAAATGCCTGAAATGGACGGGCTGACCGCAACCCGCAAAATCCGCGAGGAGCTCGGCTACACGCATTTGCCGGTCATCGCCATGACGGCACACGCGCTCGCGGAAGAACGTGAGCGATGCAGCGAAGCTGGCATGGTGGCGCATATCGGTAAGCCGTTCGAGGCTGCGGAACTGATCTCGACGATCAACCGCTTCGCTTTGAGCGCCGCGCCGTTCGGCAAACCGGTGTCCGAGCCGGGGGACCCGGTCGGTTCCGAACTGAACGAAACGGCCGAGCGGCTGATGCTTCCGCGGGATACTGTCATGAGATTGCAGGCGAAATTCCGAAACGAATTTGGCGACAGTCCCGCTCAGCTCTGCGAGCTGCTTGAGAGCGGAGCTGCGGAAGAGGCGCGGCGGCTGGTGCATTCGCTGAAAGGCGCCGCGTCGTCGCTCGGACTGTCCGAAATTGCCGATGCGGCGGCGGAGGTTGAGGATGCTGTCGCCGGCGGCTCAGGGCACCCGGGGGCCGACATGCTGGAAAGATTCCGCGCCGCTCATGCGCAGTCGATGCGCGCTCTGGAGCGCTGAACGCAGTCAACGTCTCCGGAACCTGCCGCGCCCAGCGGCATAACAGGCTGCGACGAGGCGCGCCGACGCGCTATTCCTTGAATTGCTGCGCTGCACACTAAAAACGCCCGGAATTGCGCGAACGAATCACCTATGGGCGTGCGAGCGAACATGTTCGGCAACAATTCGGACTCGCGCGAGCGTCATAAAAGCGTCATCGTACTGCATTGCAAAATTAATGAACGGCGAATAGCGTCGTTCAGTCCGAATCTCTGGGTGGAGAGATTCGGCAAGGAAAATCCTTGGGGGACTTCATGGGAAAATCGTTTCTTTTCGCTGGCGTAGCTCTCTGCGCCTTCGCGGGCTCGGCGCTTGCCGATTGTCCGCAAATCACTGTCGCCGACATGAAAGGCGTGAAGGCCGGTGCCTTCCCGCAGCAGTACGAACTCGCCGAGTTCGAAGGTGCTGCCGGATGTAAGCTCAGCTTCGCGGCCAATCCGAAATCGGCCGATCTGAACGGCAAGATCCAGGGCAATGGCGCACTGCCGTCGCTCGCCGAGCGCTTGCCGGAAGAGCCGCTCGTGGTCGTGCCCTATGCCGAGATCGGCACCTATGGCGGCGTTCTGGACGGTCTGTCTAACGCACCGGAAGCCGGTACTTCCGACCTGCTCTCCGTGCGCCACGTCAGCCTGGTGCGCTACAGCGATGATCTCGCGACCATCGTGCCGAACGTCGCCAAGAGCTGGGAGTGGAACGGCGACTTCACGAAGCTGACCTTCAAACTCCGCAAGGGCCACAAATGGTCCGACGGTTCGCCCTTCACCTCCGAGGACGTGAAGTTCTGGTACGACGACATGGTGTTCGACGAGAACATCATCAAAAAGCCGAAGGATTACGTCCTCGTCGCCGGTGAGCGGATGACCGTGGATACGCCGGATGCGGAGACCGTGGTCTTCAATCTGCCGGCGCCGAAGCCGGGCCTGCTCGCCCACTTCGCGACGCACTATTCCCAGCCGTTCATGCCGAAGCATTTCCTCGGCATGTATCATCCGAAATACAGCTCGGATGCCGATGCCAACGCCAAGAAGCTCGGCTTCGATAGCGGCTACGAAGTGATCTCCGCCTACTACGGTAATTCCGACTGGACCGACACGCCGTCGCTGATGCTGGCGCATCCTGACAAGGTCGCGAAGGCGCCGAAGGCGGTCTATCCGACGCTGGAATCCCACATCGTCGTCGCGGAGAGCACGGAAGGCCGTCATCTGGTGGCCAACCCGTATTTCCATATGGTCGATACGGCGGGCAACCAGCTGCCGTACATCAATGAGATCGACGAAGTGCACATCAACGAGAACGAGGTGCGCATCCTGAAGGCGGTCAATGGCGAGATCGACTACAAGTCGCAGTCGCTGCAGCTGCCGTCGGCGCCGATCATGCTGGAGAACCAGGAGAAGGGCGGCTACACGGTCGACCTGAAGCCGACCATCGCGATGCCGACCTTCGCCTTCAACGTGACCTCGACGGACGAGGAAAAGCGGAAGGTTTTCGGCAATCTCAAGTTCCGCCAGGCGATGTCCGTGGCCATGAACCGCGAAGAGATCAACGAAGTCGCCTTCTTCGATCTCGGACAGCCGAAGCAGTATATCGCCTTCTCCCCGACCCCGGATTTCGTCGATCCGAAATGGGAGAAGCATTACGCCCAGTTCGATCCGGATCTGGCCAAGAAGCTGCTGGATGAGATCGGTGTGGTCGACAAGGACGGTGACGGTGCCCGTGACCTTCCGAACGGCTCCCCGCTGGTCCTGAACCTGCAGTTCGCGACGCAGGGCATTTCCGGCCAGTTGGTCGAACTGGTCGCTCAGAACTGGACCGATGTCGGCGTCAAGGCGACGGTGAAGGAAGTGACCCCGGACGAGTATCGCTCGGCCCAGTCCTCCAACCAGCTCGACGTCATGATGTGGCAGAAGGGGCAGCCGCTGGCGATCGTTCTCGGAAACTCGGAGCTGTTCCAGCCGCCGTTCGAAAACTATTTCGGTGGCCGTAACGGCATGCTCTGGGCCGAATATGTCGACAGCAAGGGTGCGAGCGGCGTGAAGCCCCCGGCATTCGTCGATGCGCTCCTCGCCGATATCGACGCGTTCCAGTCGGCTCCGGTCGGCACGAAGGAGAGCAACGAGATCGGTCAGCGCCTGGTGCAGAACATGACCGAGAACCTGCTCTTCATCGGCACGGTCCAGGCGCCGAACCCGATCTACCATCGGAACGGCCTGAAGAACTTCCCGGAGTTCAAGACCTGGTCCTACGAATACTATCGGACCTACCCCTATCGTCCGCAGCAATGGTTCCTTGCTGACGAGGGCTGATCTCCACGCTGCGGGACCGGGCCAGCCCCGGTCCCGCCTGCGTCGGTTTTAGATCGATGACCTCAAAAGATCGGTCGATCTAAGACCGACGGGGGCGGGGATATGCTGAGATTCATTCAATTCACGGCGACGCGTGCGGCCATGGCCGTGGTCACGCTGTTGCTGGTTTCGTTCATCGTTTTCACGCTGATGGAGTTGGTGCCGGCGAATTGCGCCGAGCGCTATCTCGCCTGGAAGAACACCCAGGGCGAGCAGATCAGCGTCGAGGATATCCGCGCCGAGGAGCAGCGCCTCGGTCTCGACAAGCCCTATATCCAGCGCTGGGCGACCTGGGTCGGAAACGTCTTCTTCAAAGGCGATTTCGGCGACAGCTGCATCCTGCGCGTCAATATCAATCAGTTGCTCGGCGAGAAGATCTGGATCTCGCTCGGGATATGTTTCGTTGCGCTCCTGGTTGCCTATCTGATCGCCTTGCCGGTCGGGATCATATCCGCCACCGTGGCAAGCCCGGCGCTCAATAACGGCCTGCGCCTCGTCTCCTATCTCGGCCTTGCGCTGCCGAACTTCCTGTTGGCGCTGATGATCATGTTGTTCTCCACCATGGTCTTCGGCGACTCGATGACCGGCATGTTCTCGAAGGAATTCCGGGACGCCCCATGGTCCTGGGACAGGATCCTGGATTTCCTTTCGCATGCCTGGCTGCCGATTTTCATCCTGGGCTGGTCGGCCACGGCCTTCGCGCTGCAGACCGTGCGCGCACTGATGTCCGACGAATACGGTAAGCTCTATGTAACGGCCGCTCGGGCCCGCGGTGTCCATGGCCGCAAGCTGCTCTGGCGCTACCCGGCGCGGCATGCGCTCGGACCGATCATCAATTCGCTCGGCTTCGATCTGAACCGCGTCTTCAACGAGCTGCCGATCGTCGCGGTCATTCTGACCCTCTCCGAGGCGGGCGCACTTCTTCTCGAAGGTCTTGCACGCTCGAACGACCAGCAGCTTGCTGGCGCGATCATCTTCATGCTGACCGCCTCCATCGTGTCGCTGAACTTCCTCACCGACGTTCTGCTCTCGATTATCGATCCGCGCGTGCGGAAAAGCGTGATGGGAGGCTGAGACGATGGTCGATCAAACCGTTTCCGGCGCTCCCGAAAAAAGCGTCGACCAGAAATCCAAGGAAGCCTATTTCACCGCGAGTCAGGCCCAGCTTGTGTGG
Source organism: Nisaea acidiphila (assembly GCF_024662015.1). Lineage (NCBI taxonomy): Bacteria > Pseudomonadati > Pseudomonadota > Alphaproteobacteria > Rhodospirillales > Thalassobaculaceae > Nisaea > Nisaea acidiphila. The sequence goes on along the minus strand of NZ_CP102480.1, from coordinate 650,105 downwards.
GCCCGGTTCAAGAAGAACCGGGCGGCGATGGTGGCGAGCTGCGTACTGCTCGCGATCGTTCTGATGGGCCTCTTCGCCCCCTTCCTTTCGCCCTACGATCCGACGATCGCGGGGCGGGACAAGGAGTATCAGAACGGCGCGCCGCAGATCCCGATGTTTTGCGACCACAATGGCTGTTCGGCGCGTCCGTTCCTGCACACGCTGGAGCGCACCCGCTCGATCAAGACGAATTTCCGCTGGGTGACGACCGTCAACACGGAGAAGAGGCGCTACGTTACTTTCTTCCCGGAAGGCTGGGAATACCGGCTGTTCAGCGTTCAGATCGACCTGCCGGGCGAGATGCTCGACATCAACATCCCGGGCTTCAGAATGACGACCCATCTCTTCGGCATCGAGGAGGGCGGGATCCATCTTTTCGGTACCGATCACGGTGGCAAAGACATCTTCTCCCGGACTTTGCACGCGATCTACACGTCGCTGGCGGTCGGTACGATCGGTGTCTTCATCAGTTTCGTACTCGCCCTCATCATCGGCGGTGTTTCCGGCTATTTCGGCGGGGTGACGGACGGTGTGCTGCAGATGGTCACGGACGCCGTCCGGACCGTGCCAGCGATCCCGCTCTTCATGGCGCTTGCCGCCTTCGTTCCGGACGAATGGAGTTCGGAGGCCAGGTTCTTCTTCATCTCGATCATTCTCGGCTTCATCGGCTGGCCCACTCTGGCGCGCCGCGTGCGGACCCATTTGCTGACCGAGCGGAACCAGGAATACGTGCTCGCGGCCCGGCTTTGCGGCGCTTCGGCCGGGCACATTATCGGCCGGCACCTGCTGCCGAGCTTTACCAGCTATATCATCGTCGATCTGGTGATTTCCTTCCCGTACATGGTGCTCTCGGAAACCGCGCTCAGCTTCATCGGCCTTGGCCTGAAGGAGCCGGTCAACTCGCTCGGGGTGATGCTGCAGAACGTCACCAGCGCGGACGTGCTGCTGAATTACCAATGGTACTTCATCCCGGTCGTCTTCTTCGTCGGCATGGTGCTCGCCTTCGTCTTCGTCGGTGACGGGCTCCGCGATGCGGCCGACCCCTATTCGGATCACAAGTGATGACGGCACCGCTCATTTCCGTTCAGAACCTGACGGTGCAGTTCAAGACCGACGAAGGTCTGATCACCACCGTCGACAATGTCTCCTTCGACATCGCGCCGGGCGAGGTGCTCGGCCTCGTCGGCGAGAGCGGCTCCGGGAAATCGGTGACGGCGAAATCGCTGATGAAGCTCAATGCGGGCAATACGGTCTACGGGCCGGAAAGCCGCATCACACTCAATCTCGATGACGGTCCCGTGGACGTGCTTTCCCTGAGGCGGGCGAAAGAGCTGAACGTCGTGCGCGGCGGCGCCATCTCGATGATCTTCCAGGAGCCGATGGCGAGCTTCGCGCCGGCGATCACCGTCGGCGACCAGATGGTCGAACAGCTCCTTCTGCATAGCTCCATGAACAAGAAGCAAGCGCGTGAGCTTTCGATCGAGATGCTGGATCGGGTCGGGATATCGGAGCCGTCCAAGCGCATCGACCAATACGCTTTCGAGTTTTCCGGCGGCATGCGCCAGCGGGCGATGATCGCGATGGCGCTTTCGACCAAACCGAAGCTGCTGATCGCCGACGAGCCGACGACCGCGCTGGACGTAACGATCCAGGCGCAGGTGATCGAGTTGATGAAGGATCTGGTCGACGAGTTCGGCATGGGGATCCTCTTTATCACCCACGATCTCGGCGTGATCGCGCAGACCGCCGACCGGGTTGCGGTGATGTATCTCGGCCGGGTGATGGAGACGGGCAGCGTGCGCGAAGTCATTCGCACGCCGGCCCACCCCTACACACGCGGCTTGCTGAACGCGCTGCCGAAACTGGAAGATCTGGACGAACCTTTGACCCCGGTCCCTGGCGATATCCCGAGCCCGCTCGAACGGCCGCAAGGCTGCGTGTTCCATACCCGTTGCCCGCAATTCGTTCCCGGCACCTGCGACGCCGCGCGGCCGGAAGCGGTTGCCGTCTCGGGCAGCCATTCGGCCGCCTGCGCTCTCGTTGAATCCGGTATGGAGGCAGTGTCGTGACCGTGCAGAGTCATATTCAGGTCAATCGCCTCTCGGTGCATTACGGCGTCGGCGGCAACCTCTTCGGCAAGGGAGGCGTGCTGAAAGCGGTCGACGATATCAGCCTTGAGATTCCGCGCGGCTCGTTCTTCGGGCTCGTGGGGGAGAGCGGGTCCGGCAAGACCACGCTCGGCCGCGCGATCCTGAAGGCCGCGCCGATTTCCGAAGGCGAGGTCTATTACAAGGACGAGGATGTCGATTACGACGTCGGCAAGCTCAGCAAGTCCGAACTGAAGGACTACCGTAAGCGGACCCAGCTGATCTTCCAGGACCCTTATGCCGCGCTCAGTCCGCGCATGACCGTGCGCGACATCATCGCCGAGCCGCTCGAGGTGATGAAGCTGACGAAGAACCGCGCGGAAACCGATGAGCGGGTTCGTGAGATCGCCGCCAAGTGCCGTCTCAACCTGGAACATCTGAGGCGCTTTCCGCATGCCTTCTCAGGCGGTCAGCGTCAGCGGATTTCCATCGCCCGGGCCCTGGTCTGCCAGCCGAAGTTTCTGGTGGCCGACGAGAGCGTCGCGGCGCTCGATGTTTCTATCCAGGCGGACATCCTGAACCTTCTGAAGTCGCTTCAGAAGGAGATGGACATCACCTTCCTTTTCATCAGTCACGACCTGAGCGTGGTCGCTCATACCTGCGACGTCGTGGCGGTGATGTATCTCGGAGCGATTGTCGAAATGGCGCCGAGCCGCGAGTTGTTTACGGCACCGAAGCACCCCTACACAAAGGCTCTGCTCTCCGCGATCCCGTCACTCGATCCGGACGACCGCGGCAAGGCGCAGAAGTTGGAAGGGGAGATCCCGTCGCCGCTGAACAAGCCGTCCGGCTGCCGATTTCACACCCGCTGCCCGATGGCGGCGGCGCGCTGTTCTGTCGATGCGCCTGTTTGGCGGGAGCATTCGCCGTCGCATTTCACCGCATGCCATTTCGCGGAATAGAGATTGCTACCCATCGTTATATTCAACTTTGACTTGATGCAGGGGGGCGTCACCAGAGGATACTGAAAAGACATAGCCTGTTTGTGCGCTTAAATCAGGAGTGTCGGATGTTCTCTTCCCCTTGCCTGAAATTCGCCGTCGCAATTGGTTTGCTTGTCTTTTCCGTTGCTCGGGCCGATGCACAGAGCGCCGCGGTAGATCCGCAGGTCCTCGAGTCCCTCAAAACCCTGATCGAAGCGCAGCAACAGCAACTGCAGCGTCAGGCCGAAACGATCGAGGCTCTGAAGCAGCGCGTCGAGGGGCTGGAGCGAACAACGACCGAAGTACGCGATACCGCCGTAGCCGCCAAGAGCGCAGCCGACGAGGTTCAGCAGGCCGTGGAGGCCGGCGGCGTCGGGGATCCGACGATCAGTTCCGGACAGGAGAAGGTCAAACTCTCGATCTACGGGCAGGTCAACCGGGCGCTGAACGTCGCCGACGACGGAAACGCGACGGATGTCTATTTCGTCGATAACGACACCTCGAATTCGAGGGTCGGTTTCAGCGGCACGGCGAAGGTGGATGGAACGACCATCGGCTCGGTGCTGGAAATCGGTTTCAGCGCGAACAATTCGTACAATGTCAGCCAGGACAGCGAACGGGCGAGCGACGACGTTTCGGTCCGCAAGGCCGACGTCTATATCCGCAACGACGATTACGGAAAGCTGTCCTTCGGCAAGGGATCGGCGGCCGGGGACGATACGGCCGAATACGATCTTTCTCTGGTGGCCGGACCGATCATGTATTCCGGTGTCGCCGATATCGTTGGCGGGCTGAAATTCACCCAGAACGGAGCCCTGACAAGCACAACCGTGGGCGACGCTTTCTTCAATTTCGACAGTAACCGGCAGGACCGGGTGCGTTACGACACCGTCAATTTCGGTCCGGGGATTCAGGGCTCGGTTTCCGCCGGTTCGGACGAGCGATACGATATCGCCCTGACCTGGGGCGGCGACTACGGTGACTGGACCGGTGTGGACTACGGCAACTTCACCACGCTCGGTGCGATCTCTCTCGCGGACCCTAACTCCTCCGGTGTGGACTACAGGGTCGCCGGGTCTTTCTCCGTGCTTCACAATCCGAGCGGTATCAGCGCCACTTTTTCCGGCGGTATGGATGAGCGGAACGACAATCGGGAGCCGTTCAACCTCTATGGCAAGCTGGCAATGGACAAGGACTACTTCAGTATCGGTGCGACCGGATTCGGTGTGGACCTGACCTACAGCGAGGACATCGCGGCCCTCGGGGACGAGGGGTTCTCGGCCGGTCTCGCAATCGTCCAGCTCTATGAAGAATTCGGGGCGGAATTCTATGCGCAATTGCGTATGTTCGACCTCGACAGGCAGGGGAACTCGGATCTTGAGGGCATTTATGTCGGGACCGTCGGCACGCGCGTGAAATTCTGATGCGCCTGATCTGTGCCATTCTCCTTTGTGTCGGCCTCGGCGCCTGTTCCGGGGCCGGCTTCAAGGCCGGAACAACGTCTCACGCCAAACGCGATCTGAAGTCCGGCCCGGGGCTATTCTCGGGCAAGGAAGGTGCCTTCGTTATTTATCGCGAGGATGAGCCAGTGGCCCCTTCGGCGGCCGGAACGGATAGGGAACCAACGTTAAATTAACTCTGTTGACCGCCTGCCACGCGTCCTGAAGGCCTTTCGAGCCGCGATCCGGAACGGTTTTTATTTCGCGAAATCAGACATTTCGCATTGGAGCTTGTTTCGGCATCGAACTTGAGTAAGATTCCATTAGTTAAAAATTCGCGCGATAATCGATCAATCTGCGGGTCAGAATGATGCAGCAACGGTCGGTGCTCAATTGGACAGAATGTCAGTGCGGGTAAAAGAACGTGTTCGGTCGCTCTAACGCAGTCTTCGAGATTCTATCGCTCCGCGACGGGTCCTGGTCCATCGTGGCAACAGCCACGAGCAAGGACGAGGGTCAGGCGGAAGCACTGAAGGTCATGTCCCGGGCCGGGACGGAGGGCGTGCGCGTTATCAAGGATACCGGCAAGTCGATCCACGATCTGAAGCCGGAAGACATCCTCTTCGAAAAGCTGAAGCCAAAGGGTGAAGAAAAGGTCTTCATCCAGAATATCGACGATGCACCGCTCTGCTACGAGGTCTCGGACTTCTATGAGGGCGAAGGGCGTCTGACGATCAATCGGCTCTTTCGCACCTATCTGGATAAGAACAACATCACCGCGAGCGAAGCGCTGCACTCCGCGCGCGAGATGAAGCGGCTGCTCGACGACGGCACACTGATCTTCTCCGCCGTCGCCAAGGTTTCGACCTTCCAGGCGGCTAAACTTGAGGACACCAACGCGAACGAACGGCGCGAGACGCTTTTCGCTTTCGTCGACCATATCAACGCGGCGGCGCAGAAAACCCTGCAGCGCCCCATGCCGCGGATCCGCGATGCGGGCTTCAACGAAGCCGTTGCGGAGCTCAAGGCGTCGTTGAAGGACGGCGAGGATCGCGGCTATCTGATCCGATCCGCCATCGCGACGGAACTGGTTGAGAACCGAAGCTATCTCGGAAAGCTTGCGCAAACCGTCGACTGGGCGGTGATTTGCGACGATCCCGACGCGATGCTCGACCTCGATATTTTCATCTCCGACATCATGCAGAACGCCGAGGTTCTGAAGGACATGCTCGGCCATCAGCGCGATACGGGCAGCGCACTTGTCGCAATGATCTGCTTCTCCAGCGGCGAACCGCTCGGCGAGGAACCGGAAAACCTCACGCCCGAGCATCCGGATTATACGAACATCCAGCTCTGCAAGCTGATCGCCGCTGGCAAACTCCCGGAGACGCAGGCGGTTCTGGTGGACCGGGTCCGGCGGCAGGTGGAAAGCATCAGCCCGCTTTCGAAGGGAGACCGGGAGGAAGAGCGGGAAGTTTTCCAGGGCTTGCTGCACAAGCTGATCCCGGACGGCCATGTGGTCGGCGGGCCTGACATGGCGGAAGCTGTCACCGCACGGCAATCCACCATCATCAACAAGGGCGGGCAGAAAGGCATGAAGGAGGCAGCGGCCTCCATGCTGCCGGCATTGGCCGACCCGGCGCGCAAGGCGGCCTACCTGCTGACGCTGCTCGAAAGCAAGCTCGGCAAGGATCTGCTGCGGTCAGATATCGATAGCCATCTCGACGCGATGCTGGTCGGCACGCCGACTCTGAACCATTTGGTGCGGGAAAAATTGCCGCCGAACAAGAAGATGGCGAAGGTCACGCAGATCTTTAACAGGATCAAGGAATCCGCCTTGCCGGAGCCGCGCAAGGAGGAACTTACCGGCCGGATCGACGACCTTCTGGCATCCTACATTGTTGACGGCAAGATCCTGGACAAGATCGACAAGTCAGACAAACCGCTTCATATCCGCGCCTTCATGCTTGTGAGCATGGTGCAGCCGGAAATGCTGCCGAAAGGCAAGGCCTCGAACCTCGCCCGGCAGATCATCGTCAATCATTTGAAACGTCCGAATTTCGAAGCCGAGCTGGTATCGCAGATCCCCGATCCGCAGGATCAGGCAAACACGCTCCGCCGGTTTCACGAGCAGCTGAACCGCTGCGGCTTCTTCGGCTGAGGGTCAGCCGATCTCCATTTCGAACTCATCGGCGAAATCGCCCCACTCGTCATCGTCCGCGGAAGAGGTCCGCGCGGCCTCGACCAGTTCTTCGAGGAGGCTGTCATAGCGCGCCCAGCTTTCATTGTCGCCGCGCGCCTTGTTCGCGGCCCAGGCCGCGGCGAGCGCGGTCGCGCGAGCCGCGTGGGTGCGTGCCGCCGCCGCGCGTGCCGCCTCGGCCGCCGCGGCCGCCGTTACCTGGTCGGCACTGACGTAGCTGCGCGACAGCTCACGCGCGTCGGCGCGGGCGGCAACGCGGAGATTCTCGTTTCCGGATTCGAGGAACTTGCGCACCCCGTCGGGCATCTCCCAGAGATCGGCGACGTCCAGCGCGACCTTGCGGGCGAATTCTCTCAGCAACTCCTCGCCCTCGACGCGCCAGAGGATGGTGCGTGCACCGCAGACCAGCTTGTCGTCCTGGCGGCCGGCAACACCGTCGCACTCGACACGGCAGATCGTATTGCCGGGAGCATAGATAAGGGCGTCAAGCACGCGTTCGGAGGCGTGCAGGCCGGATTCGCAAAGCGCGGCTGGGGCGCCATGCTCAAGCCGTTCGCCGTCCGGCGGGACGGGCCGACCGTCGCGCATGTTCTCGTCGATGAAATGCCAAGCGAGCAGTTCTGCGGATCCGTTCTGGTCTGTCATGTTCTGCATGTCCGAATGCTTCTCCCGGTACGCACGTATCGTCCTACGGTGCGCGGCAAAGGGCAACCTCTTGATGCGCCATCGGAATCTGATCGTTGCGTCGGAGATGCCGGATGCCTTTGCGAGCCTGTCGCGGCAAATTTGCAGGTAGGCAAACCGGGAGCGTTATGGAACCATGAAGCCATTGATTCGAAGATGGTTTCTACCCGTTCGCGAGTGGATTTCTGATGGCCAAGGTCCTGATTGTCGATGACTCCCGTCTGGTGCGCCTGACGATCAAGACCATCCTTTCCCGTGCGGAGGGAATGGAGGTTGTCGGGGAAGCCGAGAACGGGCGGGAGGGCGTCGATATGGCACGCGAGCTGAATCCGGACGTGGTTACGCTCGATATCGAGATGCCGGTCATGAACGGAATCGAATGTCTCCGCCGGCTGCGTATCCTCTCGCCGGCCAAGGTGATCGTGCTTTCCTCGCTGACCCACCCGGCATCGCCAAAGGCGGTGGAAGCGCGCCTGGTCGGCGCAGACGCGGTGATCGGTAAGCCGTCGGGGTCCGTGAGCAAGGATGTGGATGCGAGCGGAGGCAATCTGCTGGTCGAGACGATCCATCGCGTGATGGGCAACGGCCCCCGTGGGGAGATGCCGGCATGAGCGTGGCGGAAAGCGTTTTCGAGACCCAGAAGATCCCGGTCCTGCTGTTCCAGTCCGGCGACCGCCGCTACGGCGTGATGCTCTCCAGCGTCCGCGAGGTGGTCGAGATCGAGGATATGGAGCCGATCGAGGGCGACCGCGAGGACGAGCACGAGGAATATATCGGCGTGATGGTGCTTCGGAAGGAGCCGATCCCGCTTGTAGTGGTGCGCCCGGGCGTCCACGATCCTGTGACTGAACTGCCGATGTGTATCGTGCTGCAGCGGGGCCATGCGGTCATCGGTCTTGCTGTGCAGAAGATCATCGGGATCCGGAATTTCGACCCCGCGCATCCGACCAAGGGGCTGACATCCTCGGATCAGGCCCAGCACGCCTATCTCGACGAGGAAGGCAAGATTGTCCAGGCGGTCGATCCGGACCGCTGGTTCAATGCCCAGAGCACGTTGCCGCTGCTCGCCGACCAGCGCGCCCTGAAACTCGTTCCGGACGAGAAGGAAGAGGTCAAGAAGGCCCGAAAGACCTTCATGGCGCTGACCGTGAAGGGGCATCTTTATGCGGTCGACTCAAGCCTCGTGGAACGTGCGATTGACGATGTCGGCACCACACCGCTGCCGAAGCGCCCGGGTGTCCGGCTCGATTCCGTGATCGAGGTGAGCGGTAGCGTGCTGCCGGTCCTGCGGCTGACCCCGGACGGATTCGAGAGCCAAACGATCCATATCATCGTGAATTACTACGACCAGAAATGGGCGATCGCGACCGAACAGGTGCTCGGGATCGTCTCGGACGAAAGCCCGCCCGGCCCGGCGACGGATGAGAGCCAGGCGCGGGTGATTTCCCACAAGGGTGCGTTCCATGAAGTGATCGATCTTTCGGCGCTGATCTCGCAGATGGTGCCCGATTTCGTCCGATCCGACGGCAGGGGATGATCGGATGAGCGGTTTCGACGACGGCCCCGGCGCGGAAATGTGGGAGCTCTTCGAGCAGGAGAGCGAGGATTATCTGGGTCAGATCGAGAGCCTGCTGTCCGGCAGCGCGGCTGATCTGATGAATCCGGAAACCATGAGCGCGCTTTTCCGCGCCATGCATTCCCTGAAGGGCGTGTCCGCTTCGCTCGGGCTGACCGGTATCGAGCTGGTGGCGCACCATGCGGAAGACTTGCTGGATCTGTTCCGCAACGGCGAGGCGCAGCCGGACGAGGCGACGCGCGATCTGTTGCTGCAGACGGCCGACACGCTGATCGAAATCCGAGAAGCCTGCGTCGCCGACCATGTCGACGCACCGGCCGACATGCAGCTCGTTTCCCAGCTTTCGGGGGCCAAGGCACAGCTCAAGAGCGGTGGGACGGTCGCGCCGATGCAACAAGCGGTGCCGCCAATTACGACGCCGGAGCCCGTGATGGCGCCAACGCCTGCACCGGAGCCGGTTGTCGCGCCGGAACCGTCAGTGCCACCGCCGCCGCCACCTTCACCTCCGGCACCGCCTCTCGAGGCCAGCAGCGAGGAAGAGGCCGCGCCGTCCGGTCAGATGTCGATGCAGGTCTCCCAGGAGCCGGCCGACCCTTCCGAGGCTGAATTCCAGCCGTCCACGGTCGAACCGTTTGCCGAGGTGGTGAAGAGCGAGCTGGGCCAGCTCGCCGAGGCACTGGAGAGCCCCGAGCTGGAATCCCTTGATATGCAGGGGATCTCCAGCTCGATATTCGCGATCCGGGAAGTGGCCAACGATGTCGGCTATCTCGGGATCTCCGCCGTTCTGGACGAGATCGCGGACCAGCTTCGGGATGCGGAGCGACTGGACAAGACGGAGCTGACCCGCGGTCTCTGTCTCTTCGTGCACCGGCTGAGGGTCCTTTCCGAGCTCGCCGGCGCCGGGATCTCCATGGAAGATGTGGACGATTCCATGTCGCCGCATATCTCCAAGGAAGCCCGGGACGTGGTCGACCGGCTCTCGGTCGGCGGCGGTGCATCGCGTGACTGGGAACTGGTCGGCGTGCTGGCACGCGCGCTCGGCGTGATGCGCATCTCGGCTCTGGCCCGCCTTGCGAGCGAATTGACAATTCAGGATGGTTGGCGGGAGCGGCCGGGTGCAATGGATGTGCTCGACGAGATCCGCCGCGAGAGCCAGGTTATCGGGATCGAGGGGCTGAACGTTTCCTCGCTCGACATGCGCCGGGAAACCTACGACCGCCTGCGCGACCAGATGGCGCTGCTGCTGACCAATGCGGAAGCGGCGGTCGCAGAGCTCAGAACCTCGCTCGGCGATGAGATCTTCAATTCGCTCTCCCCGGCGGCGCGGCAGCAGATCGCGGATTTCCTGAAGGAGCCGAATGCCAAACTGCTTGAGATCCAGGCCATGCTGCCGGACGGGCCGGACTACACGATGCAGGTGATGGCCCGGATCGATCAGGAACGGGTGATGTCGAACCGTGTTCTGGTCGATATCGATCCGGATCTCTATCAGTTCCTGATCGGTGTGAGCGGCTCGCCGGAACCACTGATGATGTCTCTGCAGGGGATCGGCGGTGCGTCCCAGGCGATCCAATCCTGGAATGTGCTCGCCAGCAATGCGGTGCAAAGCGCACCGGCGGCCCCGCAGGCTCAGCCCGCTCCGCCGCAGCCGTCTCCCCAGCCCGCGGCCGCGCCGGCCGCCGAAGAGGCGGCGAATGTCATGCATATCGGTGACGATTGGACGGTCGGGCAGAGCGCGCCGCAGCGACCGGTGCCGCCGTCTCCGCAAGCGACTCCTCCACAGCCCGCGCCGGCTGCGGCATCAGCCCAGCCCGCCGCCGCTCAGCAATCCCAGCTGCAGCCTGTTGCGCAGGACTCCAATGTTCCGGCGGAACGCACGGAAGGCGGTGCGCCGAGCCGCAATGTCGGGGGCGGATCGCTCCGCGTTTCCTCCGAACTGGTGGATAACTATCTCGACACTGTCGCCGAACTCCGGCTCTGCATCTCGCGTATCGAGCAGGGGGCTTCGGAAGCCGGTTTCGCCAGCACGATCGCTGAACTCCGGTCGGTGGCCAAACAGACCGGTGCGCGAAAGGCGGAGCGTCTCAATCTCGCGGCGAGTCACATCGACGAAGCCGGTAAGGTTCTCGCGAACCAGATTGCGAAGGCCGAAACCACGCTCCGCATGCTGCATTCGGTCACCCTTCAGCTTCGCGTCGTGCCGATCAGCATCGTGCTCGGCCGGATGCCGCGTCTGGTCCGCGATCTCTCCCGCAGCCTTGGCAAGCAGGTCAATCTGGAAATCGAGGACGGCGATATACAGATCGACAAGTCGATGGTCGATGCGCTGATGGAGCCGCTTGTGCACATGATCCGCAATGCGATGGATCACGGCATCGAGGGGGCGGAAGAACGCGTTCAGGCGGGCAAGCCGGAAAAGGCGACGCTGACCCTCGAAGCGACCCAGAACGGCAATGTCGCACAGATCATGATCGCGGATGACGGCCGTGGCCTGAACACATCCCGCATCCGCGGGAAGGCTATCGAGCGCGGCCTGATCAGCGATCAGGACGCCTCCCGCATGTCCGAGCGCGAAATCCAGCGCCTGATCTTCGCGCCCGGCTTCTCGACCGCCGCCGCGGTCACCGAGACGTCCGGGCGTGGCGTCGGCATGGATGTGGTGCTGACCACCATCCGCCGTCTCGGCGGGGCCATCGATATCGATAGCGTCGAAGGCGAGGGTACGAAATTCTACCTGAGCTTCCCGGTTTCGGCCGCCTTGCAGCGGATCGTCGTCGTCACGGACGGGGAACGGGATCTCGGTTTACCCGAGCGGGCGATCGTCGAGGTGATCGAGGTGCGCCGGAGCGCGATCCAGGAAGTCGGCGAACTGGCCGGTATCCAGCATCGCGACGGCTTCCTGCCGGTCCGCTCGATAGAGACCATGCTCGGCTGGGAGACGCCGGAAGAGGCGGCCAGCCAGTCCGCCATGCCGGTGGTTATCATCGGCACGCCGCAACGACGTGTCGGGGTCGCGGTCTCGCGGGTCAAGCGCCGCCAAGAGGTCTTCATGAAGGAGCTTCATCCGGCGCTGAACGCGGTGGACGTTCTGGCGGGTGCGACGGTTATGGGCGAGGGGCAGCCGCTCTTGGTCCTCGATCCGGAAACACTGATCGCGATTGCAGGGGGTTGACGCCCGCTATTTCGGCAATTGCAGGGTGACGCCGGAGATCCAGTTGGCGATTTTCTTTAGCGGCAGGACGGTGTCCGCCGCCTTTTCCTCGAACGCCACTTTCGGCATGCCGTAGACGACGGAGGTTTCCTCGTCCTGGGCCGCCGTCCGCGCGCCGGCCTGGCGCATCGCAAGCAAACCCTCGGCGCCGTCGCGGCCCATGCCGGTCAGAATGACGCCGACCGATTTCTTCCCGAGTTCCTGTGCCGCGGATTTCATCATCACATCCACGGCCGGACAGTGCCCGCCAATCCGTTCGCTTTCCCCGAGTGCGGTCCAGATGCCTTTATTCCCTTTGCGCAGCCGGAACTGACGGTCGCCCGGCGCGACCACGGCGAGCCCGGGCCGCAAGGCCTGGCCGTCATGCGCGATCTCGACATCGATGCGGCAGGACTGGTCCAGCCGGCTTGCGAAATCGGCGACATAATCCTTCGGCATATGCTGGACGATGGCGACCGGCGGGCAGTTCCGGTCGAGACCGGAAAGCACCGTCAGCAATGCATCGGTTCCGCCGGTCGACGCGCCGATACAGATCACCGTGCCGAGATAGGGCGCGCCGAGATCCTCCGGCGGACGCGGCTTCTCCACTGCGGGCGCCGGGGAAGCGGGGCGGGGTGGCGTGGCTGTTGGCGCCGGCCCGGCGCGTGCGCGGTCCCGCCGTGCCTGCTTGAGCGCGGCCTCCAGTTTCGGGGCTATCGCGCGCAGCTCTTCGCGGATATCGAGCTCAGGGATCGCGATGTGCAGAGCGCCGGGAATCCGGAGATCGGCGGCGGCGGCGCGGGCCTCGGAGCTCTCGCCTGCGGTCACGAGCAGCGTCGGACGGTCCGCCGCCTTGACCAGATCGAAAACCGGTCTCAGCCCGGTGTAGTCGTTGTCCCTCGCGGCAAGGACGACGACTGCGGCCGCTCCCAGGCGTTCGGGCGTGGCACGGGTCTGGGAGACGGCCAATACGGTTGCGCCTTCCGCGAAAGGCGTCACGTTCTCCGTCACGACCTTGCGCAGGAGGGGGTCGAGGGCGACGACGAGAATGTCGGCAGGAGCGCTCAAGATTTCGCTTTCTTGCGGAAGATCGCCGGCCGCACCTGATCGAGATAGATCCGGGCATGATCCGGATTATCGGTATGGCCGATAAAGAGATATCCGCCGGGCGCCAGCAGATTGGCGAGATTGCGCACCAGGTTCTCCCGCGTCATATCGTCGAAATAAATCATGACGTTACGGCAGAGTATCAGATGATAGCGTCCGCGTAACATGTCGAGTGACTCGGTCAGGTTGAGCCAGCGGAACATGACGTCGTCGCGCACCGGCTTGACTACCCGGTAGGCATCGTCTCCCAGATACTCGAGGTATTTCTCCCTCCAGAGCGGGGGCATATGCCGGAACTGGTCGGACCTGTATTCGCCGAGAGTCCCCCGGCGCAGCGCCGCCGTGGCGATGTCCGTAGCCAATACGCCGGCGTCGAAATCCTGGTAATGCGGACCGAAATATTCCCGCATCGCCATGACGACCGAATAGGCTTCCTCGCCGGCCGCGGCGGCGGCGCTCCACACGCGGATATCCCGCGAGCGCGACTTGCGCAGGCTTTCCTGCAGCTCCGGCAACAGGGTCTTGGTGAGAAACTCGAAATGCGCCGGCTCGCGGTAGAAGTAGCTGTGATTGGTCGAAAGATGCTCGACCACGTTGATCAGCAGGTCTTCTCGCCCGTCGCTGCGGGCGTCACGCAGGAGTTCGGGGATCGAGCCATGGCCCGACATGCTCATGAAGCCACGCAGGCGCGAGTCCAGAAAACTTTCCGCATTCGCTGGAACGATGATTCCGAACTTGTGGTGCGCCAGCCGGCGGAGTTCCTCGAACTCCGCCTGGATCAGGTCAGTATTTTCCAAAGTCGCCAGACGTGATCTTGTCTTCCTGCGCGTCGTCCTCGCTTTCGGACTTCGCTTTCGCTTTGGCTTTCGCCGGTGCCGGAGCGGCCTCCGCCATAGCTGGGGAGGCGACACCATTAAGCTTGAACCGGGACACGGAGTCCTGCAGTTCCCGGCCGCGTCCGGCGAGGGCGCCGGATGTCGCCGCCATCTGTTGTGCGGCGGCCGCGTTCTGCTGGATCACCGTGTTCAGGCGGTGAATGGCCACATTGATCTCGTCGGCGCCGACCGACTGCTCCTCGCTCGCTGCGGTAATACCTTGAACAAGATCCTTGGTCCGGGTGATTTCCGGTAGCAGGTCGTTCAGCAGGCGGTTCGTATTCTCCGCCGCTTCGCGGCCATCGGCGGACGCGTCCTGAATCTCGCTTGCCGCTTGCTTCGAGATCTCGGCGAGACGGGAAACCTCGGAAGCCACGACCGCGAAGCCGCGACCATGCTCACCGGCACGCGCGGCCTCGACGGATGCGTTGAGCGCCAGAAGCTCGATCTTCCGGGTGATTTCCTCGACGACGAGGATCTTGTCGGAAATGTCCTTCATGGCGGCCGCGGTCGCAGTCATGGCGTCGGCACAGCGGCTGGCTTCGGTTGCCATCCGCTCTGAAACCTTCTCGGTTTCTTCGGCATTCTTTGCATTCTGCCGGATGCCCGCAGTCATCTCCTCCATAGCCGCGGAGGTCTCCTGCACGCTGGATGCCTGATCGTTGACGCCGTCCGACACCTGCTGGGCGGTCTGCCGCAGCTCGCTGCTGCCGCTGGTGACACCGCCCGACACCGTCCGGATCGTGCCCAGCATATCCTGCAGGTTCTTCTGCATCGCATCGATCGCCTTCATGACACGGCCGATTTCGTCGTTCGAGCCGCTGACCGGGACATCCGCCGTCAGGTCGCCGGCTGCGAAACGATCCACCGCTGCGACGGCGGCGTTGAGACGGCGGCGGATTCCGATGGCGAGCGGAATGCCGACGATGAGAGACAGGGAGACGGCAATCACGGCGGCGATCGTCAGGCTGCTGATCGCCCGCTGCTCGGCTGCGTTGATGGCTTCCACGGAAGCACTCGACATGCCGTTGACCCGGTCCAGAAGCTGGTGGACATGGGTGTTCAGGCGGGTTTGCATCTCCTCGATCTTGCTGGTGTGGGTGCTGAGATGGGAGAGGCGCGGAATGCGTCCCGAGGCAGCCTTGATCAGCGCCTTGAGCTGGGTGATGACGGTCTGGCCGGTCTTGGTGATCTCGTCATGCTCCACCTCGATTTCGGCCAGCAATTTCTGGACCTCTGCATATTCCAGACCGCGGTCGCCGCCGGCCTCGACGACGGGCTTCAGGAGTTTGTTGATCTCCGCCAGCTTGGTATCGACGGCGGAGCCGTAGGTCGCGAACTGTTCAAGATATTCGTCGGCAAAAGCGCCGCGGCCCTGCGCGGCAACCGAGAGCGCGATATGGAGGGCCATTTCCTGCTGCAGTTGGCTTTCTACCGCTGAGCCGACCAGGGTCGCGATGGGCGTATCGGTGGAAGTGATCTGCTCCACCTGTGATTTCACGTCGGACATGGTCCAGATTGCGAAACCGGCAAAACCGCAGAGCGCGGCTGCCATGAAGAGAACCAGTGCGGTCAACTTCGTGGACATATTCAAAGACATTAATGCGGCCCCCTGTTTCCCTAACGGCCCACCCAGCCCTGCGTTCTGTCGGGCGAATTTACATTGAAAACGAGTATATCTCCCCGCTCCATGAGATGCAGCTTCTTAATTGGCCGGTAAGAGCTTGAAAGACGCGCATTAGTGCTGGCCGCACAGGACGTTACGTCGCTTCCGGTGGTGCTCAATGATGCGGAGCGGACTGTTCTCTCGTCCGGTGCCGGATCTCGCGGGAGAAATCGACCTCTGTCTCTCGGCCTGATCGCTTTTAAGGCCGCATGAGGCCGGTGACCGGACGTTTGCGGGACGATGGAGCGATGCGACCAATCGAGCGCGCCCTACCCGTGCGCTTTTAGGCGCACGGGCCAGGGTCGAGTGGTGCAACAACAACCCCGCTTAGGGGACGAAGTCCCACTTTCAAATGTTCATGGCCGCGCGCCAGGTCAATGGGCCTGGAAGTTATAACAAGAGGTTAAAAAACAGGCACTGCACATTATTGGTGCAACTATGCGTCGCTCCTCCGAATGTCTCCGGCAACATAGCGTCGTAAGAAAGCCTTTTAAGGTTCTGTTAAAAGTCACTTTTGTTACGGGTTTTGCGGGACCCCCTCAGGGTGGCACAGCACTTGCTGTTCCGTGTGCGGTGCAACAACAACCCTGGACTTGGGAGAACTAAATCATGGGGAAGCTCACAAAGTGGAAAAGCGCCCTTGCGGCAATGGCCTTGGGCCTTGCCGCGACGGCGGGCATGGGGATTGCCCAGGCGCAGGAGACCATCAAGGTCGGCGTCCTGCATTCGCTTTCCGGAACCATGGCGATCAGCGAGACCACGCTGAAAGATGCCATGCTGATGCTGATCGAAGATCAGAATGCCAAAGGCGGCCTGCTCGGCAAGAAGCTCGAGCCCGTAGTCGTCGATCCGGCCTCCGATTGGCCGCTCTTCGCCGAGAAGGCACGCGAACTGATCTCGAAAGAGGGCGTCGCGGTCACCTTCGGCTGCTGGACTTCGGTGTCCCGCAAATCGGTGCTGCCGGTTTTCGAGGAACTGAACGGCATGCTGTTCTATCCGGTGCAGTACGAGGGTGAGGAATCCTCCCGCAACGTGTTCTATACCGGCGCCGCGCCGAACCAGCAGGCGATCCCGGCGGTCGACTATCTGCTCGGCGAAGAGGGCGGCGAAGCCAAGCGCATCGTCCTGCTCGGCACCGATTACGTCTATCCGCGCACGACCAACAAGATCCTGCGCTCCTACCTGAACGCCAAAGGCATCAGCGATGCCGACATCATGGAAAACTACACGCCGTTCGGTCATTCCGACTGGCAGACCATCGTCGCCCAGGTGAAGGAATTCGCCAGCCAGGGCAAGAAGACCGCGGTCGTCTCCACGATCAACGGCGATGCCAACGTGCCGTTCTACAAGGAACTGGCCAACCAGGGCATCAAGGCCGAGGACATTCCGGTGGTCGCCTTCTCCGTCGGTGAAGAAGAGCTTGCCGGTCTCGATACCGGCCCGCTGGTCGGTCACCTGGCTGCCTGGAACTACTTCATGTCCGTCGATACGCCGGAGAACGCCGACTTCATCGAGAAGTGGCATGCCTTCATCAAGGACGAGAAGCGCGTGACCAACGACCCGATGGAAGCCCACTATATCGGCTTCAAGATGTGGGTGCAGGCGGTCGAGCAGGCCGGTACCACCGACGTCGATGCGGTCCGTCAGGCGATGTACGGCCAGACCGTCAAGAACCTGACCGGCGGCACGGCGGTGATGAACACCAACCATCACCTCTCCAAGCCGGTGCTGATCGGCGAAATCCTTGAGGACGGCCAGTTCGAGATCGTCTCCGCCACCGACGACGTCGTGGTTGGCGATGCCTGGTCCGACTTCATCCCGGAAAGCGCCAAGCTGACCGCGGACTGGACCTATCCGTGGGTCTGCGGCAACTGCGAGAAGCCGCGCTTCTAAGCACATATCGCGACCGGAGCGCGGCGCCATCGCCGCGCTCCGGCGCACATCGCATCAGCGCGCAGTTTTTGGGAAGGGTGTCTTCATGCCCGCACGTCGCAGGATTGACCGCGGATTTTCCGGTTTCCTGATGGTCCTCTTTATCGCGATGGCGCTGCTGGCGCCGATCGCCGTACAGGCGGCCGAGAAGCTTGAAAGCCTCGTGACGGAGCTCGGCACGGCCAAGCTCTCGAAGAAGCAGGAGGTCGTCGATCGGATGATCGCGACCGGTGCGCCGGAAGTGATCGGGATTCTCGAGGCTCTCGTCGGACGTGACCTCTATACCCGCAAGAGTGACAAGAAGGTCGTGATCGGGCGCAAGGCGGAAGGCCGACAACTCTTGCTCATCGATCCGGTAACGGGTGCTGAAATCGGTCTTGCCGGCTCCCGGGACGTCAAACGGGTCAAGACGAACAACAAGCTACGTTCTTCCGTTAAGGCCACGATGGGTTCGCTGACCCTCATGAGCCCGGACCCGCAACGCCGTCTGGAGGCCGCACAGGGGCTCCTTAAATCGGACGATCTCGGCATGCTTCCGCTCCTGGAGACTGCGCTGTCCAAGGAAGAGGACCCCGCCGTAAAAGACGCACTGGTATTGGCGCAGGCGTCGATCCGATTGCAGTCAGACAAGGCGGAAGACCGGCTCGGCGCGGTTGGAGTGCTGGCCGGGCGCACCGACCCCGACAGCCGCGTGATGCTCTCGCGGCTTCTCTTGAAGGATGGCGAGACCTGGAGAGAACCGGACGCGGATGTCCGCGCCGCGGCCGAAGACGCTCTCGCTGACATGGAGCGGCGCCTGCAGTTCTGGCGGACGGTCGAGCATCTCTATCAGGGCATTAGCCTCGGCTCAGTCCTGCTGCTCGCGGCGATGGGGCTGGCGATCACCTTCGGCGTCATGGGCGTCATCAATATGGCGCATGGCGAAATGGTCATGCTCGGGGCCTATACAACCTTCGTGATCCAGGAAGGCTTCCGCGCTGCGGCACCGGAGCTGTTCGGCTGGTCTCTGGCTGTCGCGCTTCCGGCGGCGTTTCTCGTCTCCGCGCTGGTCGGCGTGGCGATGGAGCGGGGGTGCATCCGTTTCCTCTATGGCCGTCCGCTGGAAACCCTGCTTGCGACCTGGGGCATCAGCCTGATCCTGCAACAGGCGGTACGTTCCGTATTCGGCCCGACCAACCGCGAGGTCGGCTCGCCCGAATGGATGCAGGGAGCGATGGAATCCGTAGCGGGCATTACGCTGACCTATAACCGCCTTTACATCATCCTGTTCTCGCTCTGCGTCCTCGGCGCGGTGCTGCTGGTGCTGAAGAAGTCGGCATTCGGCCTGCAGATGCGCGCCGTGACCCAGAACCGGGAGATGGCCCGTGCCATGGGCATTCCGACCGGACGCGTGGATGCGATGACCTTCGGCCTGGGCTCGGGTATCGCCGGGATCGCGGGGGTCGCGCTCAGCCAGATCGACAATGTCAGCCCGAACCTCGGTCAGGCCTATATCGTCGACAGCTTCATGGTCGTCGTGTTCGGCGGCGTCGGCAACCTCTGGGGCGCCTTCGCCGGGGCGATGTCGCTCGGCGTGGTGAACAAGCTGCTGGAGCCGTGGGCGGGTGCGGTGCTGGGCAAGATCCTGGTGCTCGTCGCCATCATCCTCTTTATCCAGAAGCGTCCGCGGGGCCTCTTCGCCCTGCGCGGCCGCGCAGTGGAGAGCTGATCCGATGTCCCTGCTGCAACGCCTCTACGCGCCGCAACCCCAGGCCCAGGGAAAGGGCAGGCTGGCGAGCGTTATTTTGCTCACGGTTCTCGCCGCCATCGCGATCCTGGTTCCGCTCCTGAACCTGACCATGCCGCCGGGCTCGGCGCTGCATGTCCCGACCTATCTCGTCAGTCTGCTCGGCAAGTATCTCTGTTTCGCCATGCTGGCGCTCTCGATCGATCTGATCTGGGGGTTCTGCGGCATTCTCAGCCTCGGCCACGGCGCTTTCTTCGCGCTAGGCGGCTATGCCATGGGCATGCATCTGATGCGGCAGATCGGCGAGCGTGGCGTTTACGGCCACCCGATTCTGCCGGATTTCATGGTGTTCCTGAACTGGAAGGAGTTGCCCTGGTACTGGTACGGCTTCGACATCTTCCCCTTCGCGGTCGTTATGGCGCTTTTCGTGCCGGGACTGCTGGCCTTCGTCTTCGGCTGGCTCGCTTTCCGCTCGCGGGTCAGCGGGGTCTATCTCTCGATCATCACCCAGGCCATGACCTACGCGCTGATGCTGGCCTTCTTCCGCAACGACATGGGCTTCGGCGGTAATAACGGGCTGACCGACTTCAAGGACCTGCTCGGTTTCGACCTGCAGGCCGATACGACGCGGGCGGCGCTGCTGGCCGCGACCTGCATCGCGCTCGGCGGCTGCTATCTGATGTGCCGCGCTATCGTCGCCTCGAAGCTCGGCCGTCTGATCGCCGCGATCCGGGACGACGAGCCCCGGGTCCGCTTCCTCGGCTACCGGGTGGAGAACTTCAAACTCTTCGTTTTTGTGCTCTCCGCCATGATCGCTGGGCTCGCAGGGGCGCTCTATGTACCCCAGGTCGGCATCATCAACCCGGGCGAGTTCACACCCGCCAATTCGATCGAAGCGGTGATCTGGGTCGCCATCGGCGGCCGTGGCACACTCTATGGGGCGATCGCCGGCGGCGTGCTGGTGAACTACGCTAAGACCGTGCTGACCGGTCTCATTCCGGAGATCTGGCTCTTCGCGCTCGGCGGCATGTTCATCGCGGTCACCCTGTTCTTCCCGAAAGGCCTCGTCGGCAGCATCCCGGCCGCGGTCGATTGGATGAAGACGAAAGCGGGGGGAGGTGGCGGCGCCTCCTCGGCTCCGCTTGCGAAGGAGGCCGGAGAATGACCGTTACAGGCAAAGCCTCCTATTCGGAGTCGCAGCTCTATGTGGACGGCGTAACCGTCAGCTTCGACGGCTTCAAGGCGCTGAACAATTTGAGCTTCACCGTCGATCCGGGCGAGATGCGCGCGATCATCGGGCCGAACGGGGCCGGCAAGACGACGATGATGGATGTCATCACCGGCAAGACCAAACCGGACGAGGGAAGGGTGATTTTCAAGGGCGATATCGATCTCGGCAAACACGACGAGGCAGCGGTGGTCGAGCTCGGAATAGGCCGCAAGTTCCAGCGCCCGAGCGTGTTCGAGAATCACACGGTGTTCGATAACCTGGAGCTCGCGATCAAGTCGGACCGGCGGACCTTCGCCTGTCTCTTCGACCGGCTGGACGGCGCGCGCCGCGACAAGATTGACGCCACGCTTGAACGGATCGGTCTCACGGCGGAGCGGGACCGGCTCGCCGGTCAGCTCTCGCACGGACAGAAGCAATGGCTCGAGATCGGCATGCTGCTGGTACAGGACCCCGAATTGCTGTTCCTCGACGAGCCGGTGGCCGGAATGACCGATGCCGAGACCGAAGGGACGGTGGAGCTGCTGCGCGACCTGCAGGGAGAGCGCTCGATTGTCGTGGTCGAGCACGACATGGCCTTCGTCCATGCGCTTGGCGTGAAGGTGACGGTTCTGCATGAAGGATCCGTCCTCGCGGAAGGGCCGATGGAACAGGTGCAGAGCGATCCGCGTGTGATCGAAGTCTATCTGGGGCGCTGAGATGCTGAAGGTTTCGGGACTGCACCTGCATTACGGCGCGAGCCATGCGCTGCGGGGAATCGATCTTGCCGCCGAGAGGGGCAAGATCACTTGCGTGCTCGGGCGCAACGGGGTTGGCAAGACCAGCCTGATGCGCGCCGTAACAGGTCTGGAGACGCCCAGCGCCGGAAGCATCTATTGGGACGATGTCGATCTGCTTGCCTTGCCGGTGCACAAGAGAGCCGCCGCGGGCGTGGCCTTCGTGCCGCAAGGGCGGGAGATCTTCCCGCTTCTGACGGTCGAGGAAAACCTGAAGACGGGCTACGCCGCCTTGCCGCGGTCAAAGCGATCCGTGCCGGACGAGATTTTCGAGCTGTTTCCCGTGCTGAAGCAGATGATGAAACGGCGTGGCGGCGATCTCTCCGGAGGTCAGCAGCAACAGCTCGCCATCGCGCGCGCGCTGGTTCTGCGGCCCAGTCTGCTCGTGCTCGACGAGCCGACCGAAGGTATTCAGCCCTCGATCATCAAGGATATCGAGCGCATTATCGCCCTGCTCGCCGCGCGTGGCGACATGGCCGTGATCCTGGTCGAGCAGTATTTCGAATTCGCCCAACATCTCGCCGATGAGATTGCGGTGATGGACCGCGGTGAGATCGTGCTTGCCGGCGCGAAGACGGAACTCTCGGAGACCGATGTCCGCGGCCACCTAACCGTCTAGGCGGACGTCGCCTGCTTATTCGCCGCGTTATCCGGAGCTTCGGCGGTATTGCGGGGGAGGCGAATTGTGACCGTCGTTCCGAGGCCGGCCTCGCTATCGATTTCGAACGACCCGTCGAGCAGGACCGAGAGCGAGCGCACGATGGACAGTCCGAGACCGGTTCCTTCCTTCGCGACATGGGGATGCATTGCCGAGTGCGAGAAAGGCTCGGCGATGGTCGGGAGCCGCTCTTGTGGAATTCCGACACCGTTATCCGCGACGCGGAAGACGAACTCGCCCGGTGTTTCTTCCACGCTGAGGCGCACCGTTCCGCCCGCCGGGGTGAATTTGACGGCGTTCGAGAGCAGGTTGAGCAGGATCTGTCTCAGGGATCTTTCGTCCGAGACGATCGGCCCGGCCCCAGATGTGAGAGCCGTTTCAAGCTTGATGTCTTTCGCTCCGGCCTGTCTCTCTACCTGCGACAGGCAATGCGAGATCAGGCTGTCAATTCCCACCGCCTCATAGTTCAGGACTCTCTTTCCGGCCTCGATCGCCGAGATGTCCAGGATATCGTTGACGAGCGCTAGCATGTGCTGACCACTCTCATTGATCGCGGTCGAATAATCCGTCAACCGATCCTCGGAAGCTTTCACGATTTCCGGCATGGAGAGAAGTGAGCTGAAGCCGATAATGGCGTTCAGCGGCGTTCTGAATTCGTGGCTCATTGTTGCAAGGAATTCGGATTTGGTCCTGCTCGCCTGTTCGGCCCTCTGGAGGGCCTCGTTGCGGGCCTGGGCGATCAGGCGCTCGTTGGTGACGTCCGCTCCGGTGCCGCGATAGCCGATGAAGGTGCCGTCCTCGTCATAGAAGGGGCGACCGTTGATGCTCACGGTTTTCACCACTCCCGGCTGAACTTCCATATCGTAGCGAAAATCGCGGAACTGGCGCCTCTGGCGCTGGATCTCGGCGAGCTTATGCCATTTGGGGGACTTCGTGTCTTCGGTCGTGGTCTCTGCGATCGTCCGCCCGTATATCTCGCCGGTCTTCTTGTTGAGGGTTTTCGTGAAACTGGGCGAAGTGTAGGTCACCCCGCCGTCCCGGTCCGATTCCCAGAACCAGTCGGACGAGATCTCGGCGAAGTCCTGAAGTCGCTTCTGGCTGCGGTAGAGCTCGTTCGCCGTGAGGTCCCGGACCTCGGAATTGCGCGCGATATCGCGCATCATACGGACGCCGTCCTCGGCAATGCCCCTGAATTCGCGAAAGCGGAAATGGTCGGGGTTCGGTAGCGGACTGTTCTTGGGATCGCTAACGTCGAGGCTGCGGAAATATTGCGCCAGCTCCATCATCGGCCGGGTCAGATAACGGTGAGAAATCAGCAGCAGAATGCATGCGAAAACCAGGGTGCCGACGAGCACGCTGATCAGGACCATCCCGAGCTGGTTCGCCCAGATCTGCGTGGCGCGTTCGGAGGTGGCGACCACTTTCAGGTAGCCCTTGGTCTCTCCTCCGCTGCCGGGAGGGGAGAGACGCAGAACGATGGTGTCCTGATTGGATGGAATGTCGAACGGGAGCCAGTGAGTGTAGCGGTCCCCCTGGTCCCGCTCTTTCCACCCAAGAACGTTTCCCGTCTCGTCGCTTAGTTCAACGGAAACGATGGAACGGAACTCGAATAGCCCGTCGGTTACCTGGGCGGCGAGCCCCATGTCCCGGTCTGCGATGGCGCGCGCGGCGATATTCTGGAACGCCTTGGTGACCTGCTCCGAATGCTCAAGCAGGGTGGCGCGCAGCCTGAAATACTCGAGCGTCACTTCAAGCACGCCTACAACGAGGCCCAAAGTGACAGCGACGAGGATGACCAGGCGGGTGAGATGAACGCTGACGCTGATGGCCGGGCGCGGCTGCTCTGAACTCGGGGGCATGCGGCTCACTGTTCCGGCGCGATAGCCGACGGCACCTGACTTTGCGGAATGCTGTTCGGACACACTGAGCCTGAAACCGAAGGTCCGCTCAGGATGTGGTCAGAAATCGAATTCACGGACCGTTCGTCCCCTTTCGCCACTGCTTGTCGGACGATCACGGAAGACAATGTACAAAACTCACTCTTAACAACAGGTTTCTTACGCCGACCTGACATCGCGGCGAGAGCCAGATCCCGGATACTCCAGCGCGAACGGATTTACGATTGTAGCACAGAAGTCTAGAAGCTGCGGCAGTCGCTGTCACCCTATGCGACGACGCTGTATCCGCCATCAATGTAATGGATGCCGCCGGTGACATTGGCAGCTTCGCGACTGGCCAGGAAGGTTGCGAACGCGCCGACATCATCGATCGTCGCGAGGCGGTGGGTGGGAGCTCGCTCCGCCGCCTGGTTCATCAGTTCGTCGAAATAATCGATTCCCGAGGCCGCCCTGGTCTTCAGAGGGCCGGGAGAGAGCGCATGGACCGAGATGCCTTTGGGCCCGAGTTCGGCGGCGACGTACCGGGTCGCGGATTCCAGCGCGGCCTTAACCGGCCCCATGATGTTGTAATGGTCGACCACGCGTTCGGCGCCGTAAAAGCTGACCGTCATGCAAGTGCCGCCATTCTGCATCAAGGGTTCGGAGCGCCGAATCAGCCGCAGGAAGGAATGGACGGATATATCCATCGCGGTGGAGAAACCGTGCGCCGAGCAATCGATGACACGGCCGTGCAGGTCTTCTTTCGGGCAGAAGGCGATCGAGTGAAGGAGCGTGTCCAGACGTCCCCAGCGGTTCTCGATCTCTGCAAAGACCCGGTCCATCTGGTTCTCGTCCCGGACATCGAGCGGCAGGACGATATCCGCTTCCAATCGTTCGGCAAGCGGGCGTACATGAGGTTCCGCCTTCTCGTTCAGGTACGTAACGGCGAGTTTCGCACCCCTGTCCTTCAGCGCTTTCGCGCATCCCCAGGCGATGGACTGATCGTTCGCGATGCCGATGATCAGCGCGGTCGTACCTTCAAGAGAAAACATTGCAGGCCCTCGAATGCTGCGACTGCGAAGAATTATGATGCAACGCACAATAATGTAAAGTGACGTTCTTCTGACCGCCTGCGCGGACGCAGAGCAAGCTTGAGTGTTTGGCTGTCTGACTGAAAGATATCGTTGTTGATTTGCCCCGCGGGAGGGCCGGCTCATGCTCCGCGTTTATGCTTACGCGCCAAGTCTGTATTGCGCGAAATTGCGCATCCTGTTGCGCCACAAGGGACTTGAATGGGAGGAGATCGCTCCGCCGGGCGGTTATGGCTCGGCCGAGTATCGCGCAATCGTGCCGGCCGGAAACCTTCCCGCGCTCCGGGACGACGGCGTGCTCCTCTCGGATTCGGAGGCGATCGCGGAATATCTGAACGAGACCCGCCCCGAACCGCCCATGCTGCCGCGGGAGCCGTCCGAGCGGGCTCGGGTGCGGGAACGTTCGCGCTATCACGACACGCGGCTGGAGCCTGCGGTGAGAAAGATGTTTCCGTTCATCCGGCGGGCCGTGCGCGAAGGCTTCGACAAAGAGATGCTTGAGGAAGAATTGGCGGACCGGCTCGACGGTCTGGATCTGTTGCTCGAGAGCGCTCCGCCGGAAGATTGGCTCACCCTCGGAGATTGCGGGTTTCCGATCACTTTCACCTGGCTCGAGCTGCTGATCCCGGAAATGGGGTTGCAGGTCGCGATCCCGGCACGGGCGGAGGCCTATCGGACTGCGTTGGGGCGCTTTCCGGCCGTAGCTGATGAACTCTCGCGCTACCGCCCGCTGCTACAGAACTGGTTCTCCCGGCGCGTTTTGGACCCGGCATAATTGCTCAAGGATTAAGCATTTTCAGAGGGATTGCCCGTGCGGTGGGCGATCGTCGTCCGCAACGGGAGCGACCGGTTGCGGGTATCGGCGTTGTGCGCTTTGATTTCCGGGGCAGTTTCCGGTTTCCGCCGGGAGGCTCCGGCTCTGGCACGGAGCTTGCCGTAACAAACAAAAAAACGGGGGCACCAGTTGGGCGGTAAATCGCGAAAATCTCGGAACGTACCGGGGCGGGGAGCTCGGCCGTGAGCGCCGTGGCTGCCGCACTTTCCGAACCGCTTTCGCGGAACACGACCCGTGGCGTCGCGCGCCTCTCCGTAACCGACGATGACGGCCGCCCGGCCGTATCGGAACTCTATTCGGCGCAGCCCTTGCGCCTGTTCATCCCAAGGCCGGGCGTCGGCGAGACGTTGACGGCCGTGATCGGCAATCTCTCCGGCGGGATTGTCGGCGGCGACGATTACCAGACAGAGGTAAACCTCGGGCGGCACACGAAACTGACGCTCGCGGCACAGGCGGCGGAAAAGGTCTATCGCTCGACAGGCAGCGAGGCGGAAAACCGGTTCTCGTTCGATGTCGGCGAGAATGCCGCTTTCGAGTGGCTACCCCAGGGGACCATCGTCTTCGACCGCGCGCTCTTTCGCCAGCAGGTCCGCTTCGACGTCTCGTCTTCGGCCACGATGCTGGCGGGAGCGATTTCGGTACTCGGGCGGTCCGCCATGGGCGAGACGCTGACCTGCGGACGGTACCGTGAGCACTGGGATTATCGGCGTGACGGCAAGCTGGTCTGGGCTGATCGATTTGATCTCGGCGATGCGGCGGGGGCTGCGGGCCCGGCCTCCGCGATGCGTGGAGTGACCTGTTTCGCGACTGCGCTGTTTTCCCGGCGGAACGCGGCAGACGATCTTGATTGGGCGCGAGAAATACTTTCGGACGGCGGCTCGGCGGTCCGCTCGGGCGTGACGGCGGTCGACGACCACCTTCTCGCGATGCGCTGGCTCGGCGCGGACGCAATGCGCCTCAGGGACGCGGTCGGCGCATTCTGGGGCGAGGCGCGGGCGCGGTGGCTGGGATTGCCGGTGCAGCTGCCCGTTATTTGGCGAATTTGAATGGGCTTTCGGAGGGGAGACTGAGGTGAATCTGACACCGAGGGAAAAGGACAAGCTGCTGGTCTCGGTTGCGGCCATGGTCGCTCGCGGCCGGCTGGAGCGGGGCGTGAAGCTCAATTACCCGGAGGCGATCGCGCTGATCACGGACTATGTCGTCGAAGGCGCGCGGGACGGAAGGTCGGTCGCCGACCTCATGGCGGCCGGCGCGACGGTGGTGAAAAAGGCCGACGTGATGGACGGGATCGCGGAGATGATTCACGAGGTCCAGGTCGAAGCCACCTTTCCGGACGGAACCAAGCTGGTCACCGTCCATGATCCGATCCGCTAGGAGGGTGCCATGATCCCAGGGGAAATCATCGCTGCCAAGGGCGAGATCGTTCTGAACGAGGGCGCCGAAGCCATCACCGTCGAGGTTGCGAATACCGGCGACCGGCCGGTGCAGGTCGGCTCCCATTATCATTTTGCCGAAACCAATCCGGGGCTTTCTTTCGACCGGGAAGCGGCGCGGGGGCGGCGTCTGGACATTCCGTCGGGAACGGCTGTCCGGTTCGAGCCGGGGCAGACAAGGACAGTCGATCTCGTGCCGTTCCAGGGCGAGCGCAAGGTCTACGGTTTCAATCAGGCGGTCATGGGGCCGCTGGACGAGTCCGGGGAGGGCGCCTGACATGCCATACAGGATTTCGCGGCAGGACTATGCGGGCATGTTCGGCCCGACCGTGGGCGACAAGGTGCGGCTTGCCGATACCGACCTCATCATCGAGGTCGAAGAGGACCGGACCTTCTACGGCGAAGAGGTGAAGTTCGGCGGCGGCAAGGTGATCCGCGACGGCATGGGGCAGTCCCAGGTCTCTCGGGCAGACGGTGCTGTCGATACGGTGATCACAAATGCCCTGATACTGGATCACTGGGGCGTGGTGAAGGCCGATATCGGGATCAAGGACGGCCGTATTTTCGCCATCGGCAAGGCCGGTAACCCGGACGTGCAGAGCGGCGTGAACATCATTGTTGGACCGGGCACGGAAGCCATCGCGGGCGAAGGCAAGATCATCACCGCCGGTGGCCTGGACGTACATATCCATTTCATCTGTCCGCAGCAGATCGACGAGGCGCTCAATTCCGGCGTCACGACCATGATGGGCGGAGGCACAGGACCGGCGACCGGCACGAACGCAACGACTTGTACGCCGGGCCCGTGGCACATGGAGCGGATGCTTCAGGCAGCGGACGCTTTCCCGATGAATCTCGGCTTCTTCGGCAAAGGCAATGCGAGCCAGCCGGAAGGTTTGCGCGAGCAGGTCAGGGCCGGAGCCTGCGGTCTCAAACTGCACGAGGACTGGGGCACCACACCGGCGGCGATCGATACCTGTCTCTCCGTTGCCGACGAGATGGACGTCCAGGTCCTGATCCATACCGATACGCTGAACGAGTCCGGCTTCGTCGAGAACTCTGTCGGCGCCTTCAAGGGGCGCACCATCCATGCCTTCCATACCGAGGGCGCGGGAGGCGGGCATGCACCTGACATCATCAAGGTCTGTGGCCTCGACAATGTCATCCCGTCCTCGACCAATCCGACGCGGCCTTTCACGGTGAACACGATCGATGAGCATCTCGACATGCTCATGGTCTGCCATCACCTTTCGAAGAGCATCCCGGAAGACGTTGCCTTCGCGGAAAGCCGGATCCGGCGCGAGACCATCGCTGCGGAGGATATCCTGCACGACCGGGGCGCCTTCTCGATCATTGCCTCCGATAGTCAGGCGATGGGCCGGGTCGGCGAGGTGCTGATCCGGACCTGGCAGACGGCCGACAAGATGAAGAAGCAGTTCGGGCGGCTACCGGACGAAAAAGGCGACAACGACAATTTCCGCGCCCGTCGCTATATCGCCAAATACACCATCAATCCGGCGATCGCGCACGGCATCGACGCCCATGTCGGTTCCGTCGAGGTCGGCAAGCTGGCGGATCTGGTGATCTGGTCGCCGGCCTTCTTCGGGGTGAAGCCGGACATGGTGCTGAAATGCGGTACTATCGCCGCCTCGATCATGGGAGATCCGAACGCCTCGATCCCAACGCCGCAGCCGCAGCACTATCGGCCGATGTTTGGCAGCTTCGGCCGATCCCTGCACAAGAGTTCCGTCACCTTTGTCAGCGATGCGGCGATCGAAGCCAGTGTCGGCGCACGGTTCGGGTTGGAGAAACAGGTTCTTCCCGTGCGCAACACGCGGGCGGGGATCACCAAGAAATCGATGGTCCTGAACGATGCGACGCCGGATATCGAGGTCGACCCGGAGACCTACGAAGTGCGCGCCGACGGCGAGCTTCTGACCTGCGAGCCGGCGACGGAACTGCCTATGGCGCAGCGCTATTTCATGTATTGAACGGCGCATGGCGGAGGCTATGACTGTGACGAAGGACCTCGGACGCGCTGTTGCGCACGCGCCGGCGGGCAGTTGGAATGCGGCCGGCCAGGCGGATCAGGTGACGCTCGCCTTCGACGATCGTCACCGGCGCCGCATCCGGCTCGATACGGACGGCGGCAATGCGGTTCTGCTCGATCTGCCGCGTGCGGTGGCGCTCGCGGACGGAGACGGACTGGAGCTGGAAAGCGGTGGCTGGATTCGTGTTGCCGCGGCGCCGGAGGCGGTGATGGAGGTGAAGGCGTCGTCGCCGCATCACCTGCTGCGGCTCGCCTGGCATATCGGCAATCGGCATTTGCCGGCGCAGATTTCAGAAGGGGCGATCCTGCTGCGCCCGGATCATGTCATCGCCGACATGCTGCGCGGGCTCGGCGCGACGGTCACGGAGACGGTTTTACCGTTTCAACCGGAAGGCGGGGCCTACGATCACGGACATGCCCATTCACACGATCACGCGCATGACCACGACCATGACCACCGTCACGGCCATTCCCATCATCATGGCTGAGTGTGGAGGTATCCGCGCCGCGCTCCGCCTGCAGTCGTGGCTTTCCCCGTCCTTTCCGGTCGGGGCCTACAGCTACAGCCACGGGATAGAGGCGGCGATCGAGGCGGATCTGGTGCGCGACGCGGCGACGCTTGAGGACTGGATCGGAGGACTTCTCCAGTTTGGTACCGGACGGAACGACGCGATCCTGCTTTCTGCGGCCTGGCGCCATGCGGCGGAACGGGACGCGGCAGGACTGGCGGAACTCTCGCAACTCGCCCTGGCCCTGATTCCGACCGCGGAGCTCAGGCTGGAAGCGACCTCGCAGGGAGCAGCCTTCCTGAAGACAGTGTGCGCGGCCTGGCCGGAGTTCGAGGCCCTGGCTTTGCCGCCGGCCCCGCCGCTGGCCGTGGCCTATGGTGCCGTTACCGCCGCCTCGGGCATTGGGCTCGAACTCGCGGGGCCGCTGTTTCTGCAGGCCTTCGTGCATAATCTTGTCTCGGCAGCGGTGCGCGCCGTTCCTCTCGGCCAGACGGACGGGCAGAAGGTGATCGCCGCGCTCGAAAGCGGTGTCGAGACCGTCTGGCGTGACAGCCGGGGGCTCGGAGTTGAGGATATCGGCAGCGCCGCGCTGATGGCGGAGTGGAGTTCACTGCAGCACGAGGCCATGGACGGCCGGCTGTTCAGATCGTGAAGGAGGAAAAGATGACGACGGGACCGCTTCGGGTCGGGATCGGCGGGCCGGTGGGCTCCGGCAAGACGGCGCTCTGTGAGATGCTCTGCCGGGAGATGAGCCGGGACACGGACATGTTCGTGATCACCAACGATATCTACACTAAGGAGGATCAGAAGATCCTGACCCGCACCGGCGCGATCGCGGCGGAGAGGATCATGGGGGTGGAGACCGGCGGCTGCCCGCACACCGCGATCCGCGAGGACGCCTCGATCAACCTTGCGGCCATCGACACGATGGGGACGTCCTTCCCGACGGCGGAGCTGGCGCTGATCGAATCCGGCGGGGACAATCTCGCGGCCACATTCAGCCCGGAACTGGCGGACCTGACGATCTACGTCATTGACGTTGCGGCCGGCGAAAAGATCCCGCGCAAGGGCGGCCCCGGTATCACCCGCTCCGACCTTCTGGTGATCAACAAGACCGATCTCGCACCGCTGGTTGGCGCCGATCTCGGCGTCATGGCGGAGGATACCAAGCGTCAGCGCGGCGATCGCCCTTTCGTCTTCACGCAGCTGAAGAACGGCCGGGGCGTTGCCGAAATCGCCGCTTTCATTCGCGAGAAGGGCGGCCTGCAGAGCAAGCCGAGCGCAGCCTGAGTCAATCCTCTTTCTCCTTGCGGAGATAGAGATAGATCAGTGCACCTATGAAGGCGAAGGTCGTCACGTTTCCGAGCATGTCGAAGAAATGGAAAATGCTCATTTCGGGCGCTCCGCTTTCAGGGCTTTCAGGAAGCAGACAAGCAGCAGCAGGACGATAAAGACGAAAGGTATGGCGCCGAGCGCGATGATCGATTTCACGGCGTCGA
Source organism: Nisaea acidiphila (assembly GCF_024662015.1). Taxonomy (NCBI): domain Bacteria; kingdom Pseudomonadati; phylum Pseudomonadota; class Alphaproteobacteria; order Rhodospirillales; family Thalassobaculaceae; genus Nisaea; species Nisaea acidiphila. The sequence continues at coordinate 618,645 of NZ_CP102480.1, read as the reverse complement.
TGCTGCCGGAAAGGATCATTACCAGCCCGAGCGCGCCGAGGACGACGCCCCAGGCCAATTTCACTTTTCGGCTCGGATTGAGGTCGCCGCCGCTGGAGAACATGCCGAGGACGAAGGCCGCGCTCACCACGCTGGTCACTATGAACAGAAAGGCCGCCACGATGGTTGCGATGCTTGTCAACGTGGAGAGCGGCAGGTTCTGCAGCAGAAAGAAGCTGGTATAGGCGGGATCTTTCTCCGTCACCGCGAGGATCCCGGTTGGGCGAAGCAGGATGTCGTAAAAGCCGGCGGCGCCGAAGGTGCCGAACCAGGCCATGGAGAACCCGGTCGGGGCCAAAATCACACCGATCACGAATTCCCGGATCGTCCGGCCCCGGGAGATGCGGGCGACAAAGACTCCGACGAAGGGGGCCCAAGCCAGCCACCAGACCATGTAGGTCAGCGTCCAGGATTGAAACCAGCCGCCGATCCGCTCGTCGAAAAACGTATAGGTTTCGAAACCGTGCTGTAGGACGCCGCCGAAATAGGCCCCGATCTGCTCCACGATGGCGTTCATGATGTAGTGGGTCGGACCGGCGAGCAGAACGAAGATCATCAATCCGCCGGCGATGAGCATCGCTGTTTCCGACATCAGAGACATGCCGCGGTCGAGAGGGACGAGCAGTGGAAGGACATAGACGGCGCAGAGAACGGCGAAGACAGGCAGGGCAAGCGCAAGGCCGGCGGGTTCCATGCCGAGAATGCTCTCGATGCCGCTCTGGACCTGGAAGACTCCCATGGCGACGGAGCCGCCGAGACCGATGGCGATCGCGACGATCGCGAGGACATCGCAGAGCCAGCCCGCCGCCGCGGTCCAGCGCCGGTGTCCGAAGACGACCTCGATCGGTTTGCTCAGCAGCATCGGATAGCCGCGCCGGAAGCTGAAGTATGCGATGATCAGACCGAGGATGGCGTAGATCGCCCAGGCATGCAGGCCCCAATGGAAATTCGTGATGAAGAGCGCGCGGCTCGCCGCCAGGCCCTTGTCCATATATTCGATGCCGAGGAGATAGTGCGTGATCGGCTCGGCCGATCCCCAATAGAGCAGGCCGACGCCCATGCCCGCCGCGAACAGCATGGAGAGCCAGCCCGGGGTCGAGAATTCAGGTTTGTCGTCGTCCCTGCCAAGGACGATCGTGCCGTACGGGGAAAGCGCGAGCGCGATTGCCGCGATCAGTAAAGCGCTGACGGTCAGCATCACGAACCAGCCGCGGCTGGTGAAATAGAAACCGACCACGCGCTGAGCCAGATCCGCGAGACCTTGTGTGTCGGCGATGCCCCAGATCGCGGTCCCGCCCGTGACGACAAGTGCTACGACCAGCTTGATGTTGAGCTTCCCGGTCGTCGTCGTGTCCGCCGTATCGCCGCTCATCTTCGCTCCCGCACGAGGATCCGCAATCGGCATCATGCTATGCTGTATTCGGCATCGGGGCCATGTCTTAGGGGATATCCTTTTCCGGCCTTAGTTTCGGCGTAATCCACACTATCTTTGGCCATTGAACCGGACTGTCGGGCTCTGTCCGAAAGGCTTTCCGGAAATGCTCGCCCAACGGATGGGGTTTCAGAATGGGTCGTTTCGTGTTGGCCTTTGCCGCCGCGCTTGTCGTGCTTGTCATTTGCAATGCGTTCAACCGCACGGCACCGATCATGGAGCCGGTCGACAATTTGGCATCGCGATATGATGGCCGGTCGGTCGAGCGGGTCGAATTTGTCGCATTCGATGAGCTGGCGCCATTGACCCGGGAGTTGAATTACACGCCCGAGACTTGGCTTGCCGGGCAGATTGACGTTCCCCGCCTGGTGCTGCTTCGAGTACCCGAGCGGTTTGGTGAAGTGACCGTGAACGAGATCACGGTCGAGCGGAAAAAGCGGATGTTCTTCCGCATGGTCTTGCCACTCGTGCTCATCGCGAATGAAGAAGTGGCGTCGGAACGCGCTGAGTTTCTGAGTCTGAGAGATCGCATTCGCGAGTCTCGAATTCCGCACGCCGATGATTTGAAAGAGTTGCATCGTTTTGCACAGAGATACGGTGTGCCGGTGGGAGGGGACGTGATTTCGGTCACCAAGATCCTGAACGCGCTGGAGCGCCGGATCGATATCGTTCCTCCGTCGCTCGCGCTCGCTCAGGCGGCGACGGAGAGCGCCTGGGGAACCTCCCGCTTTGCCATCGAAGGCAATGCCCTGTTCGGTCAATGGACTTTCGGCCGGAAGGGAATGGTGCCCGAGGAGCAGAGGGCGGAGAAAGGGGATCACAAGGTTGCTGCATTCCGCACGCCTCTTAACTCGGTGCGGAGCTATCTGAAAAATCTCAATACACACCGGGCCTATTCAGAGTTTCGCGAGACGCGTGCGGCGTTGCGGCGGCAGGGTGCGAATCCGTCCGGCAAGACCCTCGCGGTGGCCCTTTCGCGCTACTCGGAGCGCGGTGCCGAGTATGTGAAGGAGATCCTCGAGATCATCGGCGCAAACGGTCTCTCCATACTTGATCGAAGCAAGCTCCTCGAAGGCACCGTCTATGAATTGCTCCCTGTCTGGCGTGGGGAGAGCTAAGCGTTTGAGAGAACCATTTTCCCGATGTGTTCTTTCAGGGGCGTCTAAGTCGGTTTGATCCGCTACCATAGGGTGCGGTCCGATCGAGGGTCGCGCTTGGGAAATGGAGCATCGCGATGACCGATAGAGAGTTCAACGTTCCCAAACCCGGCGAAGGACGTACGGCGAGCCAAGTGCGCGAGGAGATGGCGGAACACGCGCTTCGGGAAGCCCGGGCCAAAGCCGAAAAGGAGCGTGCCCTCGATGCCGAAAAGCGTAAGGAATATGAAGACTTCATGCGGCGGCATTTCACGGAAGAGGATCGTCTTCATTACAACCGGTTGGCTCAGAAAGCCGTCGATGCGGGTCTCTACGAGCTTGAGCTCGTCCGGTTTCCGGCCAGTTACCTGGAAGATCATGGCCGGCGCATAAATAACGGCGAGTCCGATTGGCGCGAGCATCTCTGCGGCTATGCGAAGAGCCTGAGCGATGCGTTCGAGCTGCTGAACGAAGGCCGCGGATTCCGTCTGATTGCGCGTGTCCTCGGATATCCCGGCGGAATGATCGGCGATATCGGGCTCTATATCAGTTGGGAAAGCTAGGAGCGGGTGGTCCCGGGGGCGGCTTCCGCTCTGATGGTGAGTTACAGATTGTCGAGATGGTGGCGGGACAGGAGCTCGGTGAGCATGTTTCCCGCAGCCTGCCGGTGTCTGAAATGCACTTCCCGGGCGCCGGCGGGATCGCGCTTGAGCAGACAGTACAACAGGGCACGATGGTCTTCGGTCGATTGTTGCGGGCGTGGACGCATGGTCAATGTGGCCATTCGGGCGCGGTGGACCTGCGTCCTGTAACGGCTGGTCGCCTCGATCAGGCGTGAGTTGCCCGAAGCTTCGACGAGCAGGGCGTGAAAAGCGTCGTCAGCCTCCGCCCAAGCGACAAGGTCGCCGTCTTCGAGAGCCTTTTCCATCCGCGCGGTCTCGTTTTCCATGGCCTCGGCCTCGGCTTCGGTGAGCCCGCGTTTGGCTGCGAGTTCCGCGGCGAGTGGTTCCAGCGCACTCAGTAATTGATAGATTTCCGCCATATCCTCCGCGGAGACCGGCAACACCTGAATACCGCGCCTCGGTCGAACCGTTACGAGCCCCTCGCGCTCGAGCCGGAGCCCGGCCTCGCGCACCGGGGTCCGGCTGACGCCGATGCATTCGGCGAGCTCGGTTTCCAGATAGGAGGCGGACGGCTTCAGGCGGCCGTCGAGGATCATCTCCTTCATGGCGCGGTAGGCTTTGGCTCCGGCGGTCATGCGGCGGTCCGGCGCAGGACTGCGTTCGACAGTTCCTCTGTGCCGGCAGTGCCGCCGAGGTCGCGGGTGAGCAATGAGCCTTCGTCCAGCATCGCGGCGACCGCGGCGTCGATCATCTGAGCGCCTTCGGCAAGCGCGGGGTCCTCGTGCTCCCCGGCAAGCCAGTCGAGCATCATGGATGCGGAAAGGAACATGGCGAGCGGATTGGCGAGACCTTTGCCCGCGATGTCTGGTGCGCTGCCGTGGCATGGCTGGAAGACCGCATGGCTGTCGCCGATATCCGCCGAGGGGGCGAGACCGAGTGTCCCCATGATCCCGGCGCCGAGGTCGGAAAGGATATCGCCGAACATGTTTTCCGTGACCACAACGTCGAACTCCCAGGGCCGTTGCACCATCCACATGGCGAAAGCGTCGACATAGGCGCAGTCGGCTGAGATGTTCTGGAAGGCCTTTGCCCGCTCCTCGAAGATCGAACGGAAAAACCAGAAGGCCCGGAACACATTGGCCTTGTCGACGCAGGTGACCCTGCCCGGACGACCGAGTTTCTCCGCCCGCCGCGCGGCGAGACGGAAAGCAAAATCGAACAGCTTCTCGCTGGTCCCGCGGGTGATTCGGAGTGTCTCGGTCGCGTATTCGTTATCCACGACCTGACCCTCGTGCATGTGGGCGAAAAGCCCCTCGGTGGACTCGCGGATGAGCACGAAGTCGGTATTGAAGATTCGTTTGTCGGCGAGGGGCGTGGGCTGACCGGGGAATAGTTTCACCGGACGGACGCCTGCATAGAGCCCCAAGGCGAAGCGGATATCTATCTGCGGAGTGATCTCGGTCCCGTCCTCCTTTCGAATGTCGGGAAGGCCCATGGCAGATAGCAGGATGGCGTCCGCATCGCGTGCGGCGGCGATGGAATCCGCCGGCAGCGCCTCTCCGGTCCGAGCGAAATGCTGCGCTCCGGCGGGCAGAGATTCAAATTCGAGCTTGCGCCCGATCCGTTTAGACACATCTTCTAGGAGCTGGCGCGTCGGCGCCATGATCTCCGGGCCAATTCCGTCCCCGTCGAACAGCGCGATACGATAGACGCGGTTGCTTTTCATCTGAGCCTCATTTCATCGGCATCAATTAACGTATGCATTAATGCATGCATTATTTTCAGTGTAGGCGTTCGCGGCAAGCGTCGTTGCGGCAGCAGTCCGTTCGTGCATATGGCATCAATCACTCTTGCGCCTCCGGCGGTTGAACCCGGACCCGGGCCATGCTCCCATTTTGCCCAACTGTGGCGTGGACGGGACAGATGACCGGCAAACTGAATGAGAGGGCCGCTCTTTGGTCCGGCGGGGAGCGCAGCGGGCGGATTTCGGCCGGCGGCCGTGAACTCGAAGCCATTGCGCATGGACCCGCGCCGGGGAGCGGACCAACCCTGATTCTGCTGCATGAAGGCCTCGGCTGCGTGGCGCTCTGGAGAGGCTTTCCTGAAGCGCTTTCCACTGCGACCGGATGCGGGGTGTTTGCCTATTCGCGCGCCGGGTACGGAGCGTCGGAGCCCTGCGACTTGCCGAGGCCGCTGAACTATATGACACGGGAAGCGGTCGATGTGCTGCCGGAGGTGCTCGCGGCGTCGGGTGCGAACGAGATCGTTCTGATCGGACATAGCGACGGAGCTTCGATCGCCGCACTCCATTGCGGGATAGTGCGCGATCCGCGCGTGCGGGGGCTCGTTCTCATGGCGCCGCATTTCTTTACCGAGGAGATGGGGCTCAAATCGATCGCGGAGGCACGCACGGCCTATGCCGAGACGGATCTGCGGGGGCGACTTGCCAAATATCACCACAATGTCGATGCCGCCTTCCGTGGCTGGAACGATGCCTGGCTCGACCCGGGCTTCGAATCCTGGGACATCCGTTCCTGTCTCGACCGGATCGAGGTTCCGATTCTTTGTTTGCAGGGAGCGGAGGATCAGTACGGAACCGAGGCGCAGGTTCGGATTGTCGCGGATCGTGTCGAAGGACTGGTCGAGACGGTTCTAATCCCCGACTGCCGGCATGCGCCGCACCTGGAAGCGCCGGAGATCACGGTTCGAAAGATCGCAGGATTTATCGCCGCACTCGCGCGCGATGGCGGGAAAGACGGAGAATAGAATGCTTGAAGGCTTCAAGACGCAAACGATCACGGTAGCGGATACGGAGATTTTCGTCCGCACGGCGGGAACCGGTTATCCGGTGCTCCTTATTCACGGTTTCCCGCAGACCGGGGCCTGTTGGCACAGGATCGCACCGACGCTCGCCGAACGCTTCAGCGTCGTTGTGCCGGATCTGCGCGGCTATGGCGCCAGCGGAAAACCCGCCCCGTCCCACGACCACGCTCCCCACAGCAAGCGGGCGATGGCGCGGGACCTGGTCGAGGTGATGGCTGCGCTCGGTCACGAGCGGTTCGCGGTCGTCGGTCACGACCGTGGCGCACGGGTCGGTTTCCGCCTGACGATGGATCACCCGGAGCGGGTATCCCGGTTCTGCTCGCTCGACGTAATTCCGACGCTCGAGATGTGGGAGAAGCTCGATCTTGCCGGCGCCGTCGGTGGGTTCCACTGGTCCTTCCTTGCGCAGCCGGCGCCAGTACCGGAAACGCTGATCGGCGCCGATCCGGATTTCTTCTACGGCTATCTGATGCGCAAATGGGCGGCGCCGGAGTTCCTGTTCGATCCGCATGCGATGGGGGCCTATCTCGAAGCCATGCGGGACCCGGCTGTGATCGCGGGGACCTGCGAGGATTACAGGGCTGGCGCGGGGATAGACGTTGCGCATGACAGGGACGACCGGGAGGCCGGACGGAAGCTTGCCTGCCCATTGCTCTTTCTTTATGGAGGCGTCCGCGGTTTCGGTGGTCCCGGCGGCCCGGCCGATCCTCTCGACACGTGGCGGAACTGGTGTGACGGGGAGGTCACCGGCGGTGCGGTTCCCTGCGGGCATTTCCTTCCGGAAGAAGCGCCGGGCACGGTGCTTGAGCAGTTGCTGCCGTTTCTGATGGACGACACGTGACGGCATAATGTATGTCGTATGGTGATATTCAAGCGGTCAAGGCGCTGGTTTTGTTGGCGAAAATCTGCAGCGAGCGGAAAGGAACTGCATGGATTCCGTGATAGCGGAAGATCGGAAGGGAGCACCGGGCAAGGTCTCGGACTTTCTGGAGGAACCGCAGTCTCTGGAGCTGTTCGACTATTGGTGCAGCAAACGCGCTGGCCGCGTCTTGCCGAGCCGTCAGGATATCGACCCAAGCGAGATCAGGTCATTGCTCACGAAGATCTATCTGGTCGATTTCGAAGAGCCGGATGTCTTTCGCTATCGTCTTGCGGGAACCGAGATCGCGGAGACCTTCGGGCACGGCAATCTCAAGGGCCAGACGTTGGGGGATCTGCTCTCGGAACAGGGACGGAAGTTCGTGACCGGCCGCTGGCGACCTGTCGTGAAGCAGGAGCTCGTCGTTTGCATGAAAGGCCAAGTCTACAATTCCGTGAACCGCTTCGCTTTCGGCGAGCGGATCCTTCTGCCGCTTGCCGACAGGGACGGCGGGCCTGCCACGGGATTGCTCGGTATGACCTTTTCAAGGTGGGTCGACCGGATCGGCCCCGTGGAGCGCCGGAACTCGGACATGGCAACTTTTCGGGCGGCCGATATTCCCTAGCCGGGAACTAACCGGCGGAGGGCAGCTTCCATGTCGACGTTGCGACAGCCGCAAGCTTGCCGTTCTCGTCGAAAAGCCGGGACTCAAGAAAGCAGAGCGAGCGTCCGCGCCGGAGCACACGGCCTTCGCAACAGGCCGTTCCGGAGGTGAGGGGGCGCAGATACTGCACCTTCATCTCCAGAGTCGCGCCACCCGTCCCGGTCATGTGTTTCAGGAGATGTCCCATGGAAATATCCATAACGGTCGCGATCGCGCCGCCGTGGAGACTGCCCTGGGGATTGAAGAGGAATTCCTCGACGGGAAACCGGACTCTGCAAAGTTCCTCCTCATACTCGAAGCCGAGGTCGAGCAGGCGGGCGAGGAAAAAGGTCTCGAATTCCTGCCGATAATCGGCAAGCGCGCTTTCAAAGCGGGCCCGGGCGCGGGTCTCGTCCATAATTTACCTGTTGGGAAAGTTGTTACTTGCCGGTGAAGTTCGGCTTGCGCTTTTCCATGAAGGCCCGGCGGCCTTCGATGTAATCCTCGCTCGCGAAGCAATCGGTGACGAGCTGCGCGCACATTTCGAGATCGCGCGCGCTTTCGTCCTTCATCACCTCGTTGACGATCGCCTTGACCGAATTGACGGTCAGCGGCGCATTGCCGGCGATGGTTTCCGCATACTCGGTGCAATAGGACTCGACCTCGGCGTCGGGAACGACGCGATTTGCAAGGCCCATGTCATAGGCCTCCGAGGAACTGAATCGCCGCGCGGTATAGAAGATTTCCTTGGCGAAGCTCGGGCCGACCACGCCGGTCAGCCGCCGCAGTCCCTCATAGGGATAGCCGAGGCCTAGTTTGGCGGCGGGGACCGCAAACTGGGAGCCTTCCCCGCAGATGCGCAGGTCGCAGCAAACCGCGAGTGCCACGCCGCCACCGACGCAGAATCCGTTGATCTGCGCGATCACTGGCTTCGGGAAGCCGGCGACCTTGTCATAGACCCGCTTGGTCGTCGCATTGTAATGCGCCACGCCCTCGGCGCTGGCCCGTTCGGATTCGAATTTCGAGATATCGGCGCCAGAGACGAAAGCCTTGCCGCCCGCGCCGGAGAGGATCAGCACGCGAACGCTGTCGTCCTCTTTATAAGTGTCGAGGGCCTGTTCGACGGCTTCCCACATTTCCAGAGACACCGCATTGCGCTTTTCCGGCTGATTGAAGACGATGCGGGCGATGTTCCCGTCCTGGCTGGTCAGGATCTTGTCGGTCATGTGGGGGCTCCGGGGCATTTCATATTCCGATGGCCGCAGACAATATGGTGAAAAGCCGGACGCGATAATCGCCAATTTCACCCTGCGGTGTTCGGGTTCGGGAAATCTCGAAAGGATTGTGGGAAGATGACGCTGGCGGCCGCAATCGATTGCCACATGCATATTTTCGGCTCGGCGGAAGCCTATCCTTTCGATCCAGAGCGGCGCTATGCGCCCGCCCCGGCCGAGGCCGAACGCTATTGGACAAGTCTCGCGGGAACGCCTGTCTGTCGCGCGGTGATCGTGCAGCCAAGTGTTTACGGTACCGACAATTCCTGCCTGCTCGATGCGCTCGCGAGTATGTCGGGAAGAGCCAGGGGAGTTGCCGTCCTCCAGCCGGAAGACCTGGATGATGCGGTGCTCGCAGGCTTGCACGCCTCCGGCGTCAGGGGCCTGCGGCTGAATACCCTGTCCAACCCTACCGGAGGGCGGCCGCTTGAAGAAACATTGGTGGAGATCGACGCCGCGCTCGCCGGGAGCGGGTGGCACATTCAGGTGTTCTGCGCGCCGCGGGACTTCGATTTCCTGACGAAGCAGCAGCAAAACCTATCCGGCGCGCTCGTTTTGGATCATTTCGGATTTCTCCCGCCGGACTCGCGGGAATCCGAGAGGGCAGCTCTACTGAGGTTGGTCGGCGAGGGCGCCTGGATCAAGCTCTCGGGGACCGACCGGTTGACGCGCGGAAACGACGCGGCCTGGTTCGCCGACCTCGCGAACGAGATTGCGGAGGTGGCATCCGACAGAATTCTCTGGGGCAGCGACTGGCCGCACACGCCGCTGCATACGGACCCTCTTCCCGATCCGGCCGAATCCGTACCCTCACGCGATGTCGACACAGGCGGGTTGTTTCATGCGGCGAAAACCTGGTTTCCGGACGCTGGAATCGCCCGCAAATGCTTCCTGGAGAATCCCGCCTGGCTCTATGACTTTCCGATCTGATGGGATTATAGGCGAATTGCTTTGATCTTGATTCTACCGGAATCGGCGTCGGATGAGCTGCCGGAAAGCTCCAGAACACAGTTTTCATGAGGTTTTTTTGCTCTCGCGGCCTACAGCGAATGGATGATTTGGTGGCATGAAATTTAACGTCTATTTTCGTAACGCTTTGATTTAATGGGATAAAATTTTTGATGGCGAGGCTTGACTAAAAACTGCGGCGAAACTCGTGAGAAAACTCATATTTCCAAGCGATTCCGGGGCTTGCAGGCGGATTGAGAATCCCAGAGACTGCCGCCCATCCAATAACGGGAGATCAGTTCATGAATAAATCCGAACTCAGCGCGGCGGTCGCCTCCAAAACCGGCCTCACCCAGGCTCAGGCAGAAGCGGCGGTCAACGGTGTTATCGATGCGGTCACCGACACGCTGAAAAAGGGTGGCGATGTCCGCCTCGTCGGCTTCGGCACCTTCTCCGTCTCTGAGCGGGCTGCCACCACGGGCCGGAACCCGCGTACGGGCGAGACCATCAAGATCGCTGCTTCCAAGCAGGCGAAATTCAAGGCTGGTCAGGCCCTGAAGTCGGCCGTCAACGGCTGATCCTGATACTCGATCCGGGCGCGCGTTTGCCGCGCCCGGATCGTTTTCCAAGACCCGGATCGTTTTCCAAGATAAGAGTCCCGAGCCGCCCGCGAGGCGGTTTTTTTGTGCTCGCGCTTTGGACGCGAACCTAGCGGTCCTTCAGCTCCTGGATCTCGGTGCGGAGGGCTTTCAGCTCGTTCAGCAGTTCCATATGGTCGGCGTGCGTGAAGGTCTTCATTTCCTCCGTGGCGGTCTCCGACCGCTCGCGCGCCACGTCGTCGGCGATCGATTGCATGGAGTTCACGATGATAGCGATGAAGAGGTTCAGCATCGTGAAGGTCGCGACCAGAATGAACGGCACGAAGAACGCCCAGGCATAGGGGAAGACTTCCATCACCGGGCGGACGATCCCCATGGACCAGCTCTCCAGGGTCATGATCTGGAACAGGCTGTACATGCTGGCGCCGATATTGCCGAACCACTCGGGGAAAGCGCCGCCGTACAGCTTCGTCGCCATCACGGCAAAGACGTAATAGACCAGCAGCAGGAGCCCGGCGATCGAGCCGAGGCCGGGGAGGGAGCGCAGCAGGGCCTCCACCACCATGCGCATGCGCGGCACCATGGAGAGCAGGCGCAGCGCCCTTAGCACGCGCAGGGCGCGCAGAACGGAGAGGGCTCCGGTGCTGGGCACGAGGGCGATACCGACAACGATGGTATCGAACCAGTTCCAGGGCTGACGCACGAAGTCGCGGCCCTGGCCGATCATCTTCATCAGCAACTCGGCGCAGAAGCAGACCAGGAGGACACGGTCCACGACCCGCAGCAGCGGGCCCGCCATCTCCATGGCAACTGGCCAGGTCTCGAGCCCGAGGATGATTGCGTTCAGAACGATCAGGACTGTGACGAGATTGGAAAATCCGTTGCTGTCGACCAGATGGCGCAACCGCGCGCGAAGCCCCTGTCCGTTCTCCATGTCCGAAACACTCCCCATCCGGCCGCTATCTTATCTTGCGGGGCCTATTTAATGATCCGGCGGCCGGAGGAAAAGGGTCAGTCCTCGAAGGGCGGCGTCTCGCCGTCCGGCACGGCGACGCGGAACACGTTGAGATTGGCGGAGATCATCGCGTAATAGCCGGCGAGCGTGACGAGATCGGCCATGCCCTTGTCGCCTGTGTGGCGGTGCGCGGTCTCGTAGGTCTGGTCCGTGACGTCGCCGGTTTCCATCAGCTCGGCCACGAAGGCCCGGATGGCGGCGAGTTCCGGGTTTCCGTCCGGTCCTTCGCCGGCCTTTACCGCGGCGATCTCCTCCGGCGTCATGCCTTCTTTCAGGGCGATCTGCTCGTGTGCCCACCATTCATATTGCGAGCGCCAGTGCCGGGCGACGGTGAGGATCGCGGTCTCGCGGGCGGGACCCGAAAGCGAGCTCTCGAAGCGCAGTTTTACGCCGAGCTGCTGCGCCGCCTGTCCGGTTTCGGGAATGTGCAGCCAGGCATTGAACGGGCCGCGCAGGGTGCCGTCCGATTCCATCATGTCGATCCCGGGACCGGACTTGAACCGGACCCCTCCGGTGATGGCCTCGTAGAGGTCGGCCTGGGCCGGGGCGAGTTTCTCGGGAGTCATCTTGGGCAGACGGGGCATGGTGAATTCCTGATCGAAAATGCGGCGCGGGCGCGCGCGGAGGCGGGAAAGCGATGATACATGCCCGGACATCATTTTCCAGAAGCGGTTGACCGGGAATGCTTCCAGCGCGTCACGATTGTCGCCCCATCGGTCCGATAAAGACGATAGTCGGTCCGGTTTCGCGGGCGATACTTAAAGCGCTCCGGGTTTTCCCGGGAGGGGCGGCAGGGCAATGACCGCTCCGGGAACAGACGGCGGCGCGGCCGCCACGAGGCAGGAGAGAGCCATGCCAGGCCTGGAAGGCCGGTCCGGGCGCCGTTCCGGCGGCGGTCGCAGACGCGGTGCCAAAACCACGATCCTCGACCGCCAGAGACCGTTCGGCCGGATCGTCAATACGTTCCCTCCACTCAATCCGATGTCGCCGGATCAGCTCGGGAAGGTCCACGACATCTCGATGCGGATACTCGAGGAGATCGGCATCGAGGTGATGAGCGAGGCTGCCCGGCGGCATTTGAAAGCGGCGGGCGCCGAGACGGACGACGCCAGCGGGATCGTCCGCATGGACAGGGTGCTTGTGGAGGAACTGGCGGCGCACGCGCCGGAACGCTTCACCCTGACACCCTGGAACCCGGAGAAGGCCGTCGATATCGGCGGCAATGTGATCAATTTCGGCATGGTGTCCGGCCCACCCAACGTGCATGACGCGGTGCGCGGACGGCGTCCCGGGAATTTCGCCGATTATCAGGAGCTGATGAAGCTGGCGCAGAGCTTCAACGTCATCACCATGTTCGGCAATCAGACGCTGGCGCCGATCGACCTTCCGGCCAACACGCGCCACCTCGATACCTATCTCGCCAATCTGACCCTGACCGACAAGATGTTCTGCGGCATGTCCATCGGCAGCGGGCGGGTCCGCGACCTGATGGAGATGCAGGCGATCGCGCGCGGTCTGACGGTCGAGGATCTGGCCGCGAGCCCGTCGGCGATCACCAACATCAACGTCAACTCGCCGCGCAAGCTCGACAAGGAGATGTCGGATGCCGCGACGGCGCTGGCGGAGATGGGGCAGGCGGTGATCGTCACGCCCTTCACCCTGATGGGCGCGATGACGCCGGTAACGCTTCCGGCGGCACTGGCGCAACAGAATGCAGAGGCGCTGCTCACCATCGCGCTGATCCAGGCGGTCCGGCCCGGTGCGCCCGTGGTCTATGGATGCTTCACCTCGAACGTGGATATGCGGACTGGCGCGCCGGCTTTCGGCACGCCCGAAAACGCCTGGGCCAATCTCGCCGGCGGACAGCTCGCCCGGCGCTACGGATTGCCTTACCGCACCAGTTCCTGCAACGCCTCCAACGTGGCCGATGCGCAGGCGGTCTACGAGACGGAGATGGCGCTCTGGGGCGCGGTGATGGGGCACGGCAACATGATCTATCACGCCGCCGGCTGGCTCGAGGGCGGGCTCGTCGCCTCCTACGAGAAGCTGGTGATCGATGTCGAGATCCTGCAGAACATGGCCGCCTTCCTGGAGCCGGTGGATTTTTCAGACGCCGAATTCGCCCTCGACGCGATCCGCGAGACCGCGCCGGGCGGGCATTTCTTCGCCGCCGCGCACACCATGGACCGTTTCAAGACCGCCTTCTACGAACCGCTGGTGAGCGACTGGCAGAACCACGAGAACTGGGAGCTCGCCGGGGGGCGGGACGCCAGCAGCCGGGCGACGGAGATCTGGCAGCAGGTGCTGGAGCGATACGAGCCGCCGCCGCTGGATCCGGGACGGCGGGAGGCATTGGAAGCCTATGTTGCCCGGCGGAAGGCAGAAATCGGTTCGGGCGAGCCCTGAATGCGCACACCGGGGCATTGTCGCTTCCACGCGACGCGGCGGGAATGATAGAAACGATCCGAAATCCCATATTTCGGGAAGGTGAATTCATGTCTTCTCTCGCGAACGAGAATGTCCTGATCGGCGGGCAGCGAATTGCCTGCGCGTCCTTTGGCGCCGGCGAACCGGTGGTGCTCATCCACGGTACGCCGTCCTCCTCCTATATCTGGCGCAATGTGGCTCCGGTCCTCGTGCAGGCCGGATATCGGGTGCATATCTTCGATCTGCTCGGTTTCGGGGCCTCGGAGCGTCCGGCCGATCCGGCGGTCGATACCTCCGTCTCCGGTCAGGTTCCAATCCTTGAAAGCCTGATGGATGTGTGGGGGCTCGAAAGCGCGCACATCGTCGCTCACGATATCGGCGGCGGGGTGGCTCAGCGCTTCTGCATTTTCCATCCGGAGCGAGCGCGGACTCTGACACTGATCGACACTGTGAGTTTCGACAGCTGGCCTTCGAAGCGGACGAAGCAACAGATGCAGGCGGGATTGGATGCGCTGATCAAGGCGCCGGATGCCGAGCATCGCGCGCATTTCCGCGACTGGCTGCTCAGCACCGTCGTCAACAAGGATCGCTTTGCGGCGGATGCGCTTGAGATCTATGTCGAACTGATCTCCGGCCCGGTAGGGCAGGCGAGCCTCTTTCAGCACCAGGTCGCGCATTACGACCATCGGCATACGTCGGAGATCTCGGACCGGCTCGGCGAGCTCTCGAACCTGCCGGTGCAGATCCTCTGGGGCGAGCAGGACTCCTGGCAGGTCACCGACTGGGCCCACAAGCTGCACGCCGCGATCCTCGGCTCGGCCCTGCAACTACTGCCCGAGTGCGGTCATTTCGCAATGGAGGATCAGCCGGAGCGGATCAGTGAGCTGGTGATCGGTTTTGTCGGAGGCGATCGGGTTTGACTGTTGGGTCCTGCATTTCTTCTGTCGTCATCCCCACGCAAGTGGGGACCCAGAGAGCATAGGGCCGTGACCTGGATCCCTGGGTCCCCGCTTTCGCGGGAATGACGACCTTTTAAGCTAGGTAAGGGACGGGACTCACACGTACCGGAACACCAGCACCCCATAGACTAGCGCGATCCCGAGCGGCCCCCAGAGTACGGTCCCGGCGAGCCCCAGCCAGGCCAGGAAGATGAAGGCGCTGCCGAGCAGCCAGATGAAGAGGCGGTCGCCGCGGGTCGTCGTCAGGCCGAGCACGCCGTCGCGCGGGGCGCCTCCGGGATTGCGCAGCTCCAGCATCGTCATGGTCGCAAGGCAGCAGGCGATGAAGGCGAAGAAGGCGGCGGTGGGCCAGGTCCAGGCCATCCAGCTCAGCAGCATGGTTGTCTCCTCCCGTCCGTCAGACCCGCCCGAGGGCGAAGCCCTTGGCGATGTAGTTGCGCACGAAATAGATCACGAAGGCGCCGGGAATGATGGTCAGCGTCCCGGCGGCTGCAAGTAGCCCTAGCTCGTAGCCGGACGAACTCGCCGTCTTCGTCATGGTCGCCGCGATCGGTTTCGCATCCACAGCGGTCAGTGTCTTCGCCAGCAGCAGCTCGACCCAGGAGAACATGAAGCAGAAGAAGGCGGCGACGCCGATGCCGGCGGCGATGGTCGGCACGAAGATCTTCAGGAAGAAGCTCCAGAAGGAATGGCCGTCGACATAGGCGGTCTCGTCCAGCTCGCGCGGTACGCCCGACATGAAGCCCTCAAGGATCCAGACCGCGAGCGGGATGTTGAAGAGCGTGTGGGCCAGCGCGACCGCGATATGGGTGTCGAAGAGGCCGACGGCCGAATAGAGCTGGAAGAAGGGCAGGGCGAAAACCGCCGGCGGCGCCATGCGGTTGGTCAGCAGCCAGAAGAACAGGTGCTTGTCGCCGATGAAGCGGTAGCGCGAGAAGGCATAGGCGGCCGGTAGCGCCACCGCGACCGAGATCACCGTATTCAGGGTGACGTAGGCGATGGAGTTCACATAGCCCATGTACCAGGTCGGGTCGGTGAAGATGGTGATGTAATTGTCGAGGGTGAATTCCTGCGGATAGAGCGTGAAGCTGCCGAGGATCTCGTTCGTCGTCTTGAACGACATGTTCACGAGCCAGTAGATCGGCAGCAGCAGGAAGAGGATGTAGAGGGTCGGAACCACGCGTCCGGCGGTCTTGTTCGCGTTCATCTCACTGTTCCTCGTTCCGCGTCATCACGGTGTAGAAGACCCAGCTCAGGAGCAGGATGATCAGGAAGTAGATCAGCGACATCGCCGCCGCCGGGCCGAGATCGAACTGGCCGAGCGCGATCTTGACCAGATCGATGGAGAGCAGGGTGGTCGAGTTGCCGGGCCCGCCGCCGGTCAGCACGAAGGGCTCGGTATAGATCATGAAGCTGTCCATGAAGCGCAGCAGGAAGGCGATGGTCAGCACCCGTTTCAGCTTCGGCAACTGGATGTAGCGGAAGATCGCCCAGCTTCCAGCGCCGTCGATCTTCGCCGCCTGGTAATAGGCATCCGGGATCGAGCTCAGGCCCGCATAGGCGAGCAGCACGACGAGCGAGGTCCAGTGCCAGACATCCATCAGGATCAGCGTGAACCAGGCGTCTTCCGGCTGGCGCGTGAAGTTGAAGTCGATGCCCAGCGAATTCAGCGTGTAGCCGAGGAAACCGATATCGGGCAGCGCGAAGATGTTCCACATCGCGCCGACCACGTTCCAGGGGATCAGCAGCGGCAGCGCCATGAGCACGAGGCAGACCGAGACCCAGGGCCCCTTGCGCGGCATGGTCAGCGCGATGGCGACGCCGAGCGGCATCTCGATGGCGAGGATGCTTGCGGTGAAGATCGCCTGCCGCCCGAGGCTCGCATGGAACCGTTCGGAGTTCAGGATCTCCTCGAACCACATCACCCCGGCCCAGAAGAACTCGTTGTTGCCGAAGGTTTCCTGGACCGAATAGTTGACCACGGTCATGAGCGGGATGATCGCGTTGAAGGCGACCAGCGCGAAGACCGGGAGAACGAAGAGCCAGGCCTTGTTGTTCTGCAGCTTGTTCATCGCGTCTCTCCCGAGGCTACGAGCCAGCCGTCGCGGTAGATCCGGGTCCGGTCGGCGCGGAAGGAAAGGGCGGTCCTGCCTGTCGGGATCTCGACGCCTTCGTTCACCAGCAGCTTCACCGGCGCGTCTCCGACGCGCGTCTCGACGATCTGGTAGCGGCCGCTGTCACTCACCTTCACCACTTCGGCCTCGATGCCGCGCTCGGCGAGGCTGACAAATTCTGGGCGTACACCGAGACGGAGCGGGCCGCTCTCGCCGTCCTTCACCGCGCCGGCATTGGCGGTCTCGACCTCCTGACCTCGGAAGAACGCCTTTCCGCCCTTCACCTCGCAGTCGAGGATGTTCATGCCGGGCGAGCCGATGAAATGGCCGACGAATTCATGAGCCGGGGTCTCGAAGAGCTCGACGGGCGTTCCGATCTGCACCACCTGGCCGACATTCATTACCACCACTTTGTCGGCGAAAGTCAGTGCCTCGGTCTGGTCGTGGGTGACGTAGATCATCGTCCGCGCCACGCGCTGGTGCAGTTCCTTTAGCTTCGAGCGGAGCTGCCATTTCAGGTGCGGGTCGATCACCGTGAGCGGCTCGTCGAACATGATGACATTGACGTCGTCGCGCACCAGGCCACGGCCGAGGGAGATCTTCTGCTTGCCGTCTGCGGTGAGACCGGAGGCACGGTTCTCTAGCGTGTCCTCTAGATCGATCATGGCCGCGATCTCGCGCACCTTCCTGTCGACATCGGCTTCCGCGACGCCGCGGTTGCGGAGCGGGAAGGCGAGATTGTCGTAGACACTCATCGTGTCGTAGACGACCGGAAACTGGAAGACCTGCGCAATATGGCGTTGGTCCGGCGCGAGCCCGGTCACATCCTTGCTGTCGAACAGCACCTTGCCGTGGCTCGGCGTCAGCAGGCCGGAAATGATGTTGAGCAAGGTGGTTTTGCCGCAACCGGACGGGCCGAGCAGGGCATAGGCGCCGCCGTCCTCGAAGCTGATATCGAGCTGCTTCAGGGCGTAATCGTCGGGACCTTGCGGGTTCGGCACATAAGCGTGCCGGAGATCGTCGAGGGTGATCTTTGCCATCCTCTGTCTCCTAGCTCTGCGTGGTGCCGGAAGCGGCGAAGCTGCCGTCCGGGGCGAAATACATTGCCTGCGAAAGGTCGGCATGGAGTCGCGCCTCGGTGCCGACCTCGAAGGCGTGGATGCCGTGCGACTGAGAGACCCAGGTCTCTCCGCCGCGCGCGAAATGGATAATGCTTTCGGAGCCGCTGAGTTCGGTCACCAGGACGCGGCCGGAGACCGGGACCGGGTCCGCGCCGGCTGCCGCCGGGGTCACGAAATGCGGGCGGATGCCGAGTGTATAGGCTCCGTCGGCGAGGTTGGCGGTTGCCCCCTTGGCGGTCCAGTGCGTACCGTCGCTGTCTTCGAACTGGCCGCCTTTCTTTTCGCATCCCATCACGTTGATCGGCGGATCGGAGAAGACTTTGGCACTGACGAGGTTGTTGGGCTTGCGGTAGATCTCGCGGGTCGGGCCGAACTGGGTGACCGCGCCCTCGAAGAGCGTCGCGGTTTGACCGCCGAAGAGCAGCGCCTCGGTCGGCTCCGTCGTCGCATAGACGACGATGCAGTTGCGGTCGGCGAAGAGACGGGGAAGTTCGTCCCGGAGTTCCTCGCGCAGCTTGAAATCGAGATTGGCGAGCGGCTCGTCGAGCAGGACGAGATCGGCATCCTTGACCAGCGCACGGGCGATCGCGGTGCGCTGCTGTTGACCGCCGGAAAGCGCGCCGGGCAGCCGGT